>DATKSM010000106.1:0-22450 GCA_035531655.1 Solirubrobacteraceae bacterium
AGCAGCGAGGCCAAGATCAAAGTTGTGCGTGTCCGCACTTATGGTTTCCCAGGTTTTTTACGAGGCCTCCCGGGAACCTCGACTCGCAACCACCCCCACGATCCGACCACGTCGAAGCCTGTCGTCCCCAGGGGTTTTCTACCTCGCAGAGTTTAGCGGCACATCTGTCAAGCTCGAGGAGCCGCCTGCTCGGCTCATGCTGCGGGCGGCGGTGAGCACCCCGCGGACGTCAGTCTCGATTGACAGCGACATGGATCCGCGGCCACGGTGTCCGCGCACGTGATCGCGGCCACCGGTGCGACCCTGGTCGTCACGGAGACGGGCGCCGACAGCGCGCACCCGAGCAGTCGTAGCACCCGCAGCGCCAGTACCGAGACGATGGCGACCAGCACCGGCGCAAAGTCGGTGGCGGCGACCGCCGCCTACAGAAAGTCGCCCACGATCGACCAGCAGCTGCGGACTCTTGCCGACACCGTCAAACGCGCGGCAGGGCACTGAGATCCGCCGTCGAGGCGATCTCGGCCCGAACCCGCGCGGCGTCGACGCCGAGGCGCGAAAGCGTGCGCGCCGCGCCTGAATCGTCGTGCATGACGACGCTGCGCAACAGATCAAGCGCCGTCAGCTCGCTCGAGTCGCGCGCCGCCGCGTGCGTCAACGCCCGCTCGAGGATCCGCCGCGCCACCGGTGACACGAGCGTCGCAGCGCCCGCCCGTTCGCTGGTCGCATAGGCCCGGCGCGCGGACTCGAGTGTGATCTCTGTCGTCGGCTGAACCGCGTCGCGGGCCGCCTCGAGCGTCACCCCGAGCCGCCCGAGCAACGGCACTGCCTGCGTGTCCCCGCACTGCAGGATCCCGAGCAACAGGTGCTCGGTGCCAACCTCGTTGGTACCCAGCCGCGCCGCCTCCTGACGTGCGAGTCGCACTGCCCGGCGAGCGGGGACGGATATGTTCACGCCGCTCGCCGTCGGTTCAGACGGGTCTTCGTCCTGCGCCAGCCGCGACACGCTGTCACGGTGGCGGCGGTGCGCCGCCTGTTTGGAGACACCGATCGCCTCACCGATCTCGCGCCAGGACATGCCCGCCCGGAACGCCTCTGCGGCCAGATCCGACTCGAGCGCGTCGAGTTCGCGTCGCAATTCGCACAGCGCCTCGAGCCGCCCGCGAGGATCGGGACCGCCGACGACGCGCAGAACCAGGGCTTCGACCCGTGCAGAGCGCTGCATCTCACCTCAGATTACCCAGCTGGACCGAGCTTTCCCCACGCTTTCTGGACGTCTATCTGAGGGTCGCTCCTGTGACGCCCGGTTGATGCCCCGAGGATCGCGTTTGCTAAGCCCCGTCACTCGCGGGACGAAAGCCCGTTATTTGCCTGCTCAGCTCGTGATCGGCGATCACCCGGTCGATCAGCCCGTACTCAAGGGCCTGCTCCGCGTTGAAGAAACGATCTCGCTCCATGTCATCTCGCACCCGCTCCTGCGTCTGGCCGGTGTGTTTGGCATAGATCTCGTCGATCTGCTCGCGCAAGGCGAGCGTCTCGCGGGCGTGGATCTCAATGTCACTGGCCTGGCCCTGGAAGCCTCCCGAGGGCTGGTGAATCAAGATCCGGCTGTTGGGCAGGGCCATACGCTTGCCGGGCGTGCCCGCGGTGAGCAACAGCGAGCCCATGCTCATCGCCACGCCGAAGCAGATCGTCTGGATGTCCGGCTTGATGAAGCGCATCGTGTCGTAGATCGCGAGCCCCGAATAGATCACTCCACCGGGCGAGTTGATGTAGAGCGAGATGTCCTTGTCGGGGTCGTTGCTCTCGAGGTGCAGCATCTGTGCGACGACGAGGTTGGCGATGTCGTCATCGATCGGCGTACCGATGAAGATGATGCGCTCGTTCAGCAGGCGCGAGTAGATGTCGAACGAGCGCTCACCGCGGGCGCTCTGCTCGATCACCATGGGAATCAGTGGCATGGCGTATCCTTTCGACAACTGGTTGGTTGTCCTCGACAATAGCAACCAGTTGGTTGTCAACCGCACGCGGACGAGGAGGCCTGATGCCGGACACCACAACGGAAACCGACAACATCACCAGAGAGGTCATCATCGACGCGCCGTTTGAGGACGTCTGGGAGGCCGTTTCGACCGACGAGGGCCGCGAGCGGTGGCTCGAGCCCGACCGCGACCGCACAATCGTGGTCGAGGAGACCGAGGCGCCGAGCCACATCACCTGGTGGTGGTGGCGCGAGAGCGACACCGAGCCGGCGCGCCACGTGGACGTGAGGGTCATCGCGGTGCCGGATGGCACGCGCGTGACGGTCACCGAGACACAGCCAGCGATGCTGCCCATTGCGCAGCTGCTGGCGACCTTCGAGCCGGTCTGCGTGTGACCGACCAGCTGGAGCTCGTATTCGGCGCGCTCGCCGACCCGACGCGGCGGCAGATGCTCGACGCCCTGATGCGCGAGGGCTCGACCTCCGTACCGGCGCTGACTGCGGAACTGCCGATCACGCGCCAGGCCATCGCGAAGCACCTCTCGACACTGACGGGCGCCGGACTCGTCGAGCGCGAACCGGCCGCGGGCCGCGCCGTGCGCTACCGCCTCAGACCCGCCGCGCTAGAACCGGCGGCAATCTGGATCCGCGAGGCGGACGCCGCCTGGGCTGGGCGCCTGGATCGTCTGAAGACCTCAGTCGAATCCGGCCACCACGCCTGAGAGCCCACTCTCCGGCGTGCGCCGCGCTAGTGCCGGACCTCTCGCAACTCCCGCTCCACGTCGCGCGCCATATCACGCTTCTTGATCGTGTCGCGCTTGTCATAGAGGTCCTTGCCGCGGGCCAGCGCGATCTCGACCTTTGCGCGCGAGCGCTCGCCTGAGAAGTAGATCCGCGTAGGAACCAAAGTGAACCCTCGCTCATTCAGGCTCCCGGTGAGCTTCTCGATCTGGCCGCGGTGCATCAGCAGCTTGCGCGTGCGCTCGGGATCATGGTTCTCACGCGAGGCGGCCGGGTACGGCGCGATGTAGGCGCCGATCAGCCACACCTCGCCGTCCTTGATCGTGGCGTAGGAGTCCTTCAGCTGAGCATTGCCGTCACGCAGCGACTTGACCTCGGTGCCGGTCAGCACGATGCCGCACTCGAAGCGCTCTATGAGGTTGTACTTGAAGGCGGCCTGACGGTTCGTCGCGACGTCGCCCGACGCGGCCTTCCTCTTGTTGCCCTTCGCCATCTCTAATCCTTGTCCACGGGTAGCAGGTCCACCCTACCCCGCGGCGCATCGATCCCGCCGATCGTGACAGCCACCGAGTCTCCGAGCCGCAGCGCGCCGCCGTTCCGCGTCCCGATCAACGCCGTGCCGTGCTCGTTGAGCTCCCACCAGTCGTCGTGCATGCGCCGTACCGGCAGCATGCCCTCATATTCGCGATCCTCGCCGTCCTCGCCGAACGCGACGAACGCCCCAGCCCCGATTACACCCACGATCTCGCCCTCGAACACCTTACCCAAGCCGCCGCGCGGCCCCTGGGAGAGCTCCCGCGCCAGCAGGAAGCAACGCGCGATGTCGTCGGCGTCGCGCTCGATCAGCATCGCCGCACGCTCGGCCGCCGATAACGCCGGTCCCGCCTGTGCCACCCAAGACGCCTCGGGAACCGGCTCGTCGCCAGTCACGGCCGACAGCAGCGAGCGGTGGCAGATGATGTCCGGGTAGCGCCGGATCGGGGAGGTGAAGTGGCAATAGCTCGCGAGCTGCAGCCCCGAGTGGCCCCGGTTGTGGTCGTCGTAGTACGCCTGCTTGAGCGACCGCAGCACGATCCGGTTCAGGGCACGCGCGCCGCGGCCGTTCTGGGCGACGATCCACTCCGCGACCATCCGCGACGCCTCCCCCGCCACGTCGGCTGCCTGCTGCGCGGTCAGCGGCCCGCCGGCCATCGCCGGCGTGGGCACGCCCAGGGAAGCCAGTTGGTCGAGCATCCGCTCCACGGCCACCGCCTCCGGCCGCTCATGCACGCGGTAGAGCGCCGGCAGCTTTCGCGCATCGAGGAACTTCGCGACCTGCTCGTTGGCGGCGATCATCAGGTGTTCGATCAGCCTGTGCGACTCGGTCTGGACGACCGGCGCGACCCCGGCCACGTTGCCGCGCTTGTCGAACGCGAACTCCGGCTCGGAGGACTCGAGCACCAGTACCGCTTTGCCTGCGCGCTTTTCCTCCAGCGCCCGTGCCGCTGCACGGGCGCCGACAAGGCCTTTCCCCCACCCGCCCTCGGCGCGCGCGCCGCCCGCGAAGATGCGGTCCACCTGCTCGTAGGTCAATCGCTGGTCGGAGCGGATCAGGGAGCGATGAAAGGCGGCGCTGACGACGTCGGAGCCGCGAATCACCATCTCGATCGTGACCGCCAGACGGTCCTGATCGGGAACAAGAGAGCAGGCTCCGCTCGAGAGTTCGTGCGGCAGCATCGGCTCGACCGCACCCGGAACGTAGACACTGGTGCCGCGCCGGTAGGCCTCACGATCGATCGGCGAGCGCGGTGAGACGTATGCGGCCACGTCGGCGATGTGAACCCACACCACCCAGCCGCCGCCCTCTGCCGGCTCGCAGGAGATCGCGTCGTCAAAGTCCTTGGCGGTGCTGGGATCGATCGTGAATGTCGGGAGGCTGCGGAGGTCGCGACGGCTCCCGTCCGCTCTGATCTCAGCCTCCGAAGCGTCCTTAGCCGCGCGGCTGACTGGTGCCTCGAACCCGCGCTCCAGCCCCCGATCGACCATAAGCGCCTCGATCACGTCCCGCGCCACGTCAGGCTTGCCGAGCCGCCGATGCACTCGAGCCCGTGATCCATTGCCACCACGGCCGGATATGCCGGGTGTGACTGCGACCAGATCGCCGGCGTCGTAGCGCGAGTCGCGGCTAATCGCCAGGCGCGGGCCGGGGCCGAAGAACGGCTCGGCCACGAGGAACTTCCCGCGGCGCTCCACCAGCGCCACATGGGGCTTGCGCGCAGGCGCCGCCTTGGCAGGCGCGCGCCGCCGCGCGCTCACCTGATCTCGCCGGCGACGGTCTGCTCGGCCACCCTGAGGGCGTGCGTGCCCGGCTTGGCGGGGTTGTCGTACACGTACACGTTCGGCTTGATCCCGCGCCCCTCCTTGACGCCACCGGCACCCAGGTTGTGGCCGTTGGGCGTGAAGTACTCGCCGACGGTGAGGTCGAGGGCGCCTCCACCCTGCAGAGGCATCAGCTCCTGGAACACCCCCTTGCCGTAGGTCCGGGTGCCGACGACCGTGGCGCGGCCACGGTCCTTGAGCGCGCCGGTGACGATCTCCGCCGAGGACGCGGTCCCGCGATCGACCACCACCACCATCGGGATCGTCGGCGCGACCGCGTCGCCGAGCGCTGTGTAGACGGTCGTCGGCTGGCTGCGCCCGCGCGTGGTCACGATCGTGCCGCTCTTGATGAACAGGCTGGCGACACCGACGGCCTGCTCGAGCAGGCCTCCCGGGTTGTCGCGCAGGTCCAGGATCAGGCCCTTCGCCCCCGCCTTCAGCATCTTCTTAACCTGCAGGTCCAGCTGCTCTGCCGACCCTTCGGTGAACTGTGTGAACTGTAGGTAGCCGAGCGCCTTGCCGTTGTAGTGGAGCAGCTTGGATGAGACGACCGGGACGGTCACGTCGGCGCGGGTGATCGTGACCGAACGCGTGTTTCCGTTGCGTGAGATCGTCAGGCGAACGTCGGTGCCGGCCTTACCGCGGATCAGCTTCGAGCCCGCAGCCACCGTTTTACGCGCCAGCAAGGTCGAGCCGACGGCGGTGATGATGTCGCCCTGCCGTATACCGGCCTTCGCGGCCGGCGAGCCCTGGAAGACCTCCGCGACCTCGATTCCCTGGTGGACCGGCTCGGCCGCGACCTCGACGCCGATCCCGGCCACCTGCGGGTTCGTCTCGTACTGGAAAGATCGATACAGCGCTGGCGGGTAGTAATGCGAGTAGGGGTCGTTGAGGCTGGCGACAGCGGCTTCGAGCCCGGTATTCAGCAGCTTGCCGGTCTTGACCGGCCGGTAGTAGTCCTTGGCGATCAGGTCGAGCGTCGTCTGTACGAGCCGCTCGTCGGCCGTCTTTGAGACGAACACGTTGCGCAGCGGCGACGGCAGCCAGCTTGGGTGCCCGCCGAACCAGACGCCGACGAGCAACAGGACGACCGCCGCGGCGCCGATAAGCCAGCTCCGCCAAGGGGACTGCGACCGCTTCGTGAACACAGCCTGCAGCGTAGCCAGGGCAGCGGCAATTGAGCCCGCCCGCCCACTCCGCAGGGCCCCGCAGCGCCCCGCCGCAGGTCAGACGCGCAGGAAGCGGCGCAACGAGATGCCGGACCCGAAAGCGGAGACCGCCACACCTGCGCCGACCAACACCAGGATCAGCGGCACGAACGGGATCGTCCGCGGCGCGGCGATCAGCGTCCAATTGCTAGCCAGCGGGTCCAAGAGCGCGAGCTTGGTCACGCCGAGCACGGCTATCGCCGCCACCGCGCCGAATGCCCCGACGATCACGCCCTCGATCACGAATGGCCAGCGGATGAACCAGTCGGTCGCGCCGACGAGCTTCATCACCTCGATCTCACGGCGGCGTGCGAACAGCGACAGCCGGATCGTGTTGCCGATCAGCACGATCGAGGCGAGCGTCAGCAGCGCCGCCAGCAGCGCGGCCGTGATCGTCACAAAGCGCGTCACGGTCAGCAGCTTCGCCGTGTCCTCGGTGTGGTTGGAGACCTTCCCGATCCATGCGTCGATGAAATTCCCGCTGCCGCCTGGCGCAGATCCATTGATGGCAGCGCGGACCTGGAGCGCGTCGGCCGGATTCGATGGGTAGACGTGGAAGGTGTCAGGCAGCGGGTTGCCAGTGATCAGTTGGTAGGCCAGCGGGTCCGTCTTCTTCGCCTGCGCCAACGCCTGCGCCTTGGGCTCGAACGCGACCTTGCGGACGTTCGGGAGCCCCTTCAGCTCCTTGAGCACGCGCGAGTCATCGGCGGTGGTCGCATTGTTCTTCATGTAGACGTCGACGAGCACGCGGCTACGGATGCTGTCGGCTGCGCCGCGAGTCGCCTGCACGATCGGGATGAAGACGCCGACGACGACCAACGTGACCGTCACCGTCGCGAGCGCAGCAAAGCACGGCGCCGCGTTGCGGCGCATCGCGCGCAGCGACTCACGGAAGAAGAAACCGAGGCTGTGTCTCATCGTGAGCTAGAAGATCTCGGGGATCTCGTTCGGACTGCGCAGGCGCTGAGCGAACTCGCGAGTCGATTCGTCACGCACGTACAGGCCGGTGGCCTCGTCGCGGATGATGCGACCGTCGGCCAGCTCGAGCACGCGCCGGCGCATCTTGTCGACCATCGCGTGATCGTGGGTGGCAACGAGCACCGTCGTGCCGGTGCGGTTGATCCGGTAGAGCAGTCGCATGATGTCGATGCTGGTCTCGGGATCGAGGTTGCCGGTCGGCTCGTCCGCGAGCAACAGCGGCGGGTGGTTGACGAACGCGCGTGCGATCGAGACGCGCTGCTGCTCGCCGCCGGAGAGCTGGTCTGGGTAGTTGTGCAGCTTCGTCGACAGGCCGGTCAGCTGCAGGATGTCTGGGACCTTGGCGCGAATCTGCTTGCGCGAATGGCCTGTGACCTGCAGCGCGTAAGCGACGTTGTCGTAGACGGTGCGGCTCGGCAACAGCTTGAAGTCCTGAAAGACGACACCGAGGTTGCGCCGATAGTACGGCACCTGTTTGCGCGCGACGGTGGAGAGGTCACGCCCCGCGACCCGGATCTGGCCCTCGCTGGGCTCGATCTCCTTGAGCAGCAAACGCATCACCGTGGACTTGCCGGAGCCGGTTGAGCCGATCAGGAATACGAACTCCTCGCGTTCGATCGCGAAGGTCGCCTGGTCCAGGCCGTGGGCAATGCCGTACCTCATGGACACGCCACGGAACTCGATGACGGCGCTGGCGCCGGCAGGTGAAGTTGGTCGCGTGGGCATCGGGGACTGTCTTGAGATGTTGCGAGCAGCTTCGCGCCTGGACTCGGTCCGGCGGCTGCGGGATCTGGAATCAATGTTCGCCATAAGGTCGGGCCAGCGTAGCGACAGACGTGCGGCCGACTCCAGCGGCACCACCTCATGCAAGCAGATTTGCAGGAGGTTTCGGTAAAGACGGCATCAGCAGGCCGTCCAGCACGGTTGACGCTGGACGGCTCGCTACCTTCTCTGCATGGCCACGATCACAACCTCCCTGCTAGCCAACGGCCTGCCGCTGCACCGGATCGCGATGGAGAGCACGCGAGCGGTCACGATCATGGTCGCGTTCGATGCCGGAGCCCGCACCGAGCGGCCCGTGGAGAACGGCATGGCGCACTTCCTCGAGCACCTCGTCTTCAAGGGCGGTGAGAAGTATCCGACTTACCGCGATGTCAACGACGCCGCCGAGCGCAACGGCTCGGTGCTCAACGCGTACACCAGCCACGACCTCGTCGCCTTCCACATCACTGCACGCTCGACCAAGGGCCTCGAGGCCGCCGATCTGCTGACCGACTTTGTTGGGCGCCCCGGGCTGGACCCGGTGGAGCTCGACAAGGAGCGCGGTGTGGTCGTTCAGGAGATCGCGCGCTACAACGACCAGCCCGCGGCCGTTGCCGAGAACCTGATCGATGAGGCCGTGTTCCGCGATCATCCGCTGGGTCGCTCAGTCCTCGGGCCGGCCGAGCACCTCGCCGAGACCTTCACGCGTGACGGCATCGTCGCTTTCCGCCAGCGGCAGTGGGCGCCCGCGCGCGGCGTCGCGCTGGCCGTCGGCAACCTCGAGGCGCTGGGCCCGGATTCCGGACTCGACGAACTGATGGAGCGCTTCGCGGTTGTCGCAGCGCCTGAGCCTTACGACCCGGCGCCCGCGCACACTCCGCGCGTGCTGGTCACCGAGCGCGACTCCAATCAGTCGCATCTGCGCATGTCCTACCGGCCGTCGATCGATGTCACCAACACGGCTCAGCGCGCGGCCATGACGATCTACTCGACGCTGCTCGGCGGTTCGATGGCCTCGCGACTGTTCGACGAGATCCGCGAGCAGCGCGGCCTCTGCTACTCCGTGAGCTCGTATCCGCATGCCTACGCAGATGTATCGGTGCTCCAGCTGAGCTCCGGACTGGACAGCAGTAAGTGCGTCGAGGCGTTCAGGCGGATGGCGGAGATCGTCGACGAGTTGCGCGAGGATGGCCCGACCGAGGCCGAGGTCGAGCGCGCCCGTGCCTATGCCGCCGGCGCCCGGGCGATCGCCTTCGAGAACACCGGCGCGATTGCCCGTGCCGCCGCCTCGCAGGCGATCGTATTCGGTCAGGATGTGGATCCCGATGCTGCGATCGCCGAGCTCGACGCGGTCACCTTCGATGACGTCCGGGAGGTCGCCGCCGGCATCTCGACCGATTTCTCGGTCGCGTGCGTCGGCCCCCACACAGTCGAGGAGTTTCAGCCTGCGTAGGTGCGTCACGGTCGCCGCCGCCTGCTTGGCGGCGGCCACGCTCGCCACACAGACGCCGGCGATGGCCGCCGGGTCGGCTGGGACGTCTGGGTCGGCCACGGTCGCGGCACGGCTGCAGCACCAGCTGAACGCCGCGCTCAAGTACGCCGGAAGTGGGGTCGGGGTACTCGTCGAGAACGTCTCGAGCGGACAGGTGCTGTTCAGCCGCAACTCCGGCATCCCTCGGCCACCGGCGTCGGTCGAGAAGCTCTACACGACAGTCGCCGCGGTCAACCTGCTCGGCGCGAACGCCCGTTTTCAGACGGCCGTGCTCGGCAAAGGGGCGCTCGAGCCTGGCGGCGTGTGGCACGGGAACCTCTACCTGCGCGGCAGCGGCGACCCCACCTTTGGCGACGGCGCGTGGAACCGTACTTATGAGGACGGCCGCGGCCCGACGGCCCTGCAGCTCACGGTCCAGTTGCGACATGCCGGAATCCGCCGGGTCACCGGCCACATCTTCGCCGATGAGTCGCTGTTCGACACCGATCGTGGCGGGCCAGCCACGCACAACAAACCCGATACGCCCGACTACGGCGGCGAACTGAGCGCGCTCGTCTACGACCACGGAATGAGCACCGCGAAGATGTCGCCGGCGGTGTTCGCCGCCCACGAGCTGGCCGTGACGATGCGCGCGGCTGGCATACAGGTCGGTGCCGCAGCGCGGACCATGCACACGCCGGCAGGCTCCGTCAAGCTCGCACACGTCGAGTCTCCGCCGCTGTCAGTGCTGGTGCGACTGATGGACGTGCCGTCTGACGACCTGATCGCCGACATGCTCGCCAAGCAGCTCGGCGCGCGCCAGTTCCATGAGGGCACCCTCGCCGCCGGCGCGATCGAGATCCGGCAGGCGATCCGCCAGGATTACGACTTGTCGCCTGTGCTGTTCGACGGCTCGGGGCTCGATCACGCCGACCGAAGCACGCCGACCGAGGTCGTCAGCCTGCTGCAGAAGATGTGGCTGACGCCTACGGGCAACCTGTTGCACGCTGCGCTGCCCGTCGTGGGCGAGCAGGGCACGGTCGCGGATATGGGTGTTCACACCCCAGCCCAGGGGAACTGCGTCGCCAAGACGGGCACACTCAACAACGTCACGAACCTGGCTGGGTATTGCAGCGCGCGGGGCGGTCAGACGCTCGCATTCGCCGTGATGATCGACGGCCCGCCGAACTACCTTGCGATACCGATGTTGAGCAGCGCTGTAGCTGCCATTGCGCGTTACTGAGCGGCTCGTTAGAAGTGCGTTGTTTGGCCGCGGTAGCCCTTGCGGTGCCGTCGCAGACACAGCGACAATCAAGTCTGTGCAGGCGACGATCGCACTCAACCGGACCGAACTGCGTCGCTACATCGAGCGGATCGGCAGCCGCTGGCGACTCGACGGGGCTTACCTCGGCGGATCGGCCCTGACCGGAGAATCCGGCGGCGACTCACCCAGCGAGCGCATCAGCGATTCGCTTAGTGCCCGCGCGGGCGACTCGCTCGGCGACCGCGCCGGCGAGTTCGCCGTCGTGCTGGTGTCGGACGCGTTCGACGAGATTCCGTGGCTCGAGCGCGTTTACGTGGCAACCTCGCTGTGGGACGCGCTCGAGATGGGCGCCCCCGCTGACGTGCACTGCTACACGCGCGCCGAGTTCGAGCGCAAACGCGACACCACCCCCGCCGTGCGCAACGCCACCTGGCACGGGCTCGACCTGCTCGTCTTCATCTGACGTGGCCGGGCCTGATCGTCGCGATGCGGTAGCGGCGCGCGCCGGGCTCGGGACCTCTGAAACACTGCCTCGCAGGTGTGTCGAAAGTGTCACGCCATGTGACGACTTCGCAAAATCGTTGCCAATAGCCCACCAATGTCACAGAGTCGTGACACCACGGCACACTTTCGACACATATGCGAAGCCCGTTTTGAGGGGTGGCTGCTGCGGGCGCCGCTAGTCGACGTTCAGCACCGCGAGCTCAGCGGTGGTGCCGATCTCGATCACAGGGTGTTGCGCGGGTCGCAGCCAGCGCAGGACCTGCAGCAAGCGCGACTCGGGCAGTGCCACGCATCCCTCGGTCGGCGCGTCCAGCCAACTGTGGAGGAAGATCCCCGAGCCCGGGGCGCGGACGCCGGCACGGATCGGCCCGACGTTGAAGTCGATCAAAGCGAAGTACGGGTAGGCGCGCGTCTCGGTCCAGAGCGGCTCCGACCCCGGCGCGAAGCTGGGTGTGACACCACAGCGCACGCGGACGAAGCGGTTGTACGTGGCGCTGTAGGGGTCCTCATCCCACCAATCGCCGCAGACCAACCGGTGGTACCGATAGTGAAGCCCACCCGGATCGCGGTCGTTGCCATAGATCGTGGCGCCAAACGTGAATACGCCGGTGGGCGTTGCATGATCGCCCTCGCGGCGCTCGGCGGCCGCGACCATGTGGCCGCTTCCGGTTTCTGCGGGCCAGGGACCGTGAGCCAGTCGCCAGGGTGAGCCCGGACGACTGCGCGTGTATGCCCGCAGCGTGGCCAGGTCCTGTGGCGGCGGTGGATGGGCGGTCGGGCTGGAGACGACGATCAGCTGGTCCGCGTTGCGCGGGATGACCAGGCGCGCGGCCGACGCAGGCGCGGGCGCGGGCGCGGGCGCCGCGAGAATGATCGCCGCAGCGGCGGCGATCTTGCCCAATACCGCAGTCATGGCCGCGGTCAGCCGATGGCGATCATGCGCTCGATCGGCAGCCGCGCGCGCTCGGCCGTCGCGGCGTCGACCTTGACCTCGTGGCGCCCGTCACGCAGCGAGTCGCGCAGCTTCGGCAGCGTGATCATCTTCATGAACCGGCAGGACGCGGCTTCGTTGGCGGCGATGAAGTCGACGTCGGGCGCCGCTTCGCGCAGCGGGTGCAGCATCCCCGTTTCTGTCGCGACGATCGCGGTTCCACGCTCGTGCTCGTGGTCTCGCGCATACCGAAGCATTCCGCCGGTCGAGAGCATGCGCACCCCCTCGGCGGGGACATCACCAGCGGCGACGTACTCCATCACGCTGGTCGAGCACCCGCACTCCGGGTGAATCAGGAAGTCGGCGCCTGGGTGCGCGGCCCGCACAGCGTTGATGTCATCGGGACGGATGCCTGCGTGCACGTGGCATTCGCCATCCCACACGTTGAGCGTGCGCCCGAGCATGCGCTCGACATAAGCGCCGAGGAACATGTCGGGCCCGAAGAGGATCTCGGTGTCATCGCCCTGCTCGCTGAAGATGTGGGCCACAACGTCCACGGCGTTTGCCGAGGTCACGCAGTAGTCGGTCTCGGCCTTCACGGCTGCGGTCGTGTTCACGTACATGACGACGACGGCGCCGGGGTGCTCGGCTTTCCAGTGACGCAGCTGTTCGGCGGTGATCGAGTCGGCCAGCGAGCAGCCGGCGTCCAGGTCCGGAATCAGGACCGTCTTATCCGGTGAGAGGATCGACGCGGTCTCGGCCATGAAGTGCACGCCACAGAAGACGATCGTGTCGGCCTCCGCGGCCGCCGCCCGGCGGCTCAGCCCGAGCGAGTCGCCGACATAGTCGGCGACGTCTTGGATTTCGGGAAGCTGGTAGTTGTGGGCCAGGATCACGGCGCCGCGCTCCCGCGCGAGCGCGCGCACCTCCTCCTGAAGCGCCGGGATGTTCTCAAGCATCAGCGGCGCGGCAGACGTGGTCTCGGCCTGACCGAGCATCGGTAGCGTCATGACAGCAGTTCGAGTAGGAGCGAGAGGTCCAAGGCCGGGGCACTGTGGGTCAACGCACCGACTGAGATGAAGTCTACGCCGGTCTCCGCGACCGTCCTGATCGCCTCCAGCGTGAAGCCGCCGCTCGCCTCGAGCTCTACGCGCCCGGCGACCAGCCGCACGGCCTCGCCCAGCTGGGTGGGGCTCATGTTGTCGAGCAGAATCCGGAAGCCGCCCAACCCGCCTGCCTGCACCCCGGCCGCGAGCGCCTCCTCGACCTCGGCCAGCGTCCCGCATTCGACCTCCAGCGGCAGCTCAGGCGCGTGCGCCCGGGCCCTGCGGACGGCAGCCGCCACTCCGCCGGCCATCGCCGCATGGTTCTCCTTGATCAGGATCGCATCGTAGAGGCCGATCCTGTGGTTGAGCCCGCCACCGGCGCGGACCGCCTGCTTCTGCAACAGCCGCAAGCCCGGCACCGTCTTGCGGGTGTCGAGGATCCGCGCGCCGGTGCCGTCGATCGCCCTGACGCAGCGCGCCGTCATCGTAGCCACGCCGGACAGCTGCTGCAGGAAGTTGAGCGCGGTCCGCTCTGCGGCCAGCAGCGCGGCAGCCGAGCCGGTGATCTCCATCACGGGGCCGCGCTCACGCCACACCCCCTCCGGACCCGCCTGGCGCAGCACGACGTCGGAATCGAGTGCGCGGAACACGACCTCCGCCACCTCGATTCCGTAGATGACGCCGGGCGCCTTCTGCGTAATCCGCGCAACGGCGCGCGTCCCCGGCTCAACGGTGGCCTCCGTCGTCACGTCGCCGTTGCCGACGTCCTCGGCCAGCGCGCGCGCGACCAGCGCTTCCACTGTCTCGACCCCGGGAGGCCTTGGCTCCTGCTGATCCACGCGGGCGAGGATACGCCGGGGCCGCCCGGACCGAGATCCTCCCCGCCGGCTACTTCCGCTTGGTTCGCTTCTTCTTGGGCTTCGGCTTCGGCTTCGGCTTGGGCTTCGGCTTCGGCTTGGGCGGCGGTGGCGGGCCGGTCATCTTCAGCACCGTGCCCGTGACCGTGCCGAGTGTCGCGGAGCTCCTCACCCTCGCATTCCATCTGTGTCCGACAACCTTCTCGAGCAGGTTATAGGCGGCGTTCGAGAGCCTGACGTCCACGCGCTTCGTCCTGCCGCCGCGCACGCTGTAGCTGAGCCTGCCCAGCGACAGACCCTGAACCCGCGTGATCGTCCGGTAGAGGGCGTCTCCGGCGGTTCTCGCGGCCCTGACCTGGACCTTCACCTTGGCCTTGACCCTGAGGCTGATCCTGCCGGCGCATTCGGCGTTGCCCTCACCAGCGCAAGTGAGCGTGAGCACCGCGACGTGCTGCCTGGAGACGCCGACGGCTGGCTTGAATGCGAGGCTGCCGGGCGCAACGGGGAACGGGATGCCGCTGACGACGCCGATCTCGGCGTTGCCCTGCCCGTTGTTCTCGGTCGTGCCGGTGAAATAGACCTCACCGGTCCCCGAGGCGCTCGCCACATCCGGGCCGGAAGCAAGCCGCCAACCGCTCGGGGGCAGCCAGAGTCCGACTGGCAGCGCGTACCGGGTCACGGCACCGGTGCTGATGTTGAGCTCGTCCACCGAGCCGTTGCCTGCGGCGTCCAGGAACCAGAGGTTGCCGTCAGGGCCGATCGTCATCGACACGACGTTGCCCAGGCCGCTGGCGGCGGTGCCCTTGTACTCGCCGGCCGAGTTGAACGCGAGGATCTGCGTGCTCGCCCCGCCGACCAACGCAGCGCCGCCTGCCACGTAGACGAGGCCGTTTCCGGCCGCCACGATGGTGCCGGGATCGATGTTGCCGAGTGTCGCAAAAGCCCCGGCGAAGGTGTTCGGCAAGACGTACGAGCCGAGCGCGCCGGAGGCGTCGGTGAACCACACGGAGCCACCGCTGTTTCCGATCGCATAGGCGCCGCCGTCGAACGGTGCGGTGATCGCCGCCTCCGCGCAACTGGCCCTGGGCGTGGCGGTGATTCTGCACCGGATGATGCCGCCGGCATTGTCGCTGATGTAGAGCGCTCCGTCAGGTCCAAGGGTCATGTCCTCGGCGTAGCCATTGATGCCTGCGACCGGGTTGAGGCCGGGGTTGGGCGAGCTCGCCGCCCCCACCGCATACAACACGTTCTCGGGCTGGCCCTGGTCGTTGTCGAGCACCCAGTCGTAGCCGTCGGCGTCAACACTCGCGTAGTTGTCCGGGTAACCGGAGTCCGCCGGTAGGCCGCCGGCGACCCGAGACTGCCGGCCCGCCGGAGTGACGGACAGCAGATCCTGGTTCTGACCGCTCACGACAAACCACTCGGCGTTGGAGCCGTCCGGGGCCGGCGCGATCGCCGGCTCGAGCAGCGTATTGCCGCCCGACGGAACGCCGTCGAGCGCCGTCGAAGCCTGGATGCCTGACACGGAGACACTCGCGCGCGCGATGCCCGGGAGCGCCAGGCACCCGGCGGCGGCGATCGTCAGTACTGCGCCCGCTGACCGCAACTTCCGATGTATCCGCCCTGTTCCGTATATCAAGTGCATGGCTCCTGCCTGACTAAAGGCTGGCAGCAGCAGGAAGAAACGCTGCCGGAACCAACGTCAACCTAACAATCGTTCGGAACACCACATGAAGGTTCGCCATCACTCGTGCAACCCCTCACGCAGGGGAATGTTGCGGGTCGCGGCTGCCACGGCCGCGTCCTTGCTGATCTGCACGGCACAGGCGACGGCGAAGACCAAGCGTGCGAGTCAGCCGGTTCCGACCTCGCGCGTGTCGGTAACGACAACCGCGATGCAACAGGTGCCGACATCGTTCCTCGGGCTGTCGATGAACGTCGACGAGATGGAGTACTTCACCAAGCAGCCGGCGTTTCCGAACTACGTGAAGCTGATCACGCCCGACGGCGATGGCCCGTTCTCACTGCGTCTCGGCGGTACGTATGCCGATTCGGCGTACTGGAACGGCGGGGTCGCACACATCATGCCCGAGTACATCGCGCCCGCCGTCGACCGCGTGACGCTGAACGAGGCTTGGCTCCAGTCGCTGGCAAACGTCGTCACGCAGACCGGCAGCAAAGTGATCCTCAACGTCAACGCCGCCGCACATGACCCGGAGATGGCGCTCCAGGTGATCCAGGCCGCTGAGCGAGTCCTGCCCCCGGATAGCCTGAGTGCCGTGGCGATCGGCAACGAGCCGAATCTGTACTCCGCCGGCTATGACGGCATCAACCGCAGCAAAGCGACGTGGGTCAAGAACTTCAACGCGGTCCGCTACGACACGCTCTACTCGCTGTACGCCACGCTCCTGCAGCGCCACGCCGGAACGCCGACGCTCGCCGGCCCTGAGCTGTCAGCGCCGACGGCACCGTGGCTGAGCTCTCTGCTTCAGCACGAGCCCGGCCAGGTCGGGCTCGCGACCGAGCATTACTACGCATACAACGCGTGCGTGGCCGTTGGCTCGTCGAGCTACCCAGAGCTGCACAAATACTTCCGCCCAACCAATATCGCCCAGGCGACAGCCACGATGCAGCCCGCGATCCAGGCCGCCCACAACGCCGGGATCCCCTACCGCCTGACCGAGCTCGGCTCATCCACCTGTCTAGGTCTGCCGCTGGTTACAGACACCTTTGCGACCAGCCTCTGGGGGCTCGATCAGCTGTTCCAGTTCGTCGCCGCCGGTGTGAACGGGGTCAACTTCCACCTGCGGGCCGCTCAGCCGAACTCCGCGATCCAGGCGAACTCCGCGGGACTCAGCGCCGAGCCGCTGTTGTACGGGATCGCGGCATTCGCCAGCACGCTGGGACCAGACGCCCAGCTCGAGCAGATCAGCGGCGTGCTCCCGAGCGACGTGAAGGTCTGGGCCGTTCAGTCCGGCAACGGTTGGAGCCTCGCGCTGGTCAACGACACGACCCACCGTGAGCGAGTGCGCGTGGCGATGCCGACAACACAGCCGATGGTCGTGCGGGCGCTCACCGCGCCGACGCCGTGGTCGGGCTCCGCCACCTTCGGCGGCCAGACGATCAGCGCCAACGGCACCTGGACCGGAACGCCGCACAGCTCGACGGTCACGCCCGTCACCGGCGACTACTGGTTCACGATCCCGCCAGACAGCGCGCAGATAGCGTCTACGCAGTAGGCGGCGGCGCCAGCACGCGCAGCGTCCGGAAGCTCGGGTCCGCGGCGCCGTGCAGCCGCGCCCCTGCCTCCACCAGCGCCTGCAGGTAGGCGATGACCTCGACCGTCACCCGTTCGCCCGGCAGCAGCGTCGGGATACCCGGCGGGTAGCCGGCGATCGATTCGGTCGAGATCCGCCCCACCGCCTCCTGCACCGGGACCGCCTCGCTGCGTCCGAGGAATGCGTCGCGCGGCGCTACGGCAGGTTCGGGGCCGAGATCAGCGGGCGCCTGGGTCAGAACGCTGCTGCCTGACTCCCGTCCAGCAAGACGGGAGTCAGACGCAATCCGCCTGAAGGTCTCTGCAAGGTCGTGCGCAACGCGATCGAGCGGCTCGATCGGCTGGCCGATGCCGAGCACGAGCACGACGGTGGCGTGGGTCGCCAGCTCGACGTGGATGTCGTAGGACGCCCGCAGGGCGCTGGCGACCTGGTAGCCCGTGAGGCCGGTTCCGCGCACGTCGATCACGATTCGCAGCGGGTCCCAGCCGGCGATCCCGGGCCGCCCAACCCACTGCTCGCCCACGACCGAGCACCCGGGGATCTCCTCGATCGCGGTCCGCGCGCGCGACGCCGCCTTGATCGTGCGGTCGAGCAGCAGCTCGCCGTGCACGGCCAACTGCCGACGCGCGGCGTCCAGCGAAGCCATCAACAGCGCGCTCTGGCTCGTCGAGCGCACCAGGCGCACCGAGCGCGAGATCGCGCCGACGTCGACGCGAGCGCCGTGCGAGACCAGCAGCATCGCGGACTGGGTCAGACTGCCGACGATCTTGTGAGTCGACGCGAGCATCGCGTCGGCCCCGAGCGCCAGTGGCGACTGCGGCAGCGCACTGTGGAATCCGAAGTGCGCTCCCCAGGAGCAGTCAACGATCAGCGGCACGCGAGCGCGATGCGCCACTTCGGCACAGCCGGCGACGTCGGCCGCCATGCCGTAATAGG
Organism: Solirubrobacteraceae bacterium; assembly: GCA_035531655.1. GTDB lineage: Bacteria > Actinomycetota > Thermoleophilia > Solirubrobacterales > Solirubrobacteraceae > Palsa-465. Next base: position 18,313 of record DATKSM010000106.1, read on the forward strand.
TCGGCGAGACGATGAACACCGCCTCGAACGGTCCGCCGCCGGCGAGCGCCTGCTCGAGCGCCTCGGGCGTGACGCCGTGGGCCATCCCGAGCTCGAGGTCGTACTCGGGCGCGACAAACCGTGGCTGGCCGCCCGACAGCACGAGTCCGTCGATCATGCTGGCGTGCGAGTTGCGCTGGACCAGCACGCGCGTGCGAGGGCCAGCCAGCGCGAGGCACAGCGCGTGGTTTCCCTGGGTCGCGCCGTTGGTCAGAAACCAGCAGTGCGCTGCCCCGTAGGCCTCGGCGGCGAGGCGCTCGGCGCGCTGATACGGCGTCGGCGCGGGGCCGAGGTCGATCCCCTCGATGTCCTGCGGGACATCGAGCAGCAGCGCGCCCGGGCCCAGCGCACTGCGCAGTCCGGGGTCCGCGCCGCCGCCGCCCTTGTGACCCGGAACGTGGAAGCGGGTCGAGCCGCGCAGCCCGTAGGCGGTGACGGCCTCGAGATAAGGCGCCGTCGGCTGCTCGGCGACATGCACCTCCGCCTCGGCCGGAAGCTCCGGCGGATCAGGCGGCATTGACGGCCGATCGGAGCAGGTAGGCACGCACGAAGCCGTCGAGGTCGCCGTCGAGGACGCGGTTGACGTCGCCCATTTCGAAGTCGGTTCGATGGTCCTTGACCATCGTGTAGGGGTGCAGAACGTAGGAGCGGATCTGCGATCCGAAGTTCACATCCTGTGCCTCGCCTCGCTCGCGCGCGATCTCCTCGCGGCGCTCGCGCTCGGCGCGCTCAGCCAGCTTGGAGCGCAGCATCGCCATCGCCTCCGCGCGGTTCGATGACTGCGACCGCTCGTTCTGGCACTGCACGACGATCCCAGTCGGCCTGTGCGTGATCCGCACGGCCGAGTCCGTCTTGTTGACGTGCTGGCCGCCGGCCCCACTCGCCCGGTAGGTGTCGATCTGCAGATCGTCATCGTCGATCTCGAGCGCACCGACATCCTCGACCACCGGCGAGACCTCGACGCCGGCAAAACTGGTCTGGCGACGGTTGGCGGAGTCGAACGGCGAAAGGCGCACCAGTCTATGCACGCCCTTCTCGCTCCCGTACAGGCCGTAGGCGTTCTCCCCCTTGACGAGGAAGGTCGCCGACTTGATGCCGGCCTCCTCACCCGGTGAGGCCTCCAGCAGCTCGACCTGGAAGCCGCGCTTCTCGGCCCAGCGCATCTCCATGCGCAGCACCATCTCGGCCCAATCCTGGGCATCGGTGCCGCCGGCACCAGCGTTCACGGTCACGAACGCGTCACCAGCGTCGTAGCGGCCGGAGAACAGGCGCTCCTCCTCGTGAGCCAGTAGGCGCTCCTCGACGTTCGCGACCTGCTCAAGGACCTCGTCCTCGAGCGACGGGTCCTCCTCCGCCATCTCGGCAAGCGCGTCGAGGTCCTCTATGTCGTGCTCGAGCGTGCGAAAGGTGCCCAGCCGCCGCGACGCGCGTGCGTGCTCGGCACTGACCTGGGCCGCGCGCTCCTGGTTGTCCCAGAAACCGGGCTCCCCCATCTCCGCTTCGAGCGCGGTCGTGCGCTCGCTCAGTGAAACCGGGTCAAAGATAGTCCGCGAGCAGTTTTAGCTGCTCACGGATGGCCGTGAGGCGCTGGGACAGCGGCTCTGACGGTGCGGTCGACATGCGAGCGCAACCGTAGCAGCGCGCCGCCCGCAACGCGCGTGCTGCCTACTCCTCGCCACCTCCGTGCTGATGCTCGTGCCGGTGCTCGTGGCCGTGGCGGTACTCGTACCGATAGGAGTAGTTGTGGCTGCCACCCTCCCCGCCCCCTCCGCCGCCGTCCGGCCCGGTTCCACCGCCCGCCCGACTGAGCGGACGGCCGCGCCGCGCGCCCCGCCTGCCCCCGCGCACGACCGTCACGAGTGTGAATACGAGCACGTATTTGGGCCAAAACTCGCCGTTCGCGCTCGTCAACGCCCAAATACCGGTGCAGGCGACAAACGCCCCCACACCGGTGGCGACATTGCGCGCCATCGCGTTGGACGTGACCGCTCGGCGCACGAGCTCTGCGGTGGTCGGCGGCTTGGGCGGCAACGCCGGCAAGTCTGAGCGGAGTGAGTTGAGCTCCCCCTCGGTGCGCGCGCCGTACACGGCCTGCAACCGCTCCTCGAACTCGGAGCTGTCCAGACGCCCGGCCGCATAGTGCTCGCGCAACACGGCGGCCTCCCGCTCGCGGTCAGCGTCGGAGATCCGCAGATCAGCCTTGTCCGCCATCTGCCGGACAGGTTACGTCACGAGGCCAGCGTGCCGGGAATGCGGGCTACGCGCAGGCGCCCACGCGCGGGCGGCTACGCGCACACGGCTACACGCCGGAATAACCCAGCCGACTGACCCCCGCCCGCCAACGGGCAGGGCTTACCGTCGCGGCACCCCTTTGTTGCTGGGAACGATCGCATGAACCGAATCCTTGTGGGAGTTGAAGCTTGTGAGGAACGCGAGCGCCCCGCCGGCGATCACGGCGTAAACCCCCCACCCAACAGAGGCGACGTGCACACCGAACAGAACGCCGTTGTGCACCGCTGAGTGGATGTGATGCCACTGCCACCCACCGAGCACGGCGAGCCCCAACCCGAGCACCGGGACGATCATCGCCGCCCACTCAAACGCGACCAGAAGCAGGCCGATGATTGCTAGCGCGATTGTGAGCTTCCCATCACCGTTCAACCCGGACTGCGAACCGAACGGGCCGGAGACCCACGGACCGATCGATCCGATGATCGCGAAGACGAAACCGACCCCGGTCGTCGCGGCCGCGACAGTCAGATCCTCCAGGAAACCGCCGAGGGTTCGCCGGTTGGTCGGCATATCACGGACGCTACGGATCATGCGCATGCTGGGTGGCCGATCTCAACATATAGGCCGGCTCGCAGCCCGGTTAGGTGTTCCGGAATCCCCCGCCGCCCGAGTATTTGACGATGCAGCGCAGCGACGGCAGCTCGTTCAAGAACGCCCTGCTAGATCAGGCCCCGTGGCACTTCTTGTACTTCTTGCCCGACCCGCACCAGCACGGGTCGTTGCGGCCCGGCTCGTTGGCGTCGGTGTGGCGCTGCTGTACCACCGGCGCGGCTTCGGGGTCGGCCTCGGCGAGCCCGCCCCCCGCTGCGGCGCCCGCGGCAGCCGCGGCCAGCGCCTGCGCGCCGGCGGCGCCGCTGCCGCCTGAGTAGCTCACACGCCCGGCGCCGGTAGAAGAGCTCGACGTGGCGCTCGGGCTGCGTGCCGGAATCGGCGGCGGCGCCTGGGCCGGATCCTCCGCCACGGTCACCTCCACGTGAAAGATCATCCGGGCGAAGTCCGTCCAGACGAGGTTCATGAGGTCGCCGAACAGGGTGTAGGACTCGTTCTTATAGGCAACGAGCGGATCGAGCTGGGCCAAGCCGCGCAGACCGATGCCGTGCTGCAGGTAGTCCATGTCGTGCAGGTGCTCACGCCAGCGCTGATCGATGATCTGCAGCAGCAGGAAGCGCTCGAGCGCACGCATCAGTTCGTCCCCGAGCTCCTGCTCGCGCCGGTCGTACTGCGCGAGCGCCTCCTCCTGCAGTCGCAGGGTCAGATCCTCGCGGTCGACACGGTCGGGATCCAGCAACAGCAGCTCGTCGCTCGGCCTGAAGATCTCGACGACGCGCATCAGCAGTCCCGGGACGTCCCAGTCCTCTACAAAATCGCCCGCCGTGTACTCGCCAACGAGTCGATCGATCAAGTTGACGAGCTCCTCCCGGGAGGCGTCTCGCATGTCACGGCCCTCGAGGATCTCGTCGCGGTAGCGGTAGATCACCTCGCGCTGCTGGTTGAGCACGTCGTCGTATTCGAGCGTGTGCTTGCGCATCAGGAAGTACTGCTCCTCAACCTTCTTCTGGGCTTTCTCGATCTGCTTGGAGAGCATGCCGGCCTCGATCGGCTCCTCGTTGCCCTCCTCGTCGTAGGACCCGAGCCGGTCGAGGATCTTGTAGATCCGGTCGCCGGCGAACAGGCGCACGAGGTCGTCCTCGGCGGAGAGAAAGAAGCGCGACTCACCCGGGTCGCCCTGACGACCGGAGCGCCCGCGCAGCTGGTTGTCGATGCGGCGTGACTCGTGGCGCTCGGTGCCGAGGATGAACAGCCCGCC
>DATKSM010000107.1:0-3033 GCA_035531655.1 Solirubrobacteraceae bacterium
GGTCATGAGCCCGATCCCGGAATGACGGTGGGAGTGGTTGTACCAGTCGACGAATCCGCGGCAGTGGGTGCGGGCGTGGTCGATGTCGTCGAACCGGGCGGGGAACTCGGGCCGGTACTTCAGGGTCTTGAAGTTCGACTCCGAGTAGGGGTTGTCGGTCGAGGTGTAGGGCCGGCTGTGCGTCTTCAGGACGCCGAGCGAGTACCGGTCGCACTACTCATGTTGTGGAGTTTTTGCCGGAGCGGGTGCGGCTGGTGGCCGCGCCGGGCGATCTGCGTGATGTCGAACTGGACGTGCTGGGGTGGCGGTCGGAGGATGGCGAGACCGCCCTGATTTGTCGGCTGATCGACGGGAGTTCGGGGACGATCCCGGCGCGGTGGACCGATCTCCCGCGGCGGCGGGCGGTGGAGCGGCCGCTCGGGGTGGTCGGGACGCCGGCGGCGTGGCGGCTGCTGGGCGAGCGGCTGGCGGGACTGCGGGTGCGGCGTCCGGGTGGGGGTCGAGCCTGCGGTGGAAACGGAGGTATCGATGTCCGGGCAGTTGGCGCTGATGACGGGCGAGGGGGTCGTGGCGGCGGCGGTGTGGGAGACGCTGCCGCCGATGGTTCAGCGGGAGGTCGCGGTCCGGCTGGCGAGGCTGGTCGCGCGGCTGGTGGAGGCGCAGCGCGATGAGTGAGCTCGCGAAGGTCACCGAGGAGCACCGCCGGCGGCGGGCGGTCGTGTATGTCCGCCAGTCCTCGGTCGGTCAGGTGGAGCGCAACACCGAGTCTGCGGCGCGTCAGTACGCGTTGCGCGAGCGGGCGGTCGAGCTGGGGTGGCCGGCGGGAGCGGTCGCGGTCGTCGACGAGGACACCGGCCGCTCAGGCGCGACCAGTGACGGGCGGCTCGGATTCCGGGAACTGGTCGCGGAGGTCGGGCTCGGCCGCGTCGGTCTGATCCTTGCGCTTGAGACCTCACGGTTGGCGCGCTGCTCAGCTGACTGGCATCGGCTGCTGGATCTGTGCGCGTTGACCGGGACGCTGATCGCCGACGCGGACGGCGTGTACTCGCCCGCGGACTTCAACGATCGATTGCTGCTCGGGCTCAAGGGCACGATGAGCGAGGCAGAGCTGCACTTCATCCGCGCGCGGCTGGTCGGCGGGCTGCGCAACAAGGCCGCGCGCGGCGAGTTGCGGCTGCCGCTGCCGGTCGGCTTGGATCGCGACGATGACGACCGCGTCGTGCTGTGCCCTGATGAGCAGGTCCGGCACGCGATCGACCGCGTCTTCGCGCTATGGGGAGCGCTCGGCTCGGCGCGCCAGGTCGCGATGGAGCTGATCGCCGAGGGGCAGCAGTTGCCACGCCGCAGGATCGGACAACGACGGATCCGGTGGGCGCGTGCGAGCTATGGGGCGGTGCACGACGTCTTGACCAACCCGGCGTATGCCGGCGCGTTCGTGTTCGGCCGCCAACGCACCGTCAAACGCCTCGACGAGCACGGACAGGTGCGCGTCGGCCGCGTCAACGTCCCGATCGAGGAGTGGTCTGTCTGCCTGCCCGATCACCATCCCGGCTATGTCACCTGGGATCAGTACCTCGCGACGCGCGAGCGGCTGCGAGCGAATGTGAGACCGCGCGGGGAGGGCGGCGGCGCAGCGCGCGAGGGTGGCGCGCTGCTGCAGGGTCTCGTCCGCTGCGGGCGCTGCGGACGCAAGATGCAGGTCGCGTACTCGGGCACCAACGGCAAGATCGGCCGGTACGCGTGCATCCGCGGACGCGACTCTCACGCGACCGGCCGGGCGTGCCAGTCACTCGGTGGCGCGCGGCTGGACAAGGCCGTCGCGGAAGCGTTCCTCGACGCGGTCGCGCCGGCCGGGATCGAGGCGACCGCCAGCGCGATCGGCGAGCTCGAGGACCAGCACGAGCAGCGCCTCGCCGGGCAGCGCCTCGCGGTCGAGCGTGCGCAATACGAGACCGATCGCGCACGCCGAAAGTTCGACGCGTGCGAGCCGGAGAACCGCCTCGTCGGCCGCACCCTCGAACATGCACTGGAGCAGGCGCTGTCTGATCTTGAGCGCGAGCACGGCAAGCTTGCCCAGCTTGAGCGTGCCCGTCCGGTCGCGCTGAGCGACCAAGAGCGTGAAGCGCTCGCACGGCTCGCGCGGGACCTGCCGCGTCTGTGGGCCGCGCCGTCAACGACCGATCGCGACCGCAAGGAACTGGTGCGGACACTGATCAGCGAGGTGATCGTCACCGCCCAACACGACGAACGCCGCGCCGACATCGAGGTGCAGTGGGAAGGCGGCGCGTGGACCGAGCTCAGCGTACCGCTCCGCGTCCCCGGCAAACTCGAGCGCGACAGGCTCGGGGACGACATCGTGGAGCTGATCCGCCGCCTCGCCGAGCACCAGACCGACCGGCAGATCGCCGGCATCCTCGGCCGCCAAGGCCACCGCACCGGCACCGGCCTGCCATTCACCCAGGCGCGCGTGCGCGGCGTGCGCAAACGGGCCGGCATCCCCGCCGCCCCGCCACCGGACCCCGCCGGCGAGCTGATCACGGTCGAGCAGGCGATGCGCGAGCTCGGCGTGTCCACGCACACGATCCGTCGCTGGATCGACAACGGGCTGCTGCCCGCCGAGCAGACGACCCCCGGCGCGCCGTGGCGGATTCGGCTCACCGACGAGATCCGCGCCCGCTTCGTGCCCGAGATCCCCGACGGCTATCTGCCGCTCGCCGACGCCGCACGCCGGCTCGGGTGCGCCCGCCAGACCGTGTTGCACAAGGTCCAACGCGGCGAGCTTGACGCGATCCACGTCACCAACGGCCAACGAAAAGGCCTCAGAATCAAGGTTCCCAGCCCACCGTTGGACCAACTGCTCAACGACTGACCCCGGAGGTGCACTGTGAACCAACGCCGAGGTCGGCGAGCAGGAACGCGACCGGCTTTGAGCGCATCGCGCTGCCGCGGTCGGCGTGCACGGTCAGCTGCCGGGGCGGGATCTGCTGCTGCTCGCAGGATTGAGCGATCAGCGCTTTGGCGAGCGGGGCGTTC
>DATKSM010000108.1:0-23195 GCA_035531655.1 Solirubrobacteraceae bacterium
CGGATGGCTGGCGCCGAGCGCCGCGGACACGCCGACGACCACAAGCAGCACCGAGCCGACGCTGGCCGACAGGTTGCCGAGGCGTTGCCCCCAGCTGCGAAGCGATAGCGCCGTGATCGCCGGCGCCAATGCCAGCGCCGCCATCGCGATTGCAAACACGGCGCTCACGATGCGGCCTCCTGCGGGCGCAACAGCCCGGCGGCCAGCAGGAGGCCGTGCATGATCGTGGTCGGAGACGGCGGCGAACCGGGAACATAGACGTCAACAGGCAGGACCTGGTCGACCCCGCCCGCGGTTGGCCGCGCTGCGGCGACCGCGGTTCGGTCGTCCGCCCGAAGCCCGCCGCCGCATGCATCGGTACCGACCGCGACCAGCGCCTTGGGCTCAGGCATCACCGCCCAGGTGCGCTCGAGTGGTGCGCGCATCGGGGTCGTCACGGGTCCGGTGACGAGCAGCACGTCCGCGTGGCGCGGCGCGCTCGTCAAGAAGAAGCCCAGCCGTTGGATGTCGTAGTACGGGTTCCACAGTGCCTGGATCTCCCATTCCTCTGACCCGTCCGAGCCGCAGTCGATATGTCGCACGTGGATTGACCGCCGCAGACCGCCGGCGCGTTCGGCGAGGGCCGGCCGCAGCGGACTCGCCGACGCGTCCAAGCCCGCGGCCTGCCCCACGATCAGGGCGGCGCGCGCGCGCGCTGCCGTCTCGTAGCCGGAGCCAAATGCGAAGTGGTCCGGCGCGGCACGCACGCAGTCACCACAGACGATGCAGAGTCCGCGGTCGAGCGTCACGTGTCCGTCGACGGCCACGGCGATCGCGCCCGTGGGGCAGAGGGCGGCGAGCTGCGGTCCGCCGCCCTCTGGGTGCACCACCTCTACGCGAGCTTGGAACCCGTGCGGTGCGTGCTCCGGGCCGCGCGGGTAGCGAGTGGTGACCCGCCCGCGGCTGAGTCCCCGGTAGATCCACTCGAGCATCAGCGGTCGGCTCCTGCCGTGGTCAGTCCGAAGCTGTGCTCGATAAACGCAAAATCGGTCAGCACGTCACTCGGGAACGCGTGATCGAACAGCGCCCAGTTACGGAATGAGGGCGAGGCGATGTGGACCCCCCGGACGACACCGTCCGTGATCTCCACCCAGATGACGAGCTCGCCCTGGGGCGCCTCGACCCAGCCGCAAGCGGTGCCGCTGCCGTTCACGGGGAGCGGCATTGACAGCTCGCCGGTGCGGCGTCGCAGCTGGTCGATCGCCTGACGGATCATCCTCAGCGACTCGAACAACTCGCCAAAGCGGACATTGACGCGTGCCATCGCGTCGCCCTCGCGGTGCACGACGATCCGCAACCCCAGCCGCTGATAATCGCCGTAGGGTCGTTCGTGGCGGGCATCGATCGACACACCCGAGCCACGGGCCAGCGGCCCGACGGCGCAGTATTGCTCGATCAGCGCCCGATCGAGGTGCCCGGAGCCGACGAGCCGGTCGGTCATCGACGCAGTGCCGAGGAACAGCCGCCGGTCGCGGTGCAGGTCACGCTCGATCCCGTCGATCGCCTTGCTCAGGTCATCGAGGGCGATCAGGCTGTCGCTTCGCACCCCGCCCGGCGCGACGACGCCACGCCCGAAACGACTGCCCGTCAGCCGAGCTCGCAACCCTTGCACCTGTTCCTTGAGGATCTGGAAGCGCGCCTGACCGACGTACAGTGCGGTCGTTTCGGCCTGTTTGGCGATCACGTCGAGGTGGCAGGCCATCCGCTCGAGCTCCGAGTAGATCGCCCGCCAGCGCTGTGCCTGCGGCGGCGGCTCGACCCCGAGCGCTCGCTCGACGGCTTGCGAGAACGCGCACGCGTAAGCCGTCGCCGCGACTCCGGCGACGCGTTCGGCCACGTGGACCGCCACCTCGGGGCGCAGACCGGCGAACCGCGACTCGAGACCGCGATGCTTGAAGAAGGTCCTTGTCTGGAGACTGGCCACGTCCTCGCCGCCGGTCTCGATCTGGAACTGGATAGCCTCGAAGATGCCTGAGCGCACCGGCCCAAACGGGATCGTGAAGACGTCGAGGCCCTCCACGGAACGCTCGATGAGGTCAGGATCGGGACGGGTGATTCCCCGGCCGCCTGCCTGGGCCGCAGCGCCCTCGCGGTCAATGAGCTCCAAGATGGCGCGCTCGGTCGCGGGCCACCATCGGCCCATTCCGCGGTCGGGCATCTGCGCCCTGTCGTCGACCGGCGCCCGCACGACCAGCAGCTCGCCGCGGAAGGCGAACAGTCCCGTCCACACGAGACCTGGAGTCTCGGCGCGGAACACGGTGATGAACCGTGCGCCGCCGCGGAACAGCTCACGAAACGTGCCTTCGAACTCCGCCGCCGGGACCGACAGGCGAAGCTCGCCTTCCGGGCCGGGCTGGCCTGCCGCGACAATCCTGTCCAGGACGCCGGCCTCGCTTTCAGCCTTGGGCTTCGCCATGCTCACCGCCCCGGCGTCCTGAGCAGATCCGCGGCGTGCCCGAGCAGCGACGACAGCTGGCTCGGAAGGTGCACGCCAAGTGCAACCACGACGAACAGACAGCCGAGCATCCCGGCGATCATCCACACACTCCGCTCGCCCGGGGCATGTGCACTTAGAGGAGCGCCGGGCGCGGCGCCGGTGCCCGTCGCGGCAGCGGCCGGCGAGGTCAGGACCATGCTGCCGGCGTGCCAGATGACCCCGAAGAACGCGAGGTTGACGAAGATCAACAGCAGCACGACGCCCACGTTCTGCGAGCTCGCGAACCCGCCCGCGACGACTTCGAACTCGCTGCGAAACACTCCCGAGAGCGGCAGGCCCGACAACGCCAACGTGGCTGCCAGGAACATCGGCCCGGTCCATGGCATCGTGCGGCCGGCGCCCCTGACGCTCGCCACTTCCTTGGAGTCGTAGCCGCGCAACAGCGAGCCGGCTCCCAGGAACGCCAGCCCCTTCGCCGCGGCGTGCGTGATCACGTGCAGGAGCGCTCCAGCGACAGCCAGCGGCGCACCAAACCCGATTCCAAGCGCGATGATCCCCATGTGCTCGACGGACGAGTACGCGAGCAGCCGCTTGTAGTTGCGCTGCCGGAGCACGAAGAAACCCGCGGCGACGAGGGACATCGTCCCGAACACGATCAGGACGTGCTCCGCGAATGAGCGGTCGCCGTTGGCGACGGCCACCTGGAAGAAACGGAGGATCGCGTAGAACGCAGCCGACAGCAGCGAGCCCGACAGCAGCGCCGAGACCGGCGCAGGCGCTTCGCTGTGCGCGTCGGGCAGCCAGGTGTGCATCGGTACGAAACCGACCTTCGTTCCGAACCCGACAACCGAGAGAACGAACGCGACCTGGACGGCGTCGGTCGACAGCTGCCGTGCGTGGGCTGAGAACCGGATGAACCGGGGTATGTAGGCGGAGCCGAGCGCGTGGGTGCCGGTGGCGTAGAGGATGATGATCGACAGCAGCGCGATCCCGAGACCGCTCGAGGCGATCAGCACGTACTTCCAGGCGGCCTCGAGCGCCGCATCGGTTCGGTCTATTGCGACCAGCAGCGCGGAGACGATCGTCGTCAGCTCGACGGCAACCCAGAGCGTGCCGAAGTCCGCCGCCAGAGGGACCAGCAGCATCGACCAGCCGAACAGGTTCAGCAGCGCGTAGTAGCGCTTGGCGAAGCTCGGAAACCCAGCGGTGTGCTGTTCGACGCCGAGGTAGCCGATCGAGAACACTGCGGCCATCGCATAGAGCAGTCCGGTACCGAGCAGGAACACGGCGCCGAGTGCGTCGACCCGCAGCCATCCCGCCGCTGCGACGAGTACCTGGCCGTGCCGGACGCTGAGTCCGATCGCGACCGCCAGGCCCAGCGAGCAGCCACCGGCGATCGCGGTGGCAGCGCGCGCGAGCTTCCAGCCATCGATCAGCGTCAGCAGCGCAGCGCCGAGCGGGATCGCCAGGATCAGATAAAGGGCCCCACTCATCCTGTCAACCTGTTCAGCAGGTCGGTCCGGATGGCCGTCCGCTCGACTGCCAGATACTGCACCAGGACGACGAAGACGAGCACCCCGATGAGCACGTCGAACAACAGCAACAGCGCGAGGATGATCGGCAGGCCGGGTGCGATCACGAGGCTCGCCACCGAGACGGCGTTCTCGAGGACCAGGAAACCGAGCAGCTGCGACGGGGCATGGGGTCGAAGAACCATGAGCAGGAAGGCGATGAGCAGCCCTCCGACGGCGACCGGTAGCGCCGATAGCGGTAGCGCCGCTTCAGCGCCGATGTGGATCGGACGCAGCGCCACGAACGCGAAGCAGCACAGCACGATCGCCACCAGGATGCCGCTGGCCACGCCGATCACCGATGGAACCCGGGGCTCGGCGTCGAGTCGACGCAGCACAAATCGGATACCGAGCGGGAACACGAGCGCCTTCAGCGCGATCGTGACCGCGCCGAGCGCGTACAGCGAACTGTTGCCGTGGCCGGTTGCCGCTGTGATCACGGCCAGCGCCGCCACGACGACCGAGCTCAGCGCGTAGAGCCGGAGTTGCTCCCAGACATCCTGCGATCTCAACATTCCGAACTCCAGCAGCAGCACCAGGACGGCGGAGATCGTCGCAGTGGCGCCGAACACGGTCAGGTGCAGGTCGCCATAGCCGGGCTGGAACAGGAAGATCACGACTGCGAGGACGGCCAGCATGAAACTCGCGACCGTGAACTCGGGGATCTTGTAGAGGCGGAGCTTCGCGAAGCTCGACTCGATCACCACCACGGTCACCCCGACGCCCAGCGCCTTGCAGAACAGCAGTCCGATCGCGAGCGCCACTGCGCCGAGGTCGCCGCTGGAGGCCATCCCCCACGGGACCACCAACACGTTCATCAGGATCGTGAACAGCAGCAACTGCTTGACGCTCGAGCCCCAACGCAGGAACGCCAGACCGGGGCCGGAATGCTCGGCGACGCGACCTTCCTCGATCTGACCGAACTCGAGCGTCCCGCCGTGATTCTCGACGGGGATACGGCCGGTCTCGACCAGCACCAGCATGAAGAACGCCGCGATCATCAGCAGGTGACTCGGCCTCACCACCTGGACGGTCGAGGAGCGGATCGTCGCTCCGAACGCGTACGGCAGGTCGGTGTGCGTCGTCAGCGCCAGCACGAACGTCACGAAGATCACGGTCGGCTCGTTGAACGCCCCGAACGAGCGCAACCGGCTGGAGCCGAGCTGGGCATAGGGGCTGCCGCTGTCCACGGCCGCGACCGAGACGATGAAGCTCGCCAGTGCCAGGATCATCCCGACTCCGAAGAAGTCGGCCATGTATCCGAGCGGCAGCCCGAAGGTCGTAAGCACAGGGATCAGCAGCGGCACGGTCGCGTAGGCCGCGAAGCTGACATAGGGCGCCGCCCGGAAGATCGGGCCGGCCGGCTCGGGCAGCACCGTCTCCTTCTGCAGCAGCTTCGCGATGTCGTAGTAGGGCTGAAGCACCCGCGGGCCGCGGCGCTGCTGGATGATCGCCTCGCCCCGGGCGATGATCCCGGTGACCAGCGGTGCGAGCACCAGGATCACGACGACCTGGAGAACCTGAATCACCCAGTGGGGGAGAACCAGCACGCCCACTAGCTCCTTTCGCGTGGAAGTGGTCGACGTTCGCGAAAGGAGCCATCAGCCCGGTTATCGGGCGGTTTGGAGAACGAGGCTGGTTCTACGCCAGCGCTGTCCTCACGTCAGGAGCTCCATCTGACTGCGCGGACAATACCAACAGTCTTCTTGAAACAACGTCAGTGGGCTGAACATTGCGTCCAGCTCCACAAGGCTCACGTTAGGCTCTGACACCGGCGATGCGGCTCGCTCCGAACCGCGATTTCGCTTATGGCCTCTGACCGTGCATGGAGGGGTGGAGCCGATGTTCCAACGGATTCTGGTCGCGTGGGATGGCTCGGAGGTGGCGCTGCGGGCTTTCGACCTCGCAATCGACCTCACCCGCCGCTACGGCGCCGAACTGGTTGTCGTCTCGATCGCCTATTCGCCGGCTCACGCCGAGACCGCTGCCGACCGTGAGGAGACCGAGCAAGCTGCCCACCGCTATCTCACCCAGACCTTCGCAGAGGTGCTGGACCGCGCCGAGCGAGCAGGCGTGTCGGTGGAACACCAGATCATCAATGGTGACCCGGCGGCACAGGCGCTGGACGACTATGCCCAGAGGCACGGCTTCGACCTGATCGTGTGCGGGCATCATGCGAGTCGGCGTGCGGGCCGACTACTGCTGCGCGACTTCGCCGAAGAGCTGATCGAGCGTCCGACAGCGGTCCTGGTCGTCACCGACGCTGACCGATGAGCGGTGGTGCTTCGCCTCGGACGGGGGGACGGACAGCTAGGATCCGGCGCGTGAGCGGGCCCGTCGTCGTCATCCTCGCCGCTGGACAGGGGACGCGGATGCGTTCCAGGACCCCGAAGCTGCTGCACCCGATATGTGGGCGCCCGATGATCGGCTGGGTCGTCGCTGCCGCGCGAGCAGCCGGCGCGGGCAAGGTCGTGGTTGTGGATGCTCCCGGCGAGCCGCTCAGGGCGTCACTCGACGCGGCCATCGTGAGCGTCGTCCAGGAGCAGGCGTTCGGCACCGCCCACGCACTGCGCGCCGCCGAGGCGCACATCGACGAGGACGCCTCGGTCATCGTTCTGAATGGGGATGTCCCACTGATCACTACGGACACGGTCGCCGCTCTCGCACAGACACGCGCCAGCGCGGGCGCCGCTGCGACGATCCTCACTGCGACGGTAGAGGACCCGACCGGATACGGGCGTGTGGTCCGCGCTGCCGATGGCAGCGTCGAGCAGGTCGTGGAGACCAAGCGGCCCGCCGACGCGACGCCCGCGGAACTCCAGATCCAGGAGATCAACAGCGGCGTCTACGCGTTCGCCGGCGCCGCGCTGCTGGAGGCGCTTGCCCTGGTCGGCAATGACAACGCTCAGAGCGAGTACTACCTGCCGGACGTGCTGCCGATCCTCCGCGGCCAGGGGCACCTGGTGACGGCGCTCGAGCTTGAGGACGTCGACGAGACGCTGGGCATCAACGATCGTGTGCAGCTGGCGGCAGTGCGCGCCGTCGCGCAGCGCCGGATCAACGACGCGTTGATGCTCGGTGGCGCCACGATCGTCGACCCGGCCAACACGGTGATCGACGTCGACGTCACGCTCGCGTCCGACACGCTGATCGAGCCCGGCACCGCACTCCACGGAAGCACGAGCGTCGGCGAGGGCTCGACCATCGGCCCCCATACGACGCTGACCGACACGGCCGTTGGGCGCGAGTCGGAGGTGGTCCACTCGTACGCCAGCGGTGCGACGATCGGTGACCACGTCAGCGTTGGCCCGTTTGCCTACCTGCGTCCCGGAACCGTGCTGCACGAGGGCTCCAAGGTCGGCGCCTTCGTCGAGATCAAGAGCTCCGAGGTCGGCGCGCGTACCAAGGTCCCGCACCTCAGCTACATCGGCGACGCGACGATCGGCGAGGACACGAACATCGCTGCCAGCACCATCACCGCCAACTACGACGGCTTTGCGAAGCACCGCACCAAGATCGGGTCGCGCGTGCACACCGCTGTCGACACCACCTTCGTGGCGCCGGTGGAGATCGGCGACGACGCCTGGACCGCCGCCGGCTCCGTGCTCACCGACGACGTTGCCGACGGCGAGTTGGGGATCGCGCGCGCCCGCCAGACGAACATCGAGGGCTATGCCGAGCGCGTGCGCGCACGCCACGAGCGCGACGCCGACATGTCGACTGACACCGACGCCGACACGTCGACTGACACCGACGCCGACGCGCCGAGTGACACCGGTCACGCGTCCGAGCACTGAGCGTGGGCCGGCCAGCATTTCATCCACACCGCCCCGTACCATCCGCGGGGCGATGAGCGTCGCAGCAATGCCTATCGGAGACAGCGAACTGCGAGCCGACACGAGCAAGCGGATGATGCTGTTCTCGGGCCGTGCGAACCGCGCGCTCGCAGCGCGAATCGCCGATCGCCTCGGCGTCGCGCTGGGACAGGTGACGACCAAGACGTTCGCCAACGGTGAGGTGTACTGCCGCTACGAGGAGTCGGTGCGTGGGGCGGACGTGTTCATCGTCCAGCCGACCTGCGGCAACCCCGATGAGGGGCTCAGCACCAACGATGCGCTGATGGAGCTGCTGGTGATGGTCGACGCCGCCGTGGGCGGCTCCGCGCACCGGGTGATCGCCGTCACTCCGTGGTACGGCTACTCGCGTCAGGACAAGAAGTCGGCGCCGCGTGAGCCGATCAGCGCCCGGCTTGTCGCGCACATGCTCGAGTCCGCCGGCATCGACCGGATCCTGACGATGGACCTGCACTCAGGCCAGATCCAGGGCTTCTTCGACAAGCCCTGCGACCACATGACCGCACTCTTTATCCTGACCCAGTACTTCAGCGACCTCGGACTCGATGACCTCGTCGTCGTCGCGCCTGACGTCGGGCGCGTCAAGCTCAACAAGCTGTTCGCGTCGAAGATGGGCGCCGACCTCGCGATCCTCAACAAGGAGCGCCCGCTACAGCAGGTCGCCGAGATCAGCTACGTGATCGGCGATGTCAAGGACAAGACGGCGGTGATCGTCGACGACATCATCGGCACCGCCGGCACGCTGAAGGCCGCCGCCGACGCCGTCAGGGACGCCGGCGCCAGCCGCCTCTACGCCGCCGCGACCCATGGACTCTTCTCCGGCAACGCATTCGAGAACCTGATCGCATCCGGGTTCGAGCAGGTGGTCGTGACCGACACCGTGCCGCTGCCGCCCGGCGCCCCGGACAACGTCAAGGTGCTGTCCTGCGCCGACCTGCTGACTAGTTCGATCCGCCAGATCTTCACCGACGGGTCGGTCAGCGACGTGTTCGGCGGCGAGAACCAGTTGTTCTAGCTGCTGTCAGAAGCCTTCCTCCATCGGCGGCGCCTGAACCCCGCTCAGGCGCCCCAGCCGTACTGGTCGTGAGTGTCGAGCTCGTGCCAGAAGTTGACCTCCGGTTCGCCCTGCGCGTCGCCCGCGGCCATCATCGGCCCGATGGCGTCCTGGGTGGCGCCGAAGAAGGCGTGGAAACTCTCGGCGTCGGGCCACTCGTCGAGCACCATCAGATCGTCGCCGTCGTTCCCGTAGAAGCGGTGTGCGATCACGCCGTGCTGCTTGGCCTGCTCGAGGATCCCGGCCATCGCGTCCGGGTTGGCGTGGGCCCACGCCTCAAGCTTGCTCGCATCGGCTTTGAGTCGAAGCGTCACGATCACTGACATTGCGTTACCCCCCGGTCGGTTTGGTCTTGTGGCGATCCTCTCCGATCGCTGACTGGAAAGCAAACGGGGAGCCGCCGGCCTCATGCGGTGATTGTCGCCAGCGGGCGACGATCACAACCGGGCCCGCAGCTCACACCCGACTATTGTGGGAGGCTGACGCCATGAAGCGCGCCCTGGGCATATTGCTTGTTCTGTTTGGCGTCGCTGTGCCCAGCGTTGCGCTCGCGTCGGCATCGACCAAAGCTGGCTACATCGCGAAGGCCGATCCGATCTGCGGGGCCGTGGACTCCAAGATCCTCGTGGTCGATACGGGCCTGGTGTCTGAGCCCGTGACAGCCACGCCGGCATTCCTCGTGAAGGTTGTAGATGGTCTCCGGAGGACCAGCAGCTTTGAGCGGACGGGTCTGAGGCAGCTCCGGGCGATTCCTAAGCCGCTTGGGAGTGCCACCCTGCTCACGAAGCTGTGGAACACGCTCGCGGACGGGATTCAGGAAACCCAGGAGGCGATCACGGCCATCGAGGCGACGAATACAAGGAAGCTCGAACAAATCTCAGTGGCCGAGATTGCCTCGGAGGCTCGATACAGGAAGCTGGCACACAGCTACGGTTTCAAGGTCTGCGGCGCGACCAAGGCCTGATCGACTTCCCCGCGACCCGCTGGTCGCGTGGAGACCTCGGTCATCACGGGTTCTTCCGCCAGTCTTACCTTTTTCTCAAACGCGGAGCGCAGTCTCTGTTCATGGCGGCCGAATCCACGGAGCGAGACCTCAAACGCGAGCAACTTCGCCCCAAGGCCGCGCGCCGGCGACAGGCGGTGCTCGACAGGATTGCGAGCACCCGCCGCGCGACCACACATTCGACGGCGGCGAATAGCTCGACCAGTTCTGGCGACAACAGCTCCGGCTACAACAGCTCCGGCTACAACAGCTCCGGCTACACCAGCTCGAGCTCGGATTCCGCCACCTTGGGCCTGTCCAGCGGCTCGACCCCCAGCGCCTCCTCGGGCGGGAGCACGGTTGTATTGGGGGGCTCATAGATGCCGAGCGCTCGTAGATGCTGAATACACAGTCGCCCGAGACGCTCGGGCGTGCGGAGTTCCCGATTTGGGGCGGACAGGCGGTAGTGGCCGTGTGCGAGCGTGGCGGCCTCAGCGCCGCACTCGCCCAGGTCAAGCGGACCGTCGCCGCGTTCGACCTCGCCTGCTCGAGCTTCCGCGACGACTCGGAGCTGGCAATCCTGAACGCCTCCCCGCAGCAGGAGGTGGTGGTCAGCCCCCTGCTGTTCACCGCTGTGAGCGAGGCGCTGGGCGCCGCCCGGCTGACGGGCGGTGCGGTCGATCCCACCGTCGGGCAGACGCTCGTCGCTCACCGGATCAACCCGCCGACCAGCGATCGCCCGGTGCGGATCGCTCCGGCCCCGGGCTACACCGCCGTCAAGCTCGACGAGGCCGCTCGCAGCATCACCCTCGCCGCCGGGGTGCAGCTCGACCTGGGCGCCACCGCGAAGGCGCTTGCCGCCGACATGGCAGCCGAGGCCGCAGCTGGCGCGACACGCACCGGTGTGCTGGTCGGCCTCTGTGGCGACATCGCGGTCGCCGGCGGCCCGCCCGCCACCGGCTGGCAGATCCGCGTCACCGATGACCACCGCCGCGGTGAGGGCCCCGGACAGACGGTGGCGATCCGGGAGGGCGGGCTCGCAACCTCGAGCGTCACCGTCCGCCGCTCGGGCGAGGGCGCGACAGCTGTTCATCACCTGATCGATCCCGCCAGCGGCCGCCCCGCCGCCGGACCTTGGCGAACCGCCAGCGTCAGCGCCGGCTCATGCCTTGACGCGAACACGGCCAGCACGGCGGCGATCGTGCTCGGCGCCGGCGCCATCGAGTGGCTCCAAGCGCGAGGCCTGCCTGCGCGCCTCGTGGCCCACGACGGCAGCGTCCATCACATCGCAGGCTGGCCGGCTGAGGGTGACGACCTGTGACCCCGGCGGCGGTCCACATATCGAGCTGGTACTGCTCGACCAGCCGAGTGCTCGAAGCCTGAGGTGGCTCAGATGCTGATCTCGCCGCTGCCACGCACGATCAGGTCGACGGGCAGCAGCACGCGCTGGGGCGGACGCTCGTCGCCGGCGATGCGGCTGAACGCGAGCTGCGCCGCCACCTGGCCGATCCTGTACGGATCGGTTCGCACGATCGTGACGCCGAGCCGGAGCAGGTCTCCGACCTGAAGAAGGGGATCGTCAAGGCGCTGATCGCCCAGCAGCCCTACCAGGAGGGCGTCGACGGTGTCCAGCAGTCCGTCAACGCGATCAAGGGCAGGAAGACCCAGTCGATCCTGACCGGCCTGGCCGTCCTGACCAAGGCCAACCTGAAGGCCGACAGTCGCTACATCTACAAGAGCAGCTGCTGACGTAACCCGTGCGTGGGGGTGGGCGCTTCAAGCGCCCGCCCCTGCGACTCTTTGAACATGATCGTCGTCGCCGGAGAGGCGCTGGTCGACCTGATCCCGACGCCCGCCGGAGACCTGGGCGTCAACCTCGGCGGCGGGCCGTTCAACACCGCTCGCTGGCTCGGGCGGCCGGGCGCTGACGTCGGCTTCCTGGGCTCGATCGCCGCTGACCCGCTTGGTCAGCGTCTCCGCATGGGGCTCCTCGAGGCCGGTGTCGCACTAGACCTGGTCGTCGCGACGGAGCTGCCGACGACGCTTGCGGTCGCGCAGCTCGACGCCTCCGGCGCGGCGCGCTACAGCTTCTACACCGATGGCACCTCGAGCGGCGATCTGGCGCCCGAGCAGGCGCTCGCGCGGCTGCGGCTGCCCGAGGCGCTCGATGCGCTCTACCTCGGCGGCGTCGCGCTCGTGATCGAGCCAAGCGCGACGGCGCTCGCACGCGCGGTCGAGGCTGCGCGCGGGCGCGGTGCCGTCGTGATGCTCGACCCGAACGTGCGCGCTTCGCTGATCGGGGACCGCGCCGCATATCTCGAGCGTCTGTGGGGCATGCTGGCGCAGACCGACGTGCTCAAGCTGAGCGTCGATGACCTGGCTGGCTCGAGCCCGGCTCGCCGCCGCTCGCGGACTGCTCGAGCGCGGTCCGCGTGTGGTGCTGCTGACCGCCGGCGCCGGGGGCGCGACCGTCGTCACCGCGGAGGCCGTCACGCGTGTGCCAGCGGTCGCCGTCGACGTGGTCGTCGACGCGGCGCGGTTCGCCGCCGATGTCGCCAGCGTCGCCTGCGCGCAGCGCGGAGCTACGCCGCCGGCGCTTGCGGCTTTTCCGGCCAGATTCCGAACAGATGGTGGAACAGCCGCACCGACAGTTGGCTGACCACCGCCGAGCACGCGGCGAGTGTTGCGCCCTCCAGTGCTGCCGAGAACGCCACCCGCGTAAGGCCGGCTTCGGCCTCCTTCGGTGAGGGCTTCGGCGAGTCCGAAATCTCACCCCACAACGTGGCGAAGGCCTTCCTTCCGGCGCGTGCGCCGATGATCCCGGCGACAATCGAGAAGGGCGTGTAGAACAGCTTCATCGCGGGCAAGAGCCTAGCTCAACTCCACGCTAACGCCATCCGAACCGGATCCGCCGGAAAGCCTGCCTTAATGGCTACGCATATCCCATCCTTCGACGCTTTGGAGGGAGAAATGCGAGACGAAGATCCTGTGGGCAGCGACGGCTCGGACGGTGCCGACGAGCTGCTAAAACGGGCACTGCTCGACGCGGCCTCGGCGGTCAGCGTGTCTTTGCGGATCGACGGGCTGCCGGTGAGTGAGGCCGTCACCGTCATCTTCTACGCGCGCCCGGACCTCGGCACGCTTCAGACCTATCTGACCCCGGGCAGTCGCGGTGCCGGCGCGAGAGTCGGACCGGATGAGTTGCTGCGCGTGCCCTGCGACCTCGACCTCGCCGACGCCGCCGACCGCGTCGACGCCGAGCGCCTCTATGGCGAGCAGGCGCGAGCGTTGCGCGACGCGCTCCTGGGCGCGGACGTGGTGCTCGCCATCTGGCGCGAGGCGCTCGCCGCATTGTTGGGGAGCGTCGTCACCAGCTTGTCCGTCGAGTTGCCGGCGCCCACGCCGCTGCCGCGGCTGCTACCAACCGCGCTGTTCGCGCCCGAGTCGCAGATTGTCGTGACACCCGTGTGTAACGCCCGCACGCTGGCCGCTGGTCAGCCGCCTGTCGGGATTGCCTGCATCCAGCAGGACGTCGCCCACGTCTACCGGCTGGCCGAGGACCCGGAGGACTGCGTGGCCGACTTCATGGAGCGCTCAGCCGGGCACGCGCGGGCGCTGGCCGACCAGATCGCCCACCAAGAAGCCTCGCTCGAGCGTTTCCTGGAGCTGAGCGACGCCGCCTGAGCGGCGCGGCTTCAGTCGTTTGCGCGGACGGGTCGGCTCGGAACCGGCGGGCGTGCCGGCCTGCGCTCGGGGGCAGGCACCTTGTCCGCGAGCCGTCCGGGCTCGCGCAGGCGCACCGCCGACTGCTCGGCGTCCGGCAGCGGGATTCCGCCTCCCGGCCAGCGGCTCGGGTCAGGCTTGACGTTCGGGCGGTTGCCCCAGCCATCGTCCGAGCTGCCGCTGTCTTCGCCCGGGTCGGAGTTGTCATCGCGAAGCGCCGGCAGCATCAGCAATCCGATCGCGATGAAGCCGAAGATGTGCACTCCGACGAGGAAGAGCATCATCTGAAACTCCGTCATAGGCAAAGGTTATCGCTCAGCTAAACCGCGTCTAGGAGAAATCCTAAAAACGTCACGCGTCGCTACCATCGAGCGCACTTATGTCTGAACAATCCACAAACCTTCTCGTCACCCGCCGCGAGCCGGTCGGCTCGCGCGGTGCGCGCCGGCTCCGCCGCGGGGGCCTCGTCCTCGGCACCGTCTACGGCGGTGGGAAGGACGCGGTTTCATTCCAGATCGACGCGCGCGTCCTGCGCAACACGCTCGCGCACTCGAGCGCGGTCCTCGACCTGCAGATCGACGGTGAGGCCGCCGAGCCCGTCGTGCTCAAGGAGCGCGTCCGTCACCCTGTCAGCGGCGAGACGATGCACGTGGACCTCCTGCGCGTTGACCTCACGAAGCCGATCCAGACCCAGGTCGCGATCGAGCTCATCGACATCGAGGAGTCCGAGGTCAAGTTCGGTGGCGTGCTCGAGAACACGATCCGCGAGGTCACTGTCGAGGCAATCCCGACCGCGATCCCCGACGTCATCCAGCACAGCATCGCGGGCCTCGAGGTCGGTGACCACGTCACGCTCGCCGAACTCAAGGCGCCCGCGGGCGCGACGATCATCGGCGACCCGGAGACCGTGATCGCGACGATCCGCACCTCGCGCGCCTCGCTGGCGGAGGAGGCGGCCGAGTTGGAGCTCGAGACCGAGGTTGTTGGCGAGGGTGAGGAAGCGCCCGAGGGCGACGGCGACGCCGAAGCTGCCGCCGACGGCGAGTAGCGCTTCCACAGATGTCGCTGCTGCATCGCCGCAGCGCACCCGTGGACTGGTTGATAGTCGGCCTCGGTAACCCCGGGGCCGCCTACGACGGCACCCCGCACAACATCGGCTTCGAGGTCGCCAAGCGGCTGCGTGTGCGCTGGGAGCTCGGCAAGCCGAAGTCCAAGTACCGCGGCCTGATCACCGACGGCCGTACTGGGGTCGGCGGTCCGCGCGTCGCGATCCTGACGCCGCAGACCTACATGAACGACGCCGGCCGGTCCGTGGGGCCGGCGCGCGGCGAGCTGCGCGTCGAGCCCGACCACGTCGTTGTGGTCCACGACGAGATCGACCTGCCATTCGGTGAGATCCGAACCCGCCTTGGCGGTGGCTTGGCGGGCCACAACGGCCTCAAGTCGATCAGGGCAGCACTCGGTACCCCTGATTTCCAGCGTGTCCGCGTCGGTGTCGGGCGGCCGGCGAGCACCGATCCCGACGAGGTCGCGGCCTATGTGCTGGGCAAGTTCCGCGAGCCGCGCGACGCCGTCGAGGCGCTGGTCGATTCCGCGGCAGACGCGGTGGAACAAGTGCTTAGCTAGAGAGCAGCAATGCTCTCGACTCTGCTTCGCCATGCGGACGACGATCCGCAGACCGGGCGGCTTCACGACGGAGGCGGCCGCGCCTTCGTCTCGCTGTCGCTGCGCCCGTATCTGATCGCCGCGCTGCTCGATCGCGACCCGGATACGCCGGCGATCGTCGTTGCCGGGGATGACCGTCAGGCGCGCGAGCTCGCCGGCAGCCTGCGCGCCTGGCTCGCGCCGCGCCGTGTGCGCTACTACCCGAGCCGCGGCGTGACATACGAGTCGCACCTGGCGCCGCCCGCGCACCTGATTGGGCAGCGGATCGCAGCGCTCGACGCGCTGCTCGACAGCGACGTACACCGCGCGGGCGCGCCAGTCGTCGTCGTGAGCACCGTCGCACTCTCGGAGAAGGTCCCGGATCCGTCACTGCGCCCGCACGGCTTCACGCTTCGCAAGGGCGAGCTGCTCGACCTCGACGAGACGGCGATGGACCTCGTCGCCGCCGGCTACGAGCGCGTCGACCAGGTAGAGGACCGCGGCCAGTTCGCGATTCGCGGCGGCCTGCTCGACCTCTTTCCGTCGACCGAGGACCGTGCCGTCCGTGTCGACCTGTTCGGCGACGAGATCGAGACCCTCCGGTGGTTCTCGACCTTCACCCAGCGATCGCTCGGCGACGCCGACGAGGTAGAGGTCGCACCCGCCGCCGAGCTGGCGGCCGAGTACCGCGAGCTCGCCGAGATCGCCGCGCTCGAGGAGCAGGAGAACCGCCCCGACATCACCGAGCTGCTGCCGGTCGAGGACTTCAAGCCCTTCCTCGAGCTGATCGACCCGGGCACCGCCGTGCTGATCGCGGCCGAAGAGGAGGTGACGCCGGCGCTCTCCGACCACTGGCAGGATGTGACCACGGCCTTCCACGACACCGAGGCCCACCACCTCTACGTCGCCCCAGACGCGATCACCGCCGCGCTCGACGCGCGCGCGAAGATCCGGCTGTCCTCGATCGACCAGGACCAGCCCTTCCAGTTCCGCGGCCAGGCCGCCGAGGTCGCCGCCCGCGGCATCCGCGACGCCGAGCCTGAGCTCGAGAAGCTCACGCGCTCGGGCTACCGCACGGTCGTCACCTTCCCGGTCCATGGCGAGGGTGAGCGCGCCGCGTACAACCTCGGACGTCTCAAGGTCGCGTGGCTTGAGGATTTGAGTGGTCATGCTGGTGGTCCAGCGGGACCACCGGGTAGTGGCGGTCCAGCGGGACCGCCGCTGGTATCGAAGGGGCCCCTCATCTTTGCGCAGGCCCGTCTGCATGAGGGCTTCATCGCGCCGCAGTTCCACCTCGCGGTGATCCCGGAGCACCGGCTGTTCCGTCGCCGGCGGGCGACGGAGGGGCCGGTCAGGGTCGGGCGGCGCGGGGCGCTGCGGTCGTTCGCGGAGCTGCGCACTGGCGACATCGTCGTGCACGAGGATCACGGGGTCGCGCGCTTTGCGGGATTCGACACGAAGACCGTCGCGGGTGTCACGCGTGACTACCTGAACCTCGAGTACGCGGGCTCTGACCGCGTGTTCATGCCGGTCGAGCAGCTCGCCAAGATCAGCCGCTACGTCGGTGGCGGCGGCGAGCACGGGCCGACCCTGTCCAAGCTCGGCGGCACGCGCTGGGACACGCTGAAAGCACGTGCGCGGCGGGCCGCCCAGGATATGGCGGGAGAGCTCCTGAACCTGTACGCCGAGCGCAAGCGCCGCGAGGGGCATGCGTTCCCGCCCGACACCGAGTGGCAGCAGGAGTTCGAGGCCGCCTTCCAGTACACGGAGACGCCCGACCAGCGTGACGCGATTGAGTTCGTCAAGGCCGACATGGAGGCGCCGCGGCCGATGGACCGGCTGATCTGCGGCGACGTCGGCTATGGCAAGACCGAGGTGGCGCTGCGTGCCGCCTTCAAGTCGGCGCAGGACGGCAAGCAGGTGATGGTGCTGGTGCCGACGACGATCCTCGCCCAACAGCACTACGGCACCTTCGCAGAGCGGCTGAAGGACTACCCGGTGCGGATCGAGCACGTCTCGCGCTTCCGCTCGCCGGCCGAGCAGAAGGCGGCGATCGCGGAGTTTGGGCGTGGTTCCGTGGACATCCTGATCGGGACGCACCGGCTGCTCTCGCGGGATGTGCGCGCCAAGGACCTGGGGCTCTTGATCGTCGACGAGGAGCAGCGCTTCGGCGTCAAGCAGAAGGAGTTGCTGAAGCAGATGAAGCTGAGAGTCGACGTGATCGCGATGAGCGCCACGCCGATCCCGCGCACGCTGCAGATGTCGTTGGCGGGGATCCGCGACATCAGCGTGATCGAGACGGCGCCGGAGGGGCGCCGGCCGGTCAAGACGTACGTGGGCGAATACGACGAGGAGCTCGTCAAGGCGGCGTTGCTGCGCGAGCACGCGCGCGGCGGGCAGGCATTCTTCATGCACAACCGCGTCGAGTCGATCGACGAGACGGCCGAGCGGCTGCGCGGGCTGGTGCCGGCGATGCGCTTCGAGGTCGCGCACGGCCAGATGGACGACTCGCAGCTGGAGCAGCGGATGCTCACGTTCCTGCGCGGCGACGCGGATGTCCTGGTCGCGACCTCGATCATCGAGTCCGGCATCGACATCCCGCAGGCCAACACGCTGATCGTCGAGCGCGCCGACATGTTCGGGCTGTCGCAGCTCTACCAGATCCGCGGGCGCGTGGGCCGCAGTCGTGAGCGCGCCTACGCATATCTGCTGTATCCGTCGGCGGCGGCGTTGACCGCGGAGGCGGCGCAGCGGCTATCGGCATTGAGCGACTACACCGAGCTCGGCGCCGGCTTCAAGGTGGCGATGCGCGACCTCGAGATCCGCGGCGCCGGCAACCTACTGGGGGACGAGCAGTCCGGGCATGTGGCGGCGCTCGGCTTTGAGCTGTACATGCAGATGCTCGACGAGGCGGTGCAGGCCGCCCGGGCGGCGTCTGAGGGCTCAGAGGCGGAGGAGGAGTGGGAGCCCGTGCGGCTCGAGGTCGGTGTCGACGCGTATGTCCCCACCGACTACATCCCCTACGAGCAGGCGAAGGTCGACGTGCACCGCCGCATCGCCGGCGCGCGCGAGGTCGCCGAGATCGGGCTGCTGCGCGAGGAGTTGATCGACCGCTTCGGTGAGGTGCCCGAGCCGCTCGAGAACCTGCTGCTCCTGCAGATCGCGCGGATCAAGCTCGGCCAAGCCGGCGCGACGACGGTCTCGTTCAAGGGCGGCCGCCTCGCGGTGACCCCGATCGAGCTGGACTCGGTAGGCGTGAAGGCGCTACGCGCCGAGATCCCGGAGGCCCTGTACGAGTCGGGCAAGTCGCAGCTCTCGGTGCGGGTGTCCGGGGACGCCGGAAAGCAGTTCGTCGCTGCAGTGCGGGTCGCTGATGTGCTGCTGTCGGTGATGCAGGCGGCCGAGGCCGAGCCGGCGGCGGTCTGACCCGCGGCCAAGAACTTCGTAAGAAGGGCGACCCGCCACGCCTGAGCGGTGGTGGGCCGCTACCATCGTCGGCCGATGCGAATCTCTCGGAAGCTCGCGGCGCTTGCCGCCTTTTTTGTGATCGCGGCCATCATTGCCGGCTGCGGCAGTTCGGTCGCAAGTAACTCGGTGGCGTCTGTCGCCGGCAACCCGATCTCGCTGCAGGCCGTCAACCACTGGATGTTCATCGCCGCCAAGCAGCAGTCCGCCCAGGCCGCCCAGCAGGGCACGAGCCAGCCGGTGATCGTCGCCAACGATCCGCCGCATTTCACGAGCTGCATCAAGGAGGTTCGCGGTCTGCTTCCCACGCTCGCCACGACCAAGGCCGCGACTCTGCGCAACGACTGCAATCAGGTCTTCAAGCAGGCGTCGGGCGAGGTCATGGCCTTCCTGATCGAGGGCTACTGGTACCAGGGCGACGCCCACAAGCTCGGGGTCAAGGTAACCAACGCGGAGGTGAACAAGGAGCTCGCGAAGCTCAAGAAGGCCCAGTTCCCGACCGCGGCCGACTTCACGACCTATCTGAAGTCGAGCGGTTTCACCGAGCAGGACATCCTCTTCCAGGTTCGCGTCAATCTGGCCTACTCGAAGCTGCTCAAGCGCTATGAGAAGCCCGTCAGCGCGGCCGCGATCAGCGCCTACTTCAAGGCGCACTCGTCCGAGTTCGGAACGCCGGAGACACGCGATATCCACATGGTCCGTACCAAGACCAAGGCTGACGCGCTGGCCGCGCTGAGCGCGCTCAAGTCGGGTCAGAGCTGGGACACGGTCGCCAAAAAGTACTCGGAGGACCCGACGGCCAGGAAGGACGGCGGTCTGCTCTCGAACGTCACCGCTAATCAGGAAGAGGCTGCCGTCAACAAGGCGGTCTTCTCGAGCCCGGTCAACAAGCTGGTCGGGCCGGTCAAGGGCCTCTTCGGCTCGTACGTGCTGGAGGTCACCAAGATCACGGCTGCCACGCACGAGTCGCTGGCCAACGCGAGCAAGACGATCAAGTCGCTGCTCAGCAGCCAGGAGCAGCAGAATGCCGCGACCAAGGTGAACGCGTACTCCAAGAAGACTTGGAGGAGCAAGACCACGTGTCGCACGGCCTACTCGGTCACCGACTGCTCCGGCTACACGCCGCCGAAGACGACCACTCCAGCGACGACGCCGCCGGCGACGACGACGCCAGCGACCACGAGCTCGACTTCGACGACGGCCACGGGCGCCAACACCACCGGCACGACCACGTCGAGCACCGGCACCACCACCACCCACGGCTAGCCCTTTGACCTCCGGAGACCCGGAGACCACCGCCGGCACCCCGGGGGCCACCGCCGGCGACCCGGAGATCACAGCCGCGCTCGGCCGTCTGGACGAGATCACACGCCGGCTGCGCCGCGACTGTCCCTGGGATCGCGAGCAGGACGAGCGCACGATCGTTCCCCACACGCTCGAGGAGGCCTACGAGCTGGCCGACGCCGCCCACCGGCGTGACGACACCAAGCTGCTGGATGAGCTCGGCGACGTGCTCTTTCAGGTGCACTTCCTGGCGCTGCTCTTGGAGGAGCGCGGCGCCGGTGACCTCGGGGCGGTCGCAGAGCACGCGAGCCAGAAGCTGATCCGCCGCCACCCGCACGTGTTCGGCGACGTCGAGGTGGCGAACGCCGCTGAGGTGCTGCGCAACTGGGACGCGATCAAGTCGACCGAGGGAGGGCGCGAGCCCGGCGTCTTCGGCGAGGTGCCTGAGAACCTGCCGGGGCCGCTGTACGCGCGCAAGCTGCAGCGCCGCGCGGCGTCGAGCGGTTTCGACTTCGACGGGGTGGAGCTGCCGATCCAGTCCGTGCGCGACGAGCTCGACGAATTGGTCGCCGCCGGCAGTGACGACGAGCGCTTCCACGAGCTCGGGGATGTGCTGTTCGCAGCCGTCAACGTGGCGCGGAAGCTGAAGGTCGATCCGGAGTTGGCGCTGCGTGCGGCGGCCGACCGCTTCCGCGGTCGCGTGCAGGCCGGTGTCGATGTCGCTGCATCTGAGGACCGAAACTGGAACGATCTGGCACCAGACGAGCAGCTTGCGTATTACGCGCGGGCGCGCCTGACCGAACAATCGAGGAGAGCAAGCGACCGATGAGTGAGATCGAACACGTCCACGCCCGCCAGATCCTTGACAGCCGCGGCAACCCGACGGTCGAGGTCGAGCTCAGCGTGAAGTCCGGTGCGTGGGGGCGCGCGGCCGTGCCGTCGGGTGCTTCGACCGGTGAGTTTGAGGCGACCGAGCTGCGTGACGGCGGCGACGCCTGGCTGGGCAAGGGCGTCAGCAAGGCGGTGGAGAACGTCAACGGCGAGATCGCGACCGCGGTCAGCGGGATGGACGCCGCCGCACAGGCGGCGCTCGACCGCACGCTGATCAGCCTTGACGGCACGCCGAACAAGTCGCGGCTCGGCGCCAACGCGATCCTGGCGGTGTCGCTGGCCGCCGCGCACGCGGCCGCCGCCGAGCAGCGGCTGCCCCTGTGGCGCTACCTGGGCGGTGAGACGGCGCAGGTGTTGCCGGTGCCGATGATGAACGTGCTCAACGGCGGCGTGCACGCAGACAACCGCATCGACTTTCAAGAGTTCATGGTTGTGCCGGTCGGCGCTCGCACGTTCAGCGAGGCGTTGAAGATGGGGGCGGAGGTCTTCCACAACCTTAAGAAGACGCTGCACGACCGCGGACTCAGCACCGCCGTCGGCGATGAGGGCGGGTTCGCCCCCGATCTCGGCTCCAACGAGGAGGCGCTCGAGGTGCTGATGGCCGGCATCCGCGCGGCCGGCTACATCCCCGGCGAGCAGGTTGCGATCGCGCTCGACCCGGCCAGCTCCGAGTTCTACTCGGACGGCGCCTACAGACTCGAGCACGAGAACCGGACATTCGGCGCCCCCGAGATGATCTCCTACTGGACCGACGTGCTCAACCGCTATCCCGTGATCTCGCTCGAGGACGCGATGGCCGAGGACGACTGGAGCGGCTGGACCGCGCTCACGGCGGCGATCGGGGAGCGCGTACAGCTGGTCGGCGACGACGTCTTCGTGACCAACACCGAGCGGCTGAAGCGCGGGATCGATTCGCACGTCGCCAACTCGATCCTGATCAAGGTCAACCAGATCGGCACGCTGACCGAGACGCTGGCGGCGATTCAGATGGCGCGCGAGGCGGGCTACACCGCCGTCATATCGCACCGCTCGGGTGAGACGGAGGACGTGACGATCGCCGACCTGGCGGTCGCCACCGGCTGCGGCCAGATCAAGACCGGCGCGCCCTCGCGTAGCGAGCGCGTGGCCAAGTACAACCAGCTGCTGCGGATCGAGGAGGCGCTCGGCAGCGACGCCGAATATCCTGGCCGCAAGGCGTTCCACGCCGCGAACCATTAGGGCCTGTAGGGGAATTAGTTGTGGGAGTTGACGCGTGGCTGGGCGTGACTGGGCAGACCGTCTCGCAAGGCAGGTACTGGTGGTACCTGCCGCGAGACGGGCGCAGCCAGGCGCGTCCAGACGCCGTCAAAACCGCAGATAATTCCCCTACAGACCATTAGCTGGGACGCGCCTTGCAGCGCGTGAGAGATCCGTTGCGGCAGGAAGGACAACGCGGGCGGCGAAGAAAGGCAGTAGGGGATGCCGCCCGCCAGTCACAGCTCCGCCGCACCGACGCGCGCCACGCGCTCGCACCAGCCGCGACAGCGTCCACGTCCGGTCAGCCATCGCCTGCCGATCTCCCGGTCCGGCTGGGACCGCAAGTTTCGCCTCGTGATGCTTGGCGTGGTCGTGCTGGTCGGCTGGATCGGCCTGAAGGCCGGCCTCGCGCTGATCTCCGCCCGCAGCCAGGCGGCGCAGGAGACCAGTCTCGTGAGTTCGCTGCAGGCGCAGCACCGGCACCTGGTCGCGCAGGAGAAGGCGCTGCACCAGAGTGCGACGATCATGCGCGACGCGCGCCAGCTCGGGATGGTTCGGTCCGGTGAGCGCTCGTACGTCGTCACCGGCTTGTCCTCGCACTGATCCCGGGCAGGTTGGGGGTTAGTGGCCTCCGACTTTGATGTTCTGATCGGGCTGTGGGAGGAGGGTCAGCGCCGCGTCGCGGATGCTGAACCGGCGCAGCGTCGTGTGCTCGAGCGCGTTGTCTCGGAGATCGTGCTCGAGCTCCGCCGCCGGCTGGGTGGCAAGTTCACCACCGGCGAACTCGCCGCGTACTACCTGCGCGAGGGCACCGACTGGTGCTTTCGGATCGCCTATACGAGCGCGCCCAGCACGCCTGAGGCGTGGGATCTCGGCACCGTCGCGGGCGCGGCGTTCGCACGCTATGTGCGCCAGGCCGCCGACTACGGTGGCGGCGTGAGGAAGGTGGGGGACGAGACGGTCGGGGACGAGACGGTCGGAGACGAATGACCGCTGGGGTTGGCGGGCGCGCCAC
>DATKSM010000109.1:0-5874 GCA_035531655.1 Solirubrobacteraceae bacterium
GGAGATCGTGGGCGATCGGCTCGCCATGCCAATGCATCCCGCAACATCTCACGCGCGAGCTCGAGATGTAGCGTGACCGCCTGCTCGGAGCTGCGGCCGCGCGTCGCCACGCGGTCGGCGACGCTCAGCACCGTGACGTCGACCTCGACCGGTTCGGACGCCGCGAGGTAGCGGTAGACGGTGCGCGTCGCCAGCGGCAGCTCGTGCACGAGAAAGCCGAGCCGCAGGTGGTTGCGCGTGAGCGCGGCCACATGGTTGATCAAACGCTCGCTGGCACGTAGCCGACCGAGGATCTTGGCCCCCAGCTCCGCGCCCCGCACATCGTGTTCGAAGAACGTCACGCGGCCCGTGGGTGTGACCGCGCGGGTCACCGGCTTGGCGATGTCGTGCAGGAGCGCGCCGAAACGCAGCGCCTGCCCGCGGGTCAGTTCGTTCGCGAGCGGCTCGGCCAGCACCGCCGCCAGCTCAGGTCCGAGCTCCCCGAAGGTCGCGGCCGGATCGCGCTCGAGGTCGATAGTTGCCTGCAGCGTCGCGAGCGTATGGTCGTAGACGTCGAGGTGGTGGAAGTCGCTCTGCTCGATGCCACGCAGCGCGTCGAGCTCCGGCAGCACCGCTGCGGTGGCGCCGATCCTGCGAGCAAGCTCGAGGCCCTGCACGGCACGGTCGCTGACGAGCGTAAGCCGTAGCTCCGCGAAGACACGCTCGGCCGCCACGTCGACCAGCGCGGCTGCCGAGTCGGCGGCCAGCCGCAGCGTGTCCTCATCAGCGGTGAATCCGAGCTCCGCGGCCATGCGCGACAGCCGCAGCACTCGCAAGGGGTCGCTGGTGAACGAATCCAGGCCGACGCTGCGCAGACGCCGCGCCTCGAGGTCGGCGACACCGCCGCAAGGGTCGATCAGCTCGCCGTCAGCCGGCGCCAGCTCCCGCGCGATTGCGTTGATCGTGAGGTCGCGCCGGCGCAGATCCTGCTCAAGCGTCTCCCCCATCAGCGGCGTCAGATCGACCTGCCAGTCCTGCTCGTGTGCACGCACACGCCAGGCGCTGAACTCGTCTGATAGCTGAAACGCGTGCCCGCCTGCCACTCGGCCGAGTTCGCGCGCCAACGCGCCGGCGTCACCGTCAACCGCGAGGTCGAGCTCGGGCGTCTCGCGACCGAGCAGGCTGTCGCGCACCGCCCCGCCGACCAACCACGCGCGCCCGTAGCGCGGCGCGAGCTCTGCGAGCGTCGCCGGCAGACCGCGCGCGGCGACGGTCACTCAGGGCTCCCGTCGCGGTGATACACGCGAGGCACCCGTCGCGAGATCCAGCAGAGCACCTCGTGGCTGATCGTGCCGATCCGCCGCGCGAGGTCCTCTGCGGTCTGGCGTTCGGCGCCGTCGACGCCGATCAGGGTGGCGAGGTCGCCAACCCGGACGGCAGGCGCCGAGCCCACGTCGACCGTGATGTTGTCCATGCTCACCATCCCGCGCAGCGGGTAACGGCGGCCGCCGATCAGAACGTCACAGTTGTTCGCGAGTGCCCGCGGCACGCCGTCCGCGTATCCGATCGGGAGCGTCGCCATATTGGTGTCATGGCCCGCGATGAACCGCCGCCCGTAGCCCGTGCTCTCGCCGGCGACGATCGGCTTAACGGCAGCGACGTAGCTGCGCAGCGCAAGTGCAGGCTCGAGCCCATGGTCGGCGGGGTCGGCGTTCATCGGGTCGCTGCCGTAGAGAGCGATGCCCGCGCGGACCATGTCGAAGTGGCTCGCGGGTGTCAGCAGGATCGCGGCGCTGTTGGCGGCGTGGACGGTCAGGTCGGTCGTCGCGAGCGCCCGTGCCTCCGCCACGAAGGGCGTGAACACCGCCAGCTGCTCGGCGACGAATTCCTGGTCGGAGTCGGAGGTGGCGAAGTGGGTCATGACGCCCGCAAGCTCGAGCGCCGGCGCCGCATCGAGCACCGCCCGCGTGACGGCGAGCGCCAGCCCAGGCTCGCGCGTCCCCAACCTGCCCAGGCCGGTGTCGAGTTTGACGTGCACTTTGATCGGAGCGTCGGCCGAGCGGCCGAGCGCACGCAGCTGCTCGACGAAGCCCAAGTCCCACGCGGTCAGCTCGGCGCGTGCAGCGACAGCCACGGGAAGCTCGTCCGGGCTGATCGCACCGAGAGCCAGAATCGGGGCGTCCAGGCCGTCTCGCCGGAGCTCGCCGGCTTCCAGCGCCGTCGCCACGGCGAGCACGCTCGCGCCGCCCCGCAGCGCCGCGCGTGAGGCCTGCGCGGCACCGTGACCGTAGCCGTCAGCCTTGACCACCGCGCACAGTTGCCTGCGTGCACCGATCCTCTCGCGCAACCGCGCTGCGTTGCGTTCGATCGCCGACAGATTTACCTCGGCGACGGCGCGGAGCGGCATCTCAAGCCTCCCCTGGGGATGCGACGGGCTTGGTCCCACGCGCCGCCGGCAGCGCCGCGATCACGTCGCTGGCGATCACGCCCTCCGGGCCCACCGCGCGCGCCGCGATCGCACCCGCGAGCACGTGGGTCGAGACGGCCGCGCAGGCTGCCGTGAAGGGGTCAAGGCCCTTTGCCAGGAACGCCCCGGTCACACCGGCGAGCACGTCGCCGGTACCGGCGGTCGCGAGCGCCGGCGCACCCCCGCGACTGACTCCGACGCGCCCGTCCGGGTCGGCCACCAGCGTGTCGTCGCCCTTGAGCACGACGACAGCCCGCGCACGTGCGGCTGCAGCCAGCACGTGCTCCAGGCGATGCGCGTCGATCTCGGCGCTCGGCAACTCAAGCAACCGCGCGAGTTCGCCCGCATGCGGCGTCAGCACGGTTGGCGCCTCCCGCTTCGCCAGCTGTTCGAGGCCGCCCTCCTCGGCGTGTGCGTTGAGGCCGTCGGCGTCGAGTAGGAGTGGAAGCCTGGCGTGGGTCGAGACGTCGCGTGCGAACTTCATCGCTGCGGGCAGGCGCCCGATCCCGGGGCCGACCACGAGCGCGTCTGAGCGGCCCGCGCGCTCGACCGCCATGCGCGAGCTCCCGCGCTTGAGCCCGGTCTCGCGGTCGTCGGGCAGTTCGACGACCATCACCTCGAGCAGCTTGGCGGCGATTGCCGGCGCCACCGACGCGGGCGTGGCGACGGTCACGTAACCGGCGCCCGCGCGCGCGGCGGCCATCGAAGCGAGCACCGGCGCCCCGGTGAGCCCACGAGAGCCGCCGACGACCAGCACGCTGCCGACGCTGAACTTCGTGGAGGCGGCGTCCCTGCGCGGGATCAGCTCGCGCACGGTCGCTTCGATCAGGCCGATCATCGGCTCGACGGGCTGATCCTGGCCGGGGATGCCGATGTCGATCACACGCACGTCCCCGGCGTGACGCTTTCCGGGCGCGATCCAGAGCCCGGGCTTGGCGGCATGGAAGGTCACGGTCGCGTCGGCCCTGACGGCCTCGGCGCTGACCTCGCCGGTCGAGCCGTCGACCCCACTGGGGACGTCGCAGGCGATCACCGTGACGCCCGCCGCGCCGGCGCGCGCGGCGTTGATCGCGGCGATCGCACTGCTGACCGGTTCACGCGGCGCGCCCGAGAAGCCCGTCCCGAGCAGCGCGTCGACGATCCCGACTGCCCCAGCAAGGGCAGCCGGGGAGAGCTCAGCCCTATCGCCGTCCACATCGATCACGCTCACCTCGCGCCCCATCTCCTGCAGCACGCGCGCGGCCACACGACCGTCGCCGCCGTTGTTGCCCTTGCCGCAGACGATCGCGAATCGGCCCTCGGGCACCAGTTCGGCACACACGCGCGCGAGGCCGGAGCCGGCGCGCTCCATCAGGGTCTCGGCCGGGATCCCGTGCTGCTCGATCGCCCAGCTGTCGAGGCGACGTTGCTGCGCAGCGTCCGGCAACGGCTTCAGCCAGGCTGGCAGGCCCATCAGCGACCTGCTGGCGTCACTCGACGGTGACGGTCTTGGCGAGGTTGCGCGGCTGGTCGACGTTGAGCCCGCGACGGGTCGCGATGAAGTACGCCAGCAGCTGCAGCGGCACGACCGCCAGCAGTGGGTTCAAGAGCCAGTGCGTGCTTGGCACGCGGACCACCTCGTCGCAGTGCTGGCCGATCTCGAGGTTGCCCTCGGTCGCGATGCCGATCACGCGGGCGCCGCGGGCGCGAACCTCCTGGATGTTGGAGATCAGCTTTTCGAGCACGGGCGAGTCGGTCGCCACCGCCACCACCGGCGTGGTCTCGTCAAGCAGCGCGATCGGGCCATGCTTCATCTCGCCGGCGGCGTAGGCATCGGTCGCGACGTAAGAGATCTCCTTGAGCTTGAGCGCCCCCTCGAGTGCGATCGGCAGGCTGGCGTTGCGCCCGAGGTACATGAAGAACGTGCGATCACCGACCTCGGCGGCGATCCGTTCGAGCTCGGCACCGCTCCCGTCGAGCGTCGCCGAGATCAGATGCGGCAGCTGCTTCACCTCGCGAATCAGCGCCGTCAGCGCATCACCGGCCAGGACGCCGCGCAGCTCCGCAAGCCGGAGCGCGAACAGCTGGAAGGCGACCACCTGTGTGACGAACGTCTTGGTGGCGGCCACCCCGATCTCAATCCCGGCGCGGGTGTACAGGACGCCGTCGGCGTCACGGGTCATCTGCGACCCCATCACATTGCAGATCGCGAGGACGCTTGCGCCGCCGCTCTTGGCGGTGCGCATCGCAGCTAGCGTGTCGGCCGTCTCACCGGACTGCGAGACGCCGATCACGAGATCGGAGGGACTCACGACAGGCTTGCGGTAGCGGTACTCGGAGGCGATCTCGACCTCGACCGGTATCCGCGCCCACTCCTCGATCGCATACCGGCCGGCCAGCCCGGCGTGATAGGAGGTGCCACAGGCGACGATCACGATGCGCCGAATGCGGCGCAGAAGCTCGTCGTCGATCGCCCCGAGGTCGCCGAGGTCGATCGTGTGATCGTCGGCCGCGCGCTCGCCGATCGTGTCTGCGACAGCATCGGCCTGCTCGTAGATCTCCTTCAGCATGAAGGTCTCGTAGCCGCCCTTCTCGGCGGTGGCCGCATCCCAGTCGACCTCGCTGATCTCACGCTCGAGCGGCACACCCTCGACGGTCGTGAACTCGACGCCGCCCGGCCGCAGCACGACGACCTCGTCGTCGTTCATGTACTGGACGCGATTGGTCGCGCTGAGGAACGCGGGCACCGCCGAGCCGATGAATTGCTCGCCCTCTCCGCGTCCAACGACGAGCGGGCACTCCTTGCGCGCTCCGACGAGTACGCCCGGCTCGTCTGCGCTCATCGCGACGAACGCGTAGTGGCCGCGAAGCTCCCGGTAGGCGCCGCGCACGGCGTCCGCCAGGTCGCCGTCGTAATGCTTTTCGATCAGGTGGGCGATCACCTCCGCGTCGGTCTCCGACGTGAAGGTCGAGCCGTGCTCCAGCAGTTGCTCTCTCAGCGCCACGTAGTTCTCGACGATCCCGTTCACCGCAATGTGGATGCGGCTGTTGGTGCTGTAGTGCGGGTGCGCGTTGGCTTCGGTGACGCGCCCGTGCGTTGCCCAGCGCGTATGGCCGATGCCGGTGCCGGGCTCCTGTGTCATCGTCGCCGCGACCGCGACCGCGCTGCGGCCCGCGACCGCCGCTTCACGCTCGTCGATCGCCGTCCGCAGGTGGCTGAGGTTGCCGACCGCCCGCACGAGATCGATCCCGTCGCCTTCGAGCACGGAGATCCCGGCGCTGTCGTAGCCGCGGTACTCGAGTTTCTTCAGTCCGTCGAACAGCAGCGGTCGCACCTGCCGCGGTCCGACATAGCCGACGATGCCGCACATGAACCCGAGTCTAGGGGGCGAGTGTCGTGAGTCGCTGATTCGAGAGCCAACTCGAATCAGCGACTTACGACACCAACT
>DATKSM010000110.1:0-26021 GCA_035531655.1 Solirubrobacteraceae bacterium
CTGGGCGCGCAGCCGATCCAGCCGCGATCCGGCGAAATCGACGAGCAGCAGCATCGCGAACGACCCGAACGCGATGAAGAGGGACATCACCGGGTTGGCGATCACCTTGTCGCCGACGGCCAACATCGCCGGCATCAGGATCGCGGCCCGCCCCGCGCGCCGCAGCGCGCCATACCCGGGGTCGTGCGCGTGCAGCCAGCCGACGAGGCGGCCCAGCGAGATCTTGTCGGCAGTGCTTGACAGGCCTGGAATCTAACCCGGCGATCAGGTGACGATCAAGCTCCGTACCCGATTCCCCGTACCCTCGACGGACGAGATGAAGATCGACCACCGAGAGATCAATGCCTGACCCGCGCCAACGGCCGCCACGGCGCAACGTGGCCGTCCACTCGAGCTCGCGGCTCAGTCCGCGCCTGGTGCGGATCGTCGCCACCGGCGAGCTGGAGGCGTGGGATCCCGGGCAGCCGGGCGCGCACTTCAAGGTGTTCGTCCCGCAGGATGGATCCGATGAGCTAGCGATGCGCACCTACACGGTGCGGAGCTTCGAGCGCGACCCAGGCGCGTTGACGATCGACTTCGCCCTGCACAGCGACGGGCCGGCCACCGCGTGGGCGCAGCGCGCAGAGGCGGGCGAGCGTTTCCAGGTCTCGGGAATGGGCCGCTCGGGCTTCCTGCCCGATGCTTCGAGCGAATGGTGCGTGTTCCTCGCCGACCACGCCGCGCTGCCGGCCGTGTCCGCGATCACCGAGGCGCTGCCCGCGGGACTGCGCGCGATCGTGATCGTCGAGCTGCAGGACACAGAGGATGCGGTCGCGCTCGAGTCGGGCGCCGAGTTGGACGTGCGCTGGCTGCTCGAGTCCGGCGCGCCCTGCGAGCAGCTCGTCGCGACCGCGCGTGAGTTCACGCTGCCGGCCGGGGAGGGTCAGGTCTGGGTCGGCTGCGAGGCGGGCGCGATGCGCGAGATCCGCGCCCACATGCTGGGCGAGCACCGGCTGAGTCCGGGTTCGTTGCACACCCGCGCCTATTGGAAGCAGGATGTCGCCAACCACTCCGACCATGACACGGGCGAGGACGACTGAGCAGGCCTCGTGTCATTGAGCGCTTCGCCGCGCTGCGGGTGCGCAACCTGAGATACGTCTTCGGCGCGACTTTCGTCTCCGGCCTCGGCGACGGCATCGTCGGTATTGCACTGGCCTTCGCGGTGCTCGACAGCACGCACTCGGCGACAGATCTGGGCATCGTGATGGCGGCGAAGCTGATCGCCTCGATCACGGTGACATTCGTCGGCGGTGTCGTGGCCGACCGCGTAAGCCGACGACTGGTGATGATTGTCGCCGACCTCGTGCGGCTGGTCAGCCAGGGAATCATCGGCGTGCTGCTGATCGGCGGCCACGCGACGCTTGAGGAGATCGTGGTCTCACAGGTGGTGCTCGGTGCCGCAACCTCGTTCTTCTGGCCCGCATCGAGCGGCTTGGTTCAGGCGGTCTCGGGCCAGTACGTGCAGGAGGCCAACGCGCTCAGGGTGATGGCTAGCTCCGGCTCCGGGTTGCTCGGGCCGGCGATCGGGGCCGCACTGGTGGTCGGCATCGGCGCCCCGTGGGCGATGCTCTGCGACGGCGCCAGCTATCTGCTGAGTGCGCTGCTGCTCGCCTGTGTGAGCGTTTCGGCGCTGATCGCGTTCGAGCGCGACAGGAAGCCGTCGAGCTTCCTTGCGGAGATGCGAGGTGGCCTCCGCGAGGTGACCAGCCGCCGCTGGCTATCGACCGAGATCGTGTACATGTGCCTGGGCAACGTGCTGGCCGCCTCGTTCCCCGTGCTGGCACCGCTGATCTGCAAGCAGCACTACGGCGGTGCCGCGGCTTACGCCTCACTCTCTGTCGTGTTCGCCGTCGGCATGCTCGTAGGCGGCGCGACGATGCTCAGCTTCAAGCCACGCCATCCCCTCCGGGCGGGCGTGCTCGCGTACACGCCGGCGATGCTCCCGGGTGTGGCGCTGGGGCTGCACCTGCCGATCTACGCCGTCGACGTCCTGCAGTTCGTCTGCGGCATCGGGATGACGATGTCCAACACCTTCCTGTGGACGGCGCTCCAAGAGCAGATCCCGCCGGAGGCGATGTCGCGCGTGAGTTCCTTCGAGTACGGCGGCTCGCTGTCGGTGACGCCGATCGGCTACGCACTGGCAGGGCCGCTGGCCGTTGCACTCGGTCCAGGCCCGGCGCTTATCGCGATGTGCGGCGCCGCCGTGTTGCTGAACCCGCTCGTGCTGCTTGTGCGCGACGTGCGGATGCTCACCCGAGTGAGCGAATGACCTCAGCGTGCTCGCGCATGGTCTCGTCGCCGTCCTGTCCCGGCTGACGGCCGAAGCCGCAGTACATCGCCACGCCGAAGTCGTTCAGGTAGCGCGAGGCGGTCCGGTGCCGACGGCGAAGCCCCGGCGAGCCGTCGAGCGGCAAAACGATTCCGAGGAACACGCGCGCGGTCTGGGGCTCGAGGTCGACCAACGGGCGGAAGAAGGAGCGATCCTCGCTACGCAGGTAGCGGGGGCCGGCGAGGTGTAGCCAGTCGACCGTGCGGCCGGATTCGGCGACGGCGAAGTTGGCCATGCGCACCAGCACCTGGTAGTCGCGGGCCTCGTACATCGGCCACTCGGGGAAGGTGCCGTAGCAGAGGTGGTAGCCGACGAGCGTCTGCTCCGGGATCAAGCGCGTCAGGCGCGTGACCGGACCGGCGAAGCGCTCCCAGGCGCCCTCGTTTGTCCAGGCGAGCACGCCCTCGATGTCCTGCGTCTCATACGCGCAATCCCACTGAATCGCAAGGTCCTCAGGCGGGACTGCGTCGAGCAGCCGCGACAGCTCGCGCGCGACCAGGTCCTCGTAGCCGTCCTGCGCCCTGGGGTAGTCGCTCGCGAAGTCGGCCTTGAAGGCGTTCATCGCGCTCGCCGGGAACGGGAGGCCGACCTGGAAGCGCAGGCCGCCCGGGATCGCGCCGGCGTCGCGCAGCTCGCTGAACAGCTGGTAGGACTCGATCGCCACGTCGATCCGCGGCCAGCGCTCGAAGCGAACCCGCTCGACGCCCTCTTTGACGGTGAACACCGGCGTCTCATAGGCGTGTCGCGGCAGCCCGGTCGGTGACTGCGTCTCGGACACGACGACGACGTCCCCGCTCTTGCGGATCAGATGCTCGCGCTCGAAGCTGACCCAGCCGGCCATCGGCCCCGTCTCGCCGTCTGGCAGCGCGATGACCAGGTCGCCGAACAGTTCGGCGCCGGCGCGGAAGGCGTGCTCAGCCGAGCCGGCCGGAAGGCTGCCCACGAGCAGCATCTTTGCGTTCACGCGTCGTTCAGCCATCTGTCCTCCTTGTGACGCCCGCGCGGATCGTGGGCGGCGCCGATCATATCCCGCCATCATTGCGACCCCGAGCCCTCCCTGGCGTGCGCCGCAGGCTCAGCTCCGGCAGACTGTCGTGATGCACAGCGGCGTCCGCGCGTACGACGCGATCATCGTCGGTGGCGGCCACAACGGGCTCGTCGCGGCGACGCTGCTGGCGCGCGCCGGCAGGCGGGTGGTGGTACTCGAGAGGCTCGACCACGTCGGCGGTGCGGCGGTGTCCGAGAGCCCGTTCGCAGGCGTGGACGTGCGCCTGTCCCGCTACTCGTACCTGGTCAGCCTGTTCCCGCGGGGGCTGCTCGGGACGCTCGGCGTCGAGATCGAGCTGCGCCGCCGCCGGGTGGCGTCCTTCCCGCCGAACGCTGCTCCGAAGGTCTACGCGCTGACCGGGCGCGTCGCCCGCGCGGTCGCTCCGACCCTGACACAACCGCTGCGCTCGCGTGCGGAGCTGCGCGCTCTGGTCGGCGATGACGCCGCCTGGGAGGCGCTCTTCGAGCGGCCCCTGTCGGAGCTGCTCGAGCGCAGCATCGCGGACGACCAGACGCGTGGGATCGTGGCAACCGACGCGCTGATCGGGACGTTCGCCGCGCTCGACGATCCGGGGCTTGTCCAGAACCGCTGCTTCCTCTACCACGTGATCGGCAACGGCACGGGCGCCTGGGACGTGCCGGTCGGTGGCATGGGTGCGCTGACGGCGGCCTTGGTGGGAGCGGCGCAGTTCGCGGGTGCGGAGCTCAGGACCGGCGTCGAGGCGACGGCCGTTCATGCGGGCCATGGCGGCGTCCATGTCGAGACGGCTGCGGGCGATGCGGTCGTCGGTTCGCACCTGCTGGCGAACGTGGCGCCGTCCGTACTGGCGGCGCTGTTGGGCGATCCGATGCCGACTCCGGCGCCCGAGGGTTCACAGCTGAAGCTCAACATGGTTCTTTCGCGTCTGCCGCGGCTGCGTGACAGCTCGACGCGCCCTGAGGACGCGTTCGCAGGGACGTTCCACGTGAACGAGAGCTACTCCCAGCTCGCCGCCGCGTACGCCCAGGCGGCGGCCGGGCAGATCCCGGCGGTCGTGCCCGCCGAGGCGTACTGCCACTCGCTCACCGACGCATCGATCCTGTCGCCGGCGCTGGCGGCCGCTGGTGCGCAGACGCTGACGGTGTTC
This sequence comes from Solirubrobacteraceae bacterium, assembly GCA_035531655.1. GTDB lineage: Bacteria > Actinomycetota > Thermoleophilia > Solirubrobacterales > Solirubrobacteraceae > Palsa-465. Next base: position 4,543 of record DATKSM010000110.1, read on the forward strand.
GCACTGCACATGCCCGCAAGGCTGTTCCGGCATGACGGCGCGAAGGCGCTGGCCGTCGAGGCGACGCTCGCTTCACTCAACTCGGTCCTGGGCGAGCCGATCCAGGACTGCCTGATGCTCGACGCCGGCGGGCGCCCCTGTCTGGAGGCGCGCACACCCGCCGAGCTCGAGGCGGAGCTCGGTCTGCCAGGCGGCAATATCTTCCACCGCGAGCTGAGCTGGCCCTTTGCCGAGCTCCCCGAGGAGGTCGGCCGCTGGGGCGTCGAGACGGCTCGACCGAACGTGTGGATCTGCGGTGCCGGCGCGCGACGCGGTGGCGGCGTCAGCGGCATCCCAGGGCACAACGCGGCGATGGCGGTGCTGGCCACGTAGCTCCGGGTGGATATGCTGGCGTCATGGATCTCGGCGAACCCGAAGCTTATGAGGTACTGGATCCCGGAACCCCGGTCTACAGCTCCGACGGTGAGGAGATCGGCAAGGTGACCCATGTCCTGGCCGACGAAGCTGAGGACGTGTTCGACGGAATCGTGATCGGCGAACACCGCTTCGGCCGCGAGCACCGTTTCGCCGACGCGGACGACATTGAGGCGATCTACGAACGCGGCGTAGTGCTCAAGCTCGACGCAGCAGCCTGCGCCCAACTTCCGAAGCCGTCAGCCAACCCGGCCGTGATGCGCGATGACCCGGCCGAGTCGGAGTCCGAGTTCCGCCACCAGAAGCTGACGCGCGCCTGGAACCTGATCTCCGGCAAGTCCTGACTGCGGGTCTTTAGGCGATGGTCCGATGGCGGTAGAAGCTTGCCTGAACGGAGGACGGACCCGTGCCGAGCACGCCGGTGTACCGCTAACGGCGGCCGAGCTCGGCGCCGATGCGCACGCGGTTCGAGCGGCCGGGGCGTTCGCGGTGCATGTGCATCCGCGCGACCGCAGCGGGCGCCAAACGATGGATCCGAAGGCATGCGATGCCGTGGTCGCGGCGATCCGCGCCGCCACGCCGGGGCTTCCGATCGGCCTGTCCACGTCGGCGGCGATCGATCCCGATCCGTTCGCCCGCGCGGCAGCGATCCGCGGCTGGCGGCAGCAACCCGACTTCGTCGCCGTCGGCGTCTCCGAGGTCGGGTGGGCGGGGATCGCACGCACGGCGCTGCACGCCGGCATCGCCGTCGAGGCGGCATTGTCCGCTCCGGCGGACGCCGAGGAGCTGCGGCGCAGCCCCTTCGCACACCAGGTCCTCAGAGCGCTCGTCGAAGTTGAGGGTGGCGCTGACGACGCCCGCGCGATCGCCGGACTGGTCCCCGACGGCGTGCCGCAACTCTGGCACGGCTCAGGCGCACGGACCTGGGAGGTCATCGCAGCCGCCGCTGAAGCCGGGGTCGATGTGCGAGTCGGACTGGAGGACGTTTTGGTGCTGCCCGACGGCCGTGCCGCGGCGGACAACGCCGAGCTTGTCGCTGCTGCGGTCGCCTTGCTGCGCGGCTCGGACTGAAGGCGCGGCGGGCCTACGCCCGGGTGTCGCGCGTTGGCGTGTATCGTCGGGCGCGTGGGTTCCTGGGGCGTCACAAGCTTTGAGAACGACGCTGCCGGAGACTGGTTTCTGCTCGTCGAGGAAGCGCCCGATCCCGGTGCCGTCATGGCCTCGACCCTCGACGACGCGCTCAGTGCCGCCGAGATACTCGACGTCGACTCGTCGTGCGAGGCGCTCGCCGCTGCGGAGCTCTGTGCCTGTTGCGCCGGTCAGCCGCCGGAGCGGCTTCCGGACAACATCGACGCCTGGATTCAGGAGAACCCTCACGGGCCGCACGCCGACGAGGTCGACCTGGCGGTCCAGGCCGTCACTCGAGTCCGCCAGGAGAGCGAGCTGCGTGACGTCTGGGAAGAGTCCGGTGAGCTTCGTGAGTGGCTTGCTGAGGTGGACGATCTGCTGTTGCGACTCGGACGTTCGAGTGCGGGCAGTCCACCCTCTGTAACTCCGTGACCGCAGAAGCACCCGACGTCCGCGAGCCGTCGGCACAGCGGCCGGGCGAGGCGTCGGCACAGCGGCCGGGCGAGGCGGCACAGCGGCCGGGCGAGGCGGCACAGCGGCCGGGCGGGTGTGGGGTTTGTGTCTACCTGCCGGTAGGACGGTGAGCGGCGCCGCGGCTGAACCCGGCGCGGCCCCCCTTCGCGTTGGTGCCACCGCGCCCAGCGCCGTGCACCGGGGGCGGTGTCCGGCGGACCAGCAACCGCAAGGCCTCGTCGTGTGCTCCCTCCCCGTTACGCTCGGTCAGCGTCTCGGGGTGGAACGTACGAAACACCGGGCCACGGGCCGGATCGATCACCGCGACGACCGTCTTCGACCGGCTCGGCGTGTCGAACACCAGCCCGGGATGACCGCCGGGGATGTTTACGAGGTCACCGATTGCGACGTTCTCCATACGTCGAGCTTACCGGCCGGTGTTCTGCTGATCGTCGCTCATTCGATGTTGTCGACGACCTCGGTGGCGCGCGACCATTGATCGGGCGGAACCACCACATACACGTCACCGCGGCCGACGCGGTCGAGGGGATGATCAGCCGTGCAGCACGCATCGATCCCCATCAACCGCAGCTGATCCCTCCAGGCCACTGCGGTCGCCTGATCCTCAAAGGTGCTCACGATTTCCCAACCCTCGATGCGCGGGTCGCCGATCAGCACGGCATCCTCCTTGGCCGCTCGGCCCTTCAGAAATCGTGGGATCGGCATCTCACGAGCGTACGCCTCGGTCAGCACCAAGTACCGTAGAGAGATCGACAATGAACGAGACCAACCGCGGCGGAGCCCGCGGGAGCTGGCCAGGGCTGTCCAGGACGGCCGGCACATAGGCGACGCGCTACGCCATCTGGACAGCCACGCGTCCGATCCCGGAGCCCAAGGCGTCGCCGATGCGCTCGCGCGGTTTCTCGTCGCGCGGTGTGATTCTCACCACGCCGGCTGGCGAATCGTCCGTCAGGTCGTCGTGGACTCGGCTGCCGATGCGCCATGGGAGAAGTGCGCGCGGCGCGCGATACCGGTCGTTGCCGGTGATCTCATGACGCTTGCAGGCGACCCCGGGCGGATGCAGCTGGCTCATGCCCAGCACATCGCCGCCAAGCGGCGGGTCGAGGAGATCGCTCCCCATGTGGATCAGGGCGCAGTCCTCGCCGACCTCGGCTTGCGCCACTCCGCGACAACCCCTGACCGCTGGCGTCTTGCACTCAGCTCCGCCGTCCGAGCACGCTCGCGCGATCAGGTCGCCCGCGCGGTGGACCGCTCGCTTCGCGGCTGAGCGTTCGCTTCGCGGCGGAGCGTTCGCTTCGCGGCTGAGCGTTCGCTTCGCGGCGGAGCGATAACGTCCGTGCGATGACAGACACCTCCGAGCAGCACGACGAGTCTCCAGCTGAGCTGATTGACGCGCGAGTCGAGGAACTCGCTGACTGGCGCGGCACGACGCTCGCGAAGCTGCGCTCCCTGATCAAACAGGCAGACCCCGACGTGGTCGAGGAATGGAAGTGGCGCAAGGCCACCAATCCGGGGGTTCCGGTGTGGTCTCACAGCGGGATGATCTGCACCGGCGAGACGTACAAGAGCGTCGTCAAGCTCACCTTCTTCAAAGGTGCCTCGCTGGATGACCCCTCGGGATTGTTCAACTCGAGCCTCGAAGGCAACGCGCGGCGCGCGATCGACGTGCATGAGGGTGAACTGCTCGATGAGAAGGCTTTCGTGGCCCTCATTCGAGCCGCGGTCAGCCTGAACCAGGGGAAGTCCTAAACGGTGTCGAGCGGTCGGGCGCGCTGAACTTGCGCCCTCGCGTCGCGGCGCCTCAGGCCGATTCGACGGCGGACTTGATGCGCAGCGCGAACGCCGGCGCGTCCTTGACGGCAGCCTGAGCCGCGAACCCAACGATCAGTTTGCCGAACCCGTGACCTTCGAAGGTGTTGTGGACAGTGACCTTGGTCTGTGTGTCGTTGACCGCCTCGAAGTCGTAGCCGCCGTCGGGGACGGTGATCATGTTCTTTGAACGCTCTGTCCAACGGATCTTCGTCGGGGCTTCGAACGCCGTCAGCTCGAATTTCCGGCTGGTCTTCATGCCGGCATCCTTGACCGCGCTTTCGAACACCGTGCCAACGCCGATCGGATCGCCGGTCGTCCGTCGGATCTGCTGCACCCGCGGGCTGAACTTCGGGTCGTTGGTTCCGTCCGCCAGGAAGGCGAACACCTCGTCGATTGGGCGGTCGATCACTGCCGTGCCGCTGAACGCATGCGCCATACCGGTCCGCTCCCCTTGGTTGATGACTCACGTCAAACCCCACGCCACCCTCAGGTGGTCCTAGGACGCTAGCGCGGCGCCGGCGTCATCGAGCGCTTCCCACGTCTGCGACGGCCGTGCTCGCCGCGACGCGGGTGTGAATCAGGCTCACGACGTTGGCTCCCTCGCCGACCGCCGTCGCGCATCGTTTGATCGAACCCGAGCGCACATCTCCCGCGGCGTACACGCCCGCCACGCTGGTCTCGAACGGGTTGCTCGCGCCTGCCGGGGTGCCGGTCAGGACGAAGCCGTCAGCGTCGCGCATCACCGCTCCGTCGAGCCAGTCCGTGCAGGGGCTCGCGCCGATGAACAGGAACAGAGTCGAGAGTGGGAGCTCTTTGCCGTCGCGCAGGGTGACTGAAACCAGCTCGCCGTCGTCGCCCTGCATGCTTGCGATCTCGGCGCGATCGCGAACGGCGACGCCGTAGCGCTCGAGCTCCTGGATCAGGTAGTCCGACATCGTCTCCCTGAGCGACGCGCGGCGGTGCAGCAGTGTCACCAGCGCGCCACCGCGAGCAAGCCAAACAGCCGCCTGGCCGGCCGAGTTCCCGCCTCCTACGACGCCCACACGCGTTGCGGCGCAACGCCTGGCCTCGGGCGGACCCGCCGCGTAGAACACGCTGATCCCCTCATACCGATCGATCCCTTCGACCGCCAGAGTGCGGTACTCAGCCCCGGTCGCGATCACCACCGCGCGCGCAGAGACCACCTGCCCGCCGTCGAGCGTGACGATGTGGCGATCGGAGCCCGGAGACAGCCCTACGGCACGATACGGCGTCGCCGTGCGGGCGCCGAACTTACGCGCCTGGGTGATCGCGCGTGTGGTCAGTTCGCTCCCAGAGATGCCGCCGGGGAATCCGAGGTAGTTCTCGATCCGCCGTGAGGTGCCGGCCTGGCCGCCGAGCGCAACGCCTTCGACCACGAGCGTTGTGAGGCCTTCCGATGCCGCGTACACCGCGGTCCCAAGCCCAGCCGGACCGGACCCGATCACAACGATGTCGACCTCCTCGCGCGCGGCGAGCTCACGTCCGATCCCGAGTGCGCGAGAGAGCTCGCCGTCTGAGGGGTTGCTCAGCTCGACGCCGCCGGGCAGCCGCACCAGCGGGTATTGGTCCGCGGCCGTACGTGGAGTCGCGAGCGGTCCGGCACCGGTTTCGTCGAGGTCCTCCCATGTGTAGGCCAAACGGCTGCGCCGCGCGAAGTCGACGAGCCTTCGAGTCGGCGCGGATGACCGCGGCCCGATGATCTCGAACCCGATGCCGTCCATCGCCTGCAGGGTCTCGCGCCGCGCGATGAATGCGCCCAGGATGAGCTCTCCCAGAGGCCCCTCGTCGAACATCAGCTGCCTGAGCGCCTCTGGCTCCACAGCGATGTAGCGCATCGGTTGCGTGACCACCGCGCTCAGGTACGCCGTCTGGCCCGTCAGCAGGCCGATCTCACCGAGAAAGCCACGCGCCCGATGGCGCAGGAGCTCGTGACCGTGCTCGTCGACGATCGCGACCTCACCTTCGAGGATCGCCATGAACGGATATTCGCGGTCACCGACGTGAAGCAACACGTCGCCAACCGACGCCGCTCGCTCCTCTCCGACCGACGCGATCCTCTCCAGCTGTGCGTCCGAAAGCAGCGGACTCGGTGGTAGAGGTGCCATCTTCGAGAAGGTACTCCGCCGCGCTACCGGGCCGGCTTCAACCTTTTCGGGCGACGTCTGGGTATGCGTCGCGAGACGAGCCCGATGTCTGCACGAGACCGTGCGCGACGCCTAGGAGCGCCGGTAGAGCCGCTGCTCTTCGATCGTTCGCTCGGCGGTCGGGACGGCTTCGAGCCGCCCGTCCGGGATCGGCTCGCCGCTCTCAACCGAAACACCGTATGTGCCCGCGGCCAGCCGCGCCTCAGCGCGCTCCACCGCGGCCATCTGCGCCTGGAGATCCTCGCTCCGACCGGCGTTGAACTCGTCCTGGTAGAGGTCCTGCGAACCCTCGTCCCCGTTCTCGATGCGGTCGGTGCTTTCGAGCGGACCGTCGGCCCGGATACCGGCGAGGCTTGCCTCGATGCGGGCGCGCTCTGCGGCCAAGAGCGCTCGGGCGTGTTCTGGGTCCATGCCGCAAGAGTACCCGGGATCAAACAGAGCTGCCACGGCGTCCCGGCGCCCTGGCCTGTTGAGACGCAGACGACGAGCAAGAGCGAGGACGCTCGGCAGCCGCCGGTCTAGGGCCGATACCTGATCTCGAGCATTGTGCATCCGGTCGCGCTGCGATACGGGCCATGCGGCATCTGGGGTCGACGACACGCGTAGTGCCCGGCGGCGAAGCTTCGACCGAGAGTGATGTCGAGCAATTCCCCAGCGAGTATGTAGACCTCTTCCACCCAGTCGTGCGTGATGACACCGGCAGGATTGGTGTCGAACCCGGGCTGCCAGCGGACCAGTCTGGTCAGGATCTCGGGGTCGTCTGGATCTCGTGACAGCACCTTCTCTTCGGTCCCGACGACCAATCCCGGCTCCCATACATGGTCATGAGCCGCAAAGAATTCGAACTCTTGTTTCATCGTCCCGGCTCTTGTCAGGTCGCCTGTCGCACTGCTCAAGCTCTATCGGCTGGCGGTCCGCCGATAGCGGTGCACCGCGAGCGGTGAGAACACCACCAGGATGAACACGACCCAGGCGAACGCCTGCCACAGCTGGTCGGGCGAGTGCTGGCCGGTCCAGAGCCAGCGCAACTCGTTGACGATGATCGTGAACGGATTGACGTCGGCGAACTGCCGCAGTGGAGTCGGCAGCGACTGCCCGGGAACGAAAGCCGAGGAGATGAACGTCAGCGGGAAGACCGCGAGGAAGCCGACTGAGTTGGCCGCCTCGGGCGTCTTGACGAGCAGGCCGAGGAACGCGAATACCCATGAGAACGCGTAGCCGAACGTCAGCGCGAGCACCAGTCCGACGATCACGTGCAGCGCACTGGTCTGGAACGAGAATCCGATGACCAGCCCGGTCACGATCAGGATCGTCATTGACAGACCATTGGTGAAGACGTCCGCAGACGTCCGGCCCGCCAGGACGGCCGCACGCGACATCGGCAGCGAGCGGAAGCGGTCGATCAGGCCCTTCTGCATGTCTTCGTTCAGCCCGAGCGCCGTTACGAACCCGCCAAAGGCGATGTTCTGGACGATGATCCCCGGTAGCAGGAACTCGGCGTAAGAGCCCCCCGGCACGCGGATCGCGCCGCCGAACACGTACCGGAACAGCAGAACGAACATGATCGGCTGGATCGTGAATGCGATTAGCAGCTCGGGTGCGCGCGGGAGCCGGATCAGGTTGCGCTCGGTCACCACGAGCGTGTCTGAAAGCAGGCGCCTCATTCCAGGCTCTCCTCTTCCGCTGCGTGCCCCGTCAACGCCAGGAACACGTCGTCGAGCGTCGGACGCCGGAGCGCGATGTCATCGACGCCGACGTCCGCCTCGTCAAGCAGGCGGACTGCCTCAATGATCGCCCCCCCACGCTGCCTGACTCCGATCCGGACCAGCCCGTCGGACATCGCCGGCTCATCGCCGCACATCGGCGCTAGCGCACGGACCGCCGCCTCCGCTTGCGAGGAATCCTCGAGGTGCACCTCGAGTCGTTCCCCTCCGACCCTATCCTTGAGCTCGTCGGAGGTGCCCTCGGCGATCACGCGGCCGTGGTCGATCACCGAGATCCGGTCCGCGAGCCGGTCGGCCTCATCCATGTACTGGGTGGTGAGCAGCACAGTCGCCCCCTCGCTCACAAGCGTCTCGATCACGTCCCACAGGTCCAAGCGGCTACGGGGATCCAGTCCAGTAGTCGGCTCATCCAGGAACAAGACCGGGGGCTTCGCAACCAGAGCGGCGGCCAGATCCAGGCGCCGGCGCATGCCGCCGGAGTAGGTCTTCACCGAGCGGTTGGCGGCGTCCACCAGGTCGAACTGCCCGAGCAGCTCCTGGCCGCGAACCCTGGCGGCACTGCGCCGCGAGCCGTACAGCCGCCCCACCATCGTCAGGTTCTCGAGTCCGGTGAGGTTCTCGTCGACGGCGGCATACTGGCCCGCGAGCCCGATCCGCTCGCGCAACCTGGCTTCCTGACCCAGAACATCGAGGCCGGCGACCTGAGCGGACCCGGAGTCCGGCCGCAGCAGAGTGGTGAGGATTCGTACCAGCGTGGTCTTGCCGGCGCCGTTTGGACCGAGCAGGCCGAGGACGGTCCCGCGGGCAACGTCGAGGTCGACTTCGATCAGCGCGCGCACCTCGCCGAAGGACTTGGAGATGCCGCGCGCACTAATCGCGGCATCAGTATTCAGCATCGCACGGGCGGCGCCCGGGGCGGCATTCTCGACGTCGGGAACCACGACAGACACTATGCCGGACTGGACGGAATCCCGATGCGTGATCCCTGCTCCTGGCCTAGCGCCGCGCTGAAGCAGGTTTCGATCAGCGCGAACGCTTTGGCTCAGCTTGGAAAGTCAGAAGTCGCCGGGGCTTCCGGGCTATGGCCGGAAGTCGCTGCCTTGGCTACTGCGCGCGACTGGGCTCGCAGCGCCGAGGTGCCCATAACGATCGCTTCTGGCGAAGAGGGCTGGCTTGCCCACAACGACCAGTAGGGGATTGTCCGGCTATCGGGGCCGTTGGTCGCGCGGTCGAGCTTGATGCGGATTGGTAGCGGGATTGCGTCACCTACGACGACCGCTTCCCCGACATCGAGTGTGGGGAGCACGTCTGCGACGCCGGCAAACGCGCCAGGCACAAGCTGAACGATCGCCTCGTGGTCCGGGTCGTTGCTCAAGCGCAGGATGATGAAGTTGTTGCACTGGCTGAGCACGGTGCGATTGAGCTCACTCGGACGCTGGCTGACCACGGCGAGGCAGACTCCGTACTTGCGGCCCTCCTTGGCAATCGTCTCGAAGCGCTGCATCGCCCACTTGTAGATCGGCGAGGCGTCCTCGGTTTCCCGCAGGTAGACGTGTGCCTCGTCGCAGACCAGGCAAATCGGCGTTCGGCGTGTCGCCTCCGTCCAGAACTGGATGTCGTAGGTAAGACGGGCGATCAGTCCGGCAACGAGCGGGACGAGCGCGGACGGCAGCCCCGAAAGGTCGATGATCTTTATGCCCGGCGTCCCGCCGCCTGAATGCAGCAGCGTGAGAGCCATCTGTGACAGCCAGTCAAGGCTGTGAGACTGCTCGGGGGGCTGGAAGATGAAGGCGTAGCGCGGGTCGGCGCATCGGGCCTCGATCCGATTGATGAGACTCCGCAGCTTGCCGGCGTACGGGCCCGGGAGGACCTTTCCGCTCGGCTGCAGGATGATCTGCTCCACCTCGTCACGCTCGGCCGACGCGAGTAGATCCTCGATCCGGTAGGGAACCGGCGAATCGACCGTCGCGGTCATCATCGTGTCGTAGTGGCCGGCCGCCCCGAGCGACCCACGCTTCATGGCCTCGATTCGCTGGACTAGCCACAAGCGCTGATCGGCGGCGTATGGATCGTCCGCATTGAGCACGACCAGCGCGAGTTCATCGATCTCGAAGATCCAGTAGGGCAGGTAGATCAGGTCATCACCTGCATCGACAAAGTCCGCTGGTCCACCGAGACGCAGGCGAGTCGCGATCCCGCCGTCGGCTAGCGGTCCATATTCGCCGTGGAGATCGAGCACTATGAGGCTCGCGTTCCGCAGGCGTGCGGCGCGCTCCAGCAATAGCGCCACCGCCCAGCTCTTGCCAGCCCCACTGTTGCCGAGGATGGCCAGATGCCGCTGGAACATGTGGTTGCCGTTCGCCACCGCCTCGGCGCCGTCATTGTCCCCGTAGCGACCCAGGATCAGCCGCTCGTCCGGCGAGACATCATCCGAAATGCAGCCCATCAAGTGGCGCAGATCCTCACCCTCGACGAGATAGCAGCCGGCGTTAATACGCGGCTGATGAGCAGCCCCAACCCGAAACGTTCCGCCGCCTCCGGCCGAGGGATGGAACGCGCCGACCGGCATCAGGTGGGCGATCACCCGTTCAGAGGTCTCCGAGCAGGCGAGCGCGTCGATGATTCCCATCAGAAAGCCGTCGCCGGCATGGAGTGCAACCAAGGCCGACACCGTAGCCCGCTGCACGGCATCGTCGTCGGTGAGGGCGACCAACACCCGCCCGGCTTCGACTCTGGTGACGCGCCCGAGTAGCGGCCCTTCGTCAAGCGAGCGCGTCGGCGCAACGGCCTGCAAATGGGCACGATCTGATGAAGCAGGAATCGGATCGACAAACCGGCCCGTCGGCTCCTCGCGGAGGACCCGTTGAGCATCGAAAGTTTCCGCGGCTTCGTTCACGAACACTTTGACGATCATCGGCAGCGAGCATGCGATCCCTTAGCAACCGACCCGTCAAGCGGACGCCCTGAGCTGCCCCTACTCCCAACGGCGGCTGTGGGTGAGTCCGTATCGGATTACGTGGCTGCCTCGTTTGAGGGACGATTCCGTCTCACATGGCTCTCAGCTACACGGACTACTACGAGGTCCTCGGCGTCTCGCACGGCGCCGATCAGGACGCGATCCGTCGGGCGTACCGGAAGCTGGCGCGCCAGTATCACCCGGATCTGAACTCGGATGATGATGCCGAGGAACGGTTCAAGGAGCTGGGTGAGGCGTACGAGGTGCTGGCCGATCCGGAGAAGCGCGAGCAGTACGACCGTCTTGGTGCTGATTGGCGTGAGGCGGAGCAGGAAGCTCCTAACGAGAGCTTCGCGGAGTTCTTCACGGATCAGGGTTGGGGCGATCGAACTGGTGCGGAGTCCGGGGGGGACCTGTTTGAGGCGCTGTTCGGAGCTCGGGCGCAACGCGCGGGTGGGCCATTGCGTGGGCGCGACCGGGAGGCACTGCTTGAGCTCTCGTTGGAGGATGCGCTTGCCGGTGGGCGACGACGACTTGCGCTGGATGGCCGTCACGTGAATGTGAACTTCCCGGCGGGCGTCCGTGATGGCCAGCTGATCCGACTGGCTGGACGGGGAGCTGAGGGGTTTTACGGGGGCCCTCCGGGCGACCTGTTTCTGCGGGTTGTACTTAAGCCGCATCCACGCTTTCACCGTCGTGGCGATCACGACCTGGACGTTGATCTACCGATCACACCATCGCAGGCGGCGCTTGGGGCGACGGCGACGGTGCAGACGCCGACAGGCAGCGCGCAGATCCGGGTGCCCGCGGGCTCATCCAGCGGACGGCGATTGCGGCTGCGTGGCCGCGGGCTCCCCAAGCGCGGTGGCGGGAGCGGCGATCTTCATGCCGTCGTGAAGATCGTGGTGCCGAAAACGCTCTCGGATCGCGAGCGCGAGCTCTACGAGCAGTTGGCCGAGAGCCCAGGTCCGGGCGAGCAGGAGGCGTGACATGAGCAAGGACCCAGTGACAGAACCGAGCGATCGCGACCCTCCCGAGGAGTCGGTCGAGCTGACAATCGTCGCTCGGATGGCCGGGGTCCGGGTCGTGCACGTACGTCGCTACCTGGAGCTCGGGCTGCTCGAACCCAAGAGGCCCCAACCGACCGCGCTCGCGCCCCGCGCGCGATTCGACCCGACCAGTGCCGCAAGAGTGGCCAGGGCGGAGCGGTTGCGCCGGGACCTCAGTCTCAACTACGCCGGCGCCGTGCTCGTGGTCGAGTTGCTCGACCGAATCAGCGAGCTCGAGGCGCGCCTTCCGCGCTCACCACGGTGACTAGCATTCGGACGGGCGGGCTAGCACGTTGTCCCCGCGGAACACCCGAGGTGGCTCGTCGCGAAGCTGCGGCTCGACGCGCTGCCTGGTCGGGACGAGTTGGCGCTAGCCGAGCCGGCGCTGCCAGTCCTCGGGCACGCGCCCGAGTGGGCCAGGGACACCCTGCTCGACGGGATGGCTGTGTGGTGGTGCCAACTCAGGGCCGACCACGAAGGCGTCAGTGCGGTAGTCGTAGAACCAGTCCTCGCCAGGCTCGAAGCTCTGGATGATCGAATGCCCAGTCGCACGGTAATGGGCGGTCGCGTGGCGGGCCAGCGAGTCGTCGCAGCAGCCGATGTGCCCGCACGCCGCGCAACGGCGCAGATGTAGCCACCACCCCTGTGGGCTTGCCGCGTCACAGTCGACGCAGCCCGTGCCACTCGGAGGACGAGTGGGATCGATGTCAGTCATGAACTGCAGTCTGGCGCATTGCTGTTCGGGTCGGAGCGCGAGGCGCGTAGTTTCCCGCGCGTCGCTCAGTACTTTCCGCCTTAACCCATCCGTTCCCGGCGCCGATCACAAGAGCATGATGTTTCGCACGCGTCAGGGACCCGCGCGGGAGCGTCCGACTGCGGCTGGGCGATTACTGTCGGCCGTCCCGCGGCCTGTGCTGGGTCTGCTCGTGCTGCTCACCTTGTGGGAAGTGGGCGAGCAGCTCAGCGACACGCTCGCGTATCCGCTGCTGCGGGTTGCGCCGTATTCGGGGATCTGGCCCGATGTCGCGTTCGCGCTCGCCGGCCTGCTGCTGATCTTGCGCGGGAGGCGGTCAGATCGCGGCTGGGCACTGTTCGGGATCGGGGCGCTCTGCTGGGCAGCAGGCGATCTGTACTGGCAGCTGGAACTCTCGACGTTGAGCAGCCCGCCGGTGCCGTCCTGGGCGGATGTTGGCTATCTGTTGTTCTGTCCGTTTGCGTTCGCCGGGACCCTGTCGCTGGTGCGGGGTCGGGCGCGGACCGCATCCCGGACGCTGATCGCCGACGCGGCCGCGGCTGCGCTGGCGACAGGCGCGGTCAGCGCAGCCCTGGTGGTCGAGCCGGTGATGGCCCGCGCCCAAGGCGGGCTGCTCGCGATCGGGACGAACCTGGCGTACCCGGTCTGCGATTTGGCGCTGCTCGGGTTGCTGGTCGGTGCGCTGGCGGTTGGTGAGTGGCGCCTGAATCGCAAACTCGTTCTGCTCGGCGCCGCGGTCTTCGCCTTCTGGATCGCCGACAGCAGCTATCTCGTGTCCATAGCCACAGGCACGTATAGCCAGAGCGATTGGTACAACGGGCTCTGGTACCTCTCGCCCGTTCTTGCTGCCTGGGCCGGCTGGGTGCCCGCTCGCGCGGCGACCGTGACCGCTGTGCGGGGAGTGAGCGTCCGCGGGATCGTGATGCTGCTCGGATTTGCGGTCACGGCGTTGGTTGTCCTGTGCGCGTCGAGCTTCGTACGAGTCGGTCCAGTGGCGATCGGATTGGCGGCGCTGGCGATCCTCGTGATTCTGGCGCGACTCGTGATGACCTGGCAGGAGAACGTCGGGCTGCTGAGCTTCAGTCAACGGGAGGCGATGACCGATGCACTCACGGGTCTGCAGAACCGGCGAGCGCTGACGGCGGACCTCCGAACACGGATCGCCGCGGCGACCACCGACCGTCCACTGGCGTTAGCGCTGTTCGACCTTGACGGCTTCAAGCACTACAACGACAGCTTCGGCCACCAAGCGGGTGATGCCCTGTTGCAACGCCTCGGTGGGAGCCTGTCGGCGTGCATCGCCGGGCGCGGCAGCGCGTACCGCATGGGCGGTGACGAGTTCTGTGCACTAATCGACGTGGAGCCGGCGGAGATCGAGGCGACGATTTCGAACGCTGAGGCTGCCCTATCTGAGTCCGGAGAGGGCTTCATGGTCGGCTGCTCCCGTGGCTCGGTGCTCGTGCCGGTCGAGGCCGTCAGCGTCGAGAGCGCGCTGCGCCTGGCCGACATGCGGATGTACACGCAGAAGCGCGGCGACCGGGCGTCCGCCGGACGCCAGTCCAAAGACGTCCTGCTTCGCGCGCTGCAGGAGCGCAACCCCGGCCTCCATGACCACCTATGCAGTGTGGCCAGGCACGCAGCCGACACCGCCCGGAGCCTCGGGCTTGCCCCCGAGGAGGTGGAGGAGGTCCTCCACGCCGCTGAGCTTCACGATGTCGGCAAGTTCGCGATCCCTGACGCCATCCTCGACAAGCAAGCCGCCCTGGACGATCAGGAGTGGGAGTTCATCCGCCGCCATCCGCTGATCGGCCAACGCATCATCAGCGGCGCGCCGGCACTGATCAACGTCGGGGCACTTGTACGTTCCAGCCACGAGAACTTCGACGGAACCGGCTACCCGGACCGGCTGAAGGGCGAGGCGATCCCGCTCGGGTCAAGGATCATCTCGGTTTGTGACGCGTTCGACGCGATGATCACCGACCGCCCCTATCGCGCGGCAATGACACCCGCGACGGCCGCCTCCGAACTTCGCCGGTGCGCTGGCTCCCAATTCGATCCCCAAGTTGTTGAGCAGTTTCTGCTCACGCTCGCCGCGGTCGCAGCCTTTCCAACGCAGCCTGACGAGGCAGCCAAGCGGGCTGACCGAGTCGCGACGACGCGAATTGCGCCACCCGCCACTCCGCAAGTCATCTAGCGCCCGGACCCGGCCGACTCTTAGCCGCCGAGCCGCCGATCGCCGTCGAGGAGCCTGCTGGGGCTGCCACGCGGTTCCCCATCCGGGAGCGGGATTTGAGCAATGACGCCGCGGTAGACCCGTGGTAAGTTGATCCGGTGGACAGCTCGCGGGTCGCGGCGATTCGATTCTTCTCCGACGTGCCGGAGACGGAGGTTGCGGCCATCGCCGAGGTGGCGTTCGAGATCAAAATGGCCCCCGGCGAAACGCTCGCCAAAGCCGGCGGACCCGGTTATGCGTTGTTCGCAATCGAGGCCGGCACTGCTGATGTGGTGGTCGCCGGCACCAAGGTGCGAAGCGTCGGCAGCGGGGACGTCGTCGGTGAGATAGCGGTGCTCGCCTCGCCACCCGACCCGTTGACGCCTCCCGAGTTGGCCGAGGGTGGCCCGCGCACTGCCTCTGTCGTGGCCACCTCGTCGATGCGAGTGATCGCCGTATATAAGCGTGACATCTGGGCACTCGAGCGCCACGCTCCGGTCGTGGTGCAGCGCCTGCGGGCGAGGCTCGACGAGCATCGCGCGGCCGACGAGCAGCGTGAGCTCGACGCATAGTTGAGCCTGGTGGAACGCGTTTAGTTACCGTCCTCGGGCGTGGAGTTCAGTCGCGAGTTACGCAGCGATGTCTTGGCGGGCGATATCACGCTTTCGGTCCGGCTGTGGAGGCGGCCGCGGGTCAAGCATGGCGGCCGCTATCGGGTTGAGTTCGGCCAGATTGAGGTCAACAGCATTGAGCTTGTCCCGTTTGCAGCTATCACGGAGGACGACGTCCGACGAACCGGCGAGCCTGACCGAGAGACATTGCGACAGCGGGCAGCGCACGCGGGACCAATCGACGAGGACACGCTCGTCTACAGAATTGAGTTCCACGCGGTCGGCATGGACGACTGAATTACGCGGCCGCATCGCGTCGCGCGGCAGCCGCTCACGATCGCGTTCACGTTCTGAGCGCCGTCTAATCTGATGACTCTCAAGCAGCTCACGTCTAGGGAGGCAGTTCGAGTCGCGTGCTTTACGACCCTGACGAACACCGGCAGCTGGCTGGCGATGCGTGGATCGAGCGGTCGGCATTAGATGGGATCGAACGGATTTCCGGCGACGCGATCGATGCGTACCGGGGACCCGGGAGGCTCTGGCCAAACACGGCGGAGGATCTTGAGGGTGAGGCCGATGAGCCCTTCCGTAACGCGTATTTTGGGGCTCCCGGCGTGGCTTGGGCGCTGGATTATCTGGCGCGACGCGGAGTGGCGCCCGAGTTCTGCGGAGCTCGAGAACTGGCGCAGCGACTGCACCAGGATTTCCTGCTTGCCCCCGACACGGAGCACGGCGAGTGTGACCACGCACCGACGCACACGTAGATGCGACGGCTCGTGAGCGTATGCTCGCGGTGTGCCGGATCCCGCTGCCTCGCTCGGGGATTTCATCCGCCGCCAGCGTGAGCTGTCGGAAGTATCGATGCGCGAGTTCGCGCGTGCTGCGGGAATCTCGAACCCGTATCTATCGCAGATCGAGCGGGGGCTGCGCGCACCTTCGGAGAAGGTGCTGCACGCGATCGCGGACACCTTGCAGGTGTCGGCCGAGACGCTCTACGAGCAGACAGCGGCCAGCCATGACGATGCGCAGCCGCCGCGGGTGCTTGAGGCGATCGCGGAGGACCCGAATCTTTCGCCGCGCCAGCGGCAGGCGCTGAAGCAGGTCTACGAAGCGTTCGTCATGACACGTAAACGCCCGCGCCGCCAGTAGGCGACGCGGGCGTTGGCACAGCGGTGCGGCGCCCGCCGCACGTGGTCAGCGTGCGACCGTTAGTGCGCGATCAGCTCGCGCGCGACGCGCAGCGAGGCTGCGGTGAGGTCGTCGGCGAGGTCGGCGTGCGCCTCCAGCAGCCCGGCGACGGGGGCGAGCTGGCTCTGCTGGCCCAGCTTGCGCTCGTAGCCGGTGACGCCGCCGAGATACTTCTCAACGCCGTCAAGGTACGCGCCGGTCGCCTTGCGGCCGGCCTCGATGAAGCGCTCGTTTGCCTTGGTGGCGCGCTCGCTGGCGGTCTGCCAGTCGGGGATGAACGTGGTGTCCTTCTGCGTGGTGGAAGCCATCTTCATACTCCTTGTGAGAGAGGGGTGTTCGGTAGAGGCCTGCTTGCAGGTTAGCAAATTAGTCAGCAAATTTGCAAGCACTGTGTCGCCGACGTAACTGCTACTGTTTTTTGGGGCGCTTGGGACTGGCGCCAAGCGAGAGGAGCTGCAATGCCTGCGACCTGCCCACCATCGGCGTTCGAAGAGATCGTGTTCACCGACTCGATTACCGCGTGGGCGGCGGCGGCGGAAGGCACCGCGGCATGGTGGGCGGGAGCGCTGCGCTCTGGCGCAACGCCGGTCGACGTTCTGACGGACGCGACGAAGTGGTGGCACGCCGTGAGCGAGCGAGGGCTTCCGAGCTGGAGCACTCCCCATACGATCGCCTTCGAGGCGTCCGTCGCCCGGCTGCGCGACTTCTCAACCGAGCCGGAGGCGATGATCGTGCCGACGCTCGTGCTGCCGCCGCAGGCCGGACACGACTCGTGCATCGTCGACTACACGAGCGACCAGAGTCAGATGGCGACGATTATCGAAGCGGGCCTCACCCGCGCATTCACGCTGGACTGGATCGGCGCGACACCCGAAACACGCGACCTCGGGATTGACGATTACCTCGACGTCATCGCCAGGGCAGTTGACTACGCGGGTGGCCGGGTCAACCTGGTGGGCGACTGCCAGGGGGGCTGGCTTGCGACGATCTACGCGGCGCTTCACCCTGAGCAGGTCAACACGCTCACGATTGCCGGGGCGCCGATCGATTTCCACTCCGGCGAGCCTGTGATCCACTCCGCGCTTACCTGGTTCGCCCCGGGCGGTGACCTCAGCTTTTATCGCGCGCTCGTCGCCGCTAACGGCGGCGTACTGCCTGGCGAGAGTCTGCTCGCCGGCTTCATCATCATCAAGCCCGACAATGAGGTCGGCCGACAGGTGCAACTCCTCGCGAACATCAACGACGAGGCGTACGTCGCGCGCTATCGCGAATTCGAGGATTGGTTCAAGCACACACAGGCGATTCCCGGCGCCTTTTATCTGTGGATCGTCGAGCACCTCTTCCGCGACAACGAGCTCATCGCCGGCACGCTTGAGGTCGGGGGTAAGCACGTCAACCTCGCCCAGATCAGCGCTCCGCTGTTCCTGCTCGCCGGTGCCGCGGATCACATCACGCCGCCCGCGCAGGTCTTCGCGCTGGCTGACTACGCTGGTACGCCCGCGAGCCAGGTTATGCGCGAGACGGCCGCGGGTGGACACCTCGGCCTGTTCATGGGGCATGAGGCGCTCACGAACCACTGGCCCGCGCTCATGCGATCGGTCTACGAGCGCTCGGTCTGAGGCTTCTGAGATAGGCGCCCGCCGCGTTCAGCGGGCGCTCCATCCCTGGTCCATGATGACCGGGGCGCCGGTGAACGCGGCGCCGCCGTCGCCGAGCAGGAAGGCAACAGTGCCGGCGACCTCGGCCGGTTCAATGAGCCGTTTGATTGCGTGCGGGGCGAGAATCACCTGCTCGAGCACGTCCTCCTCGCTCATCCCGTGGGCATTCGCTTGGTCGCCGAGCTGGCCCTCCACGAGTGGGGTGCGAACGTAACCCGGACAGACTGCGGTGCAGCTGATGTCATGTTCGGCTCCCTCAAGCGCGAGGGTCTTGACGAGTCCGAGGACACCATGTTTGGCTGAGACGTAGGCTGCCTTGTAGGGCGAACCTACGAGCCCGTGGATCGACGCGACGACGCAGAAACGCCCGCGACCTGACGCGCGCAGATGCGGCCAGGCGTAGCGGGCAAGCAGGAACGGGCTCGTGAGGAGCACCGCGATGATGGCGTCCCAGCGGTCCTCTGGGAACTCCTCGATCGGAGAAACGTGCTGGAAGCCGGCGTTCGGGACGACCGCGTCGAGGCCTCCGAACCGCTCGACGGCGGCCGCAACAGCCGATCGGTTGCCCTCTCGCGTCGTCAGGTCGGCATGGTGCTCGACCTCGCCCTGCCGGTCCGTGGTCAGGACATCCCAGCCGTCCGCACGCAGCCGCACCGCGACGGCGGCGCCGATGCCGCTTGCTGCTCCGGTGACGAGCGCAACGCTCATGCCGGGAAGTCTGGCAGAGAGAGGGACGGCTAAAGAGGGAGGGACGGCTACATATCCATGCCTCCGTTGACGGCGAAGACCGCACCGGTGATATATGAGCTCTGATCCGCGGCTAGGAAGTGGACGACACGGGCGACCTCGTCGGGACGGCCGAGCCGGCCCAGCGGAATCTGCTTCTTGATCCGCTCGAGCGCCTTCTCGGGCACCGCCTCGACCATCTCCGTTGCTATGTACCCGGGCGCGACCGCGTTGACGGTTATGCCCGGGCCGTCGGGGTCGAGCTTCTCGGCGCGGGCGAGATGAAAGGCGGCCTCTCTGGCAAGTGACTTCGTGAGACCAAACAGCCCTGACTTGGATGCCGCGTAGTTCGTCTGCCCGACGTTGCCCTGCTCCCCGATAATCGAGGCGATGTTGATGATGCGTCCGGTGCCCTGCTCGATCATGTGTGGCAACACCGCCTGGCTCATGAAGAAGGCGCCCGACAGGTTGACTCCGATCACCTTGTTCCAGTCCTCGTCAGTGAGATTGAGAACCGTCTTATCGATCGTGATACCTGCGTTGTTGACAAGGATGTCGATACGGCCGTAGCGCTCGACGACCTCCTCGACAGTCCGTCGGCAATCTTCGGCTGAGCCGACGTTGCCCTGGTGCGCAGAGATCAGCTGTCCGCGCTCCGTCGCGATCGCGCAGAGCTCATCCGCCTTCTCTTGGTTAGAGCTGTAACCGGCCGCGACGGCTGCTCCCTGCTCGGCGAGGCTCAGGGTAATCGCCGCCCCTATGCCCCGTGTGCCGCCGGTTACGAACGCAATCTTGCCGTGGAGCCGCGGGCGATGTACGTCGCTGAATTGGGGTGTGGTGGTAGCCATCTTTCTCCTCCGAGTTGTTCTCAGCGGTCCGAACGGTCGCGCAACCATTCCGCGATCTCGGGCCAAATCTCGTGTTTGGCCTTCGAGCCGGCCATGAGGCCGATATGCCCACCCGGCCGGTCGAGGTGGGTGACGTCGGCGCTCGCCACAAGATCGAGCAGCGGCACCGTAGTCGAGGGTGGGGCGATGTGGTCGTCCTCAGCGGTGACCACGAGCAGGTTCTGATCGACATCGCTCAACTGCACACGCCGGTCACGCAGCGACATCCGCCCGCCGACGAGCCGGTTCTCTCTGTACATCCAGGTGATCCACTCGCGATACGCCCTCCCCGGGAATGGGGGGTTGTCGGCGAGCCATTTCGCCATGGCCTGGTAGCTCGCCCGCGGGTCCTTGCCGTCGAGCACGTTCGCAAACAGCCGACGGTAGGTCGTGACATAGTTCGTCACCGGTTTCATCAGCTTGTTGGCGACGTCGATGCCGCCGCCCGGAACTGCGCCGTAGCTGTCGGCGACCAGGTCGACGTCGAACTCGTCGTTTCCAACCCAACGCGTGTAGAGCGAATTCGATGGGTCGATCGGCGTCGTCAGGAGGACGGCATTGCGCACAGCACCGCCGGGGTGCAGCGCGCAGTACATCGCGCACAGCGTGCCGCCGATACACCACCCGATGAGTGAGAGCTCCTCGGCCTGCGCAGCACGAAGCGTCTCGCGCACCGCCCAGTGCAGTTCATCGAGGACGTACTCGGCGAGGCCCATGTCGGCGTCCTCCTCACCGGGAACCCCCCAATCCACGAGGAAGACGTCAAAGCCTTCGGACAGCAGGTATTCAATGAACGAGTTACCCGGCCGCAGATCGAAGATCATCGGCCTGTTGATGAGCGCGAAAACGAGTACCACCGGAATCGGGTGCTCGCGGCACTTCGAGCGGTAGCGGTAAAGCGTGGTGGCGCGGTGAGTCCAGATTACGTCGCGCGGCGTCTGCGCTATCGCAGCATCGGGCGTTGTCAGCAGGATGTTCGCGAACTCGACGGTCGCCCGGGGCAGGCGCGCGAGCGTGCCGAGCATCACGACCCCTGATCGCTGGCGCCCGCGGCCCGCGCGGGCGACGAGCGGCTCGCCGACCGGCCGCTCGAGCTGTCGCTATCGCGCTCGCGGAGAGTCCGGCCTTCATGCACGAGATCGTCGCGAAGCTCCTCGACCTCCTGCAGGACGCGCTCGAGCTTGTCCTCGGTGCGGGCAAGCTGGCGCGCCAGACGGACGATGTCGCGCCGGCCGGCCACGCGAAGGTTGCGCAGCACGAGGTCCATAGCGTCCGCCGACAGCTTCGTGAGCGCGGCCGTATTCTCCGCAAGCTGGCCGAGCACAGCGGTGAACCCCTCAGATCCAACGAACCGCTCGCCGGCCTGAGCGACCTGGCTCTCCAACTGCTCGTAGAGCGCCCTGACCTGCTCAGTCGGAGTCGGGTTGGAGCTTCCGTTCGCAGATGCCATAGGAGCCTCGGGGTCTCGATCAGATGGAAGGCCGTCCCTCGGAGCTTAACCCGGTTATGCGGCGCGTCCAAGCCGGATCGGTCTTTTGCTAGTGAGCCGCTCGAAGCCCGAGCCGAACATACGCAAGTCCACGTCCCTACGCAGCTGGTCACGCAGCGCTCGAACGCAAGAGGCAATCCGGCCGCACGCGTCCCGGCTCGAGTCGTTGACCAACAGACCGAAGCGACTGGCCGGCACGACGTCTGGCACGACCGCGACGATTGATCAATGC
>DATKSM010000111.1:0-37554 GCA_035531655.1 Solirubrobacteraceae bacterium
CGACCAACAGCTCCCACACCCCGGTGCGGTTCAACGGCGTCTCGGTCAACGCCAACGCTTGGGTGATCTCGGTGACCGAGCGGCCAGCTGAGCGCAACCGCAGCACCTCACCACGAGCCGCGAGCTTGGCGGGCGCGACCCGCGGGCCGGGGCGCCGCTCAATGAAGAACTCGCCCGCCACCGCGGTGAAGTCACGGACCATCGCGACCACGCTCGAGGGCGCGTAACCGAACCGTGCAGCCACGTCGGCGGCTGTCGCGTCCTCAACGAAGTACGCGCGCAGCGCCTCGTAGCGACGCTGCGCCACATCCTCCGGGGCGGTGAAGAACCGGGCGCGTTCCTGACGCCGCCCCGTTCGACCTCCAGAACTGGTGCGCTTCGCTGAACTCACTACCCGTAACCATAAAGTGCTGCCCGGACGGGAGGACCGCACAATCCGGGCATCAACCCCCAAAACTACCGGCTTGCGGTCGATATCCGCTCCCGCTTTCGCGGCGCCCGGTCGCACCACTTCAAGCAGACAGCCAGCACGTTCAGCGCAACAACACCTGTTTACTAGCCCCAGTCGAATCCAGACACCAGCATCCACGGGCGATTCCCGCGCCAGACTCACCGATCAGCGCGGAACGAACCCAGTTTGGGAATCCGAGCTAACCACCGCCCGCCGGCATGCCAAGCTAGATCGCTGCCAAGCAGGCCCTTACCCAGCTCGAACACCCCGTACACCGCAACACCCGCAGCGGTCCATACCAGCAGGTAGCCGCAGGCGAACAACAGCCATCGGACGGGGGTGGGCTGGCGCGCAACTGTCGCGTACGCACCAAGGGTGGGGGCGAAAGAGGGCATCATCATCGCGGCCATCATCACCACCCATATGCCGATGAACCACCCGAGCGTACCCAGGTCGGTGCCGGGTCCCGCGTCCATTCCGGCCATCCGCTTGACGGTCCACCACCACGCCAGGCCGGTGATGACGAGTACCGCCGCGACTACCTCGGGGTGCTTGCGAGTGACGCGAAGCGGCGTCATGTGCGACCTCCAGGCGTGTTGTCGTACCTGTCGTGGTGGCGGATCCAGAACGGGTCCTGCTCGCCTCGTCCGAGCGCTACGCGGTCGAGGATTCCGTAGTAGGTCATAACGACCTCGAGCCCCCTGGCCGTTGTCAAGTAAGTCAGGTAGACCTGTTCGTCTGCGCGCGCGAAGGTACTCAGGCCCGGTCCTTCCGTGAAGTAGCCCGCCACATCCGTCCCCGCAGCCGAGGCGAAGTTCGAAACCAGCGGCGGCACCTGATCCACCCAGTCACTCACCTGTTCCCGCGTCGACGAGTGCCCAAAGTCCCAGTTGAAATCGGTGTCGTAGCTCGAGGCCCAGTTGAAGTTCCAACCCATCCGCTCGCGGAACGCGAGCAGCTTCTCAATTGGCGCCCGGGAGATGGCGATCATCGTCACGTCGCGGGCCTTCAGGTGCTCGGCTACCCCGTCGAAGCTGTCCGCGATCGAGGAGCAGACCGGACACCCGAACTCGAACTCCGGGCCGAACATGAAGTGATAGACCACGAGCTGCGAGCGGCCATCGAACAGCTCAGCCAGGGACTTCGGCCCGTCGGCAGTCTGGAACGTGTACTCCTTCTCGATTGGCACCCAGGGAAGCTCCCGACGCTGCCGGGCGAGCTCATCGCTCTTGCGGGTGAGCTCCTTCTCGTGCTTGAGTAACTCGGCGCGCGCGGCGTCCCATTCGTCGCGGGTGGCGATTCTATGCTCTGGCATCGGCTTGGCTCCTAGTGGAATCTGTAGTTCGGACCTATATAGTTAGCAAAATGGCTAATGATCCGTTTAGCGCGCTCGCCCACCCGCTGCGGCGCGAGGTCGTTGAACGCCTCAGCGCTGGACCGGCGACCGTCGGGGAGTTGACGCGCGACTTCGCGGTGACGAAGCCGACGATCTCGCGGCATCTGCGCGTGCTCGAGGAGGCAGGCGTCGTTTCCCGCGTGATCGACGGCCGCAACCACCGGCTTACCCTGCGGCCGCAGGCGCTCGCCGAGGTC
This sequence comes from Solirubrobacteraceae bacterium, assembly GCA_035531655.1. GTDB lineage: Bacteria > Actinomycetota > Thermoleophilia > Solirubrobacterales > Solirubrobacteraceae > Palsa-465. The sequence continues at coordinate 2,045 of DATKSM010000111.1, forward strand.
TCCGATTGGCTCGAGAGCCAGCGCGAGCGCTGGCAGCGCCTGTTCGATGTCGTCGGCGAGTACCTCGAGCAACACAAGGAGCGACCGTGACCGAGGAGCCCGGTCGCGTGGTGCGGATCGAGCGGACCTACACAGCGTCGGCCGAACAAGTCTTCGACGCCTGGACCAGCCCCGAGGTGATGCGCCGCTGGTTTCACTGCTCTCCCGACTGGGCGACGCCGGAGGCCGAAGTAGACCTCCGGGTGGGCGGAAAAACCCGGGTGGTGATGCAAAAGCCCGACGGCATCCAAGTCGAGGCACAAGGTGAATACAAGCTGATCGACCGGCCGCACCGCCTAGTAATGACCTGGACGTTCGACGACGACCTCTCCAACGAACAACTGATCGAGCTCTCCTTCTTGGAGTCCGAGGGCTCAACTACGGTGCTGCTGATCAACACCCGCATCTCGACCGACGAGCGCCGCGACAACCAGGAGGAGGGCTGGCACGGGTGCCTCGACCAGCTCGAGCGGGTCTTGCTGCGCCGCTGATTCAACGACCGCGGGACAGCTGCTGGCCGACCACGCCCGAGCGGCACGAGCACAGACGCGACGCAGACACCGACCGGCCTCGCAAAGAAGGCCGGTCGCCGGCAGGTCGTAAACGCCCTGCCGAGACAGACCCGCCTCGGCCGTGGCCCCGCGCGACGCGGGCGTGTCTACCTTGCGCCTCGCCCCCCAATCTGAAATCTCGCGTCTCAGGATGGATCGACATAGAGAAGGGGCGCCGACACCCGATCGACGCCGCCCGCCGCTACGCCAGGCTCGCCTCGGCCATATCTTCAGCGTCCCGCGTTCCCATCGCTTCCTGCAGCTGTGCCGTGTCTACGTACTGCTGGAAGCTCGTGGCCTTGCCGTTAGACAGCTTCCACACATGGCAGACTTGCGCGTCGACGCTCTTGCCCGTCAACTTATAGACCCCGGTGTAACGACACTCAACCGCGACCGTGTCGCCTGCATCATAAAACTCGTTCGGGTGGACGGTGAACCCGTCCCACTCTGTCGCGAGCCTCATGAACAGGTGCTGCACAATGGCGTCCCCGCCGATCCACGGCTTTCCATCAGGCTTGTAGGGATTGCCCTCAGCCTCGCGCCACTCAATATTCGGATCGAAGATCCCCAGCACAGCCGGAACGTCACCGCGACCGAAAGCCTCATACCCGCCCTTCACGATCTCAACGTTTCCCATCGGTCCCGCCTTTCCTTGGATTGCGCCCGCCATAGCGAGCCTTTCACGCGGACCAGCACCGCGTCAACTTGAGCGCTTGCTGCACGCGTTCGCTCCTGCTCGGATACTTGAGACATTGCGGTTGCTTCAGCCGGCGCTCCGAAGGCCCTGCCTGGGCTGAGGCGCCGGCATCACCGGGTGGCGCTAGCGTAAGGAACAAGTCAATGACCGAGGACCACGTAACCAGCTCCGGCCTTCTGGGGCCGGAGGCGATCGGGTCGATAGACGGCCGGCATCTCTTGCTGGTCGGAGCCGGACCTGGTCTCGGGCTCGCAATCGCCCGACGCTTCGCCAAAGGGGGCTACCACATCACCCTCGTAGCGCGCAGCACAGATGGTCTCGACAAACTGGTTGACAGCTTGGCTGACACTGGCGCCAACATCGACACGCTCACCGCGGACGCCAGTGACCCCGACGCTCTCGGCGACCGAATCACCGCCCTCTACAGCGGGCAGGATGCGCCCGGGGTGATCGTTTACAACGCGGTCATGGGAGCTCCCGACCACCTCCTGAACGCGAGTGTCGCTCACCTGCAGACCGCCTACGCGGTTGACGTGATCGGGGCCATCGTCGTTGCACAGCGCGCCGCGCCGGCCATGCAAGCCGCTGGTTCGGGCACGATCGTCGTCACCGGCGGAGGGTTCGCCGATTATCCGATCCCAGCCCTCGCCACCGTCTCATTGGGCAAGGCGGCGCTGCGTTCAGCCGCGACGATGCTCGGAGCCGACCTGATAGCTGCCGGCATCCGAGTCGCCACGCTGACGATCATGGGACAGATCGTCGTTGGCACTCCATTTGACCCCGAGCTGATCGCCGAACGCTATTGGGAGGTCGCGCACACCGAGGACGGCTTGTGGCAGGCTGAATTCCGGTTCACCGGCGAGTAGCCGACAAGCGGGCTTGCAGCACGGACATCGTTGAAATCCATACCGACGGTCACTGGCAGGTGCTCTGCAGCCGACATCTCTGAGCACCGGGCCGACAGCGGGAGCACACGCGTCCACGCCCCGAAGTCAGCTGTCAGAGCGGCTGAGGCGGGTACAGCCGGTCGTCCCGGCGGAGGCGTTGATGACACGGACCCTCCAGCCGCTGCCCACGGGCTCGAACCGGACCACCGGCCCGCTGTCCGCGGAGACCCGCCCGTAATCCACCGTGCCGACGTTCAGGCCGAGCTCCCAAGCGAGGGTGCTCTGGTATGTGAGCCTTGTGACCGGCCGGCCACACGCGAGCAAGCGCTTGGCGCCCCCATCGTCGGCGATCACGGCGCCGAGCCGGTCGAGCACAAGCGCGTCGTGACGGGCCTGCGAGACGAGCCCGTGGTCGGTTCGCAGCGTCCCGCGCGTGTAGGGGGCGAGCGAAAGAACAAGTGCCGCGACCGCGGCGATCCCCAGCCACCGCTGCGTCCCGCTGCTGAAACTGAGGGCTGTCGCCACTCCGACTCCGGCCACTACGATCAGCACCGCTCCGGGCTCGATCAGGTAGCGCTGCACCGCCGAGTAGCCGTGTAGCGCGAAAGCGACTTCGACCGCGGCCCAGAGCACCGCCAGCGCGGTCAAGGCAAGGATGGCGCGCTGTCGCCGCGAAACGGCGAGCGCGACCGACGCCAGCACCGCGATCTGCATTGGGAGCCCGGTCAGGGTCCGCAACCGGTCGAAGACGCCGATCAGCTTGTTGCCATGGATCACGGTCGCCTGGCCGAGCGCGAGCTTGCTCGGCTGGTCCCAGCTGCTAGCAGCGAGCGGCGGGACCGCCAACCACAGGGCCGGCGCGAGTACAACGGCAGCGACAGCCAGCCATCGGTCCGACGGACTGCGCCGCCACAGCCATGCCGCATACAGCAGCAGGAACGGCCAGGCCTCCGGCCGTCCGAGCGCAACCAGCCAGACGAGCAGCAGCGTGACCCGCGGACGACGGGAGACGTGAGCATCGATCGCACCGAGCGCGAGCGTCACTATCACGGGATCGGAGTCCGCGATCAGCGCCAGATGCATCCAGCCGAACATCGTCGCGACGCCGTAGGCCGCGACCAGCGCGCCGACCGCCCGCGTCCACTCGCGACCCGGCATCGCGGGCGACAGCCGGTACGCGAGCCGCGCGGCGAGCACGACAGCGACCCCGGCTCCGGCGGCGGCGGTGAACGTCCACAGCCACTCCTGCACGCCCAGCCCGGCAAGCGCGTAGGGCACGTTGATCAGGAACGCCAGCGGCTTCCACGACGGGGCGCCCCCGAGGTTCAAATTCCAGTGCAGGGCCTGCCTGCCCCACACCATGAAGCCCATCGCGTCATAGGTCGGGCGGGCTTTGGTGATGGTCACGAACAGCGCCGCCAGCACTGCAACGCCAACCGCGGTCGCAAGCCACCAATGTCGCCGCAACCGCGGCACCTGCCGACCGATGCGAGTGCGGATGCTGGGAGCGCGCTCGAGCTTTTCGTGCGCGATGCCAACAGCCACGGCCGTCAGCCTATACGCAAGCCGGTGGCCCTGACGGAGTAGCGGCGCATATTTGGACCGCTCCGGGACCGGAACAAGAGATGCGGTCCGAAGTCTCGGTTAGATTCGCGGCGATCGTGACGAGCTGACGGATGCAGTTGGACCAGGAAACCCAGGCGGTCCGGGCGCATGCCGCAAGTCGGCGTCGAGCGGTGTTGGCGTTGGAGTTTCCGTCGATACTCGAGTTCGACGATCCGGCGCTTGAGTGGCGGCGGTTGTTTTCCGAGCTGCTCGGGACTTTTCTGTTGGTCTTGGTTGGTGCCGGCGGCGGCGTCGTCGGTGCCCTCAGCCACGGCATGATCAGCCGCGCGGCCGCGGTAACCGCTCCGGGCCTGACGGTGATTGCGATCATCCTGTTCATGGGCGCGGTCTCTGGCGCCCATCTGAACCCGGTGGTCACGATCGCGTTCACGCTGAGGCGCGACTTCCCCTGCCGTCGCGTGCCTGGCTACCTGATTGCCCAGTTGGTCGGCGCCACGCTCGCGTGTCTGTTCCTCCGCGCGCTGTTCGGCAAGGTCGGGATGCTTGGCGCTACCGAGCCTGGGCCGCACATCCACAACTGGCAGGCGATGCTGATCGAGCTTGTCCTGACCGCCGGCCTTGTCTCAACGATCCTGGGGACCGCCTCGCGCGCTCAGAATGTCGGAGCGCTGTCAGCGCTAGGCGTCGGCGCGTACATCATCCTCGCGGGGTTGTGGTCCAGCCCCGTGAGCAGCGCATCGATGAACCCAGCGAGGTCGTTCGCGCCAGATCTGGTGATCGGCGACTTCCGGCATTTCTGGGTCTATCTCGTCGGGCCGCTCGCCGGCGCGCTGATCGCGGTCGGGTTCGCCTGGATCCTGCGCGGCCCGGGAGGCGACCCCGGCGGTCTGGCGGCCGCCCGGGGCATGCTCGACCCTGCGGACGTGGACGCGGCGAAACCCTCGTCTGGGCCGGAGCAGCGACCTTCCGGTTGACGCGTATGTGAGTGCCCGGGTCAGACCGCGGCCTCGCGGACAGGAGCGCACGGCGCGACCTCTGGCATGATCGGCCGATGCCGAAAAAGAAAGCACAGTCGGCGGCGACCGCTCCCCTCGGCAAGATCGAGTGGCTCGACGACGTCGCCGAGCACGACTACGCCGCCGCCGAGGCCTATCTGTCGATCAAACGCGACAAGGATGATGTCGCCAAGTTCGTCGGGCGGCTCCGCAAGGCGCCGCTCACGACGCGCCGCGCCAACGACATCCTCCGTGCTGCCGGGCTGACGGCCGCGCCATTGAACGATCCGGGTGTCATTAAGGACCTCATCAAAGTCATCGAACACAGACGCCTCAGCCCCGTGCTCGTCTTCAGGGACGGGGCCGGTGCCGACATAGCCGATGGCTACCACCGCGTGTCGCTCGTCTACCGCATCGACCCTTACGGAGTCGTCCCGCTCAAGCTCGCCTGAGGATCCTCGAGTCAGAGGCCGTCTGACGCGCGGTGTGGCGGTCGCGGGTTCGACCCCCTCGTTCGCTTCGCCACCATCGACCGATGCGCCGGCCGCTCAGGACCGGCGCATCGTTCACCTCAGTGGCCGGCGAGCGCCGCCTGCGCCTCAACAAGCTTCGCTCGCATCGTTTCGATCCCATCCTTGAAATCCAGCACTGGGCGTACATCCCATTCGACCATCCCGAACAGTGGATACTCCGTCATCAGGTCGAATGCGCCGCGGTGCGATTCGGCGTTGGCGATGCAGAAGCCGCCGCCCTCCATGAAACTGAAGATGCAGTCAAACGTTCCGTCGCTGACCTTTCCGTCGAGCCAATCCATCGCCGCGTCGAACAACTCGGGCGCGGGCGGCATGGGACCTGGCGTCGCGCTGATGTAGTACTTCATGAGGCCTCCCTCTGGGTTTGACCAGACGCGCTCAGTATCTCGCCGATCGCCTCGCCAAAGGTGAAGAATCTGATCGACACAAGCGTCCTCGACCAACGACTTCGGCAAGGAGGGCTGATGGCACCCATCATCACCAGCGCTGAAATCTCGCGACCACCGGCGGAGGTCTTCCCCTACGTCATAGATCCGAGCAGCTTCACCGAGTGGCAGCAGGGCGTAGTGAGCGGCCATATGGACGGGCCCACGACCCGTGTCGGCTCCAGATGCACGACAGTCCGGAAGATCGGCGGGCGCGAGCGCGAGGTCAACACCAGGATCACCGACTACGATCCGCCGCGGCGCTGGGCCGACCGCGGCATCGACGGTCCGATCCGCGCGATCGTGGTCGTCACGGTCGAGCCGCTCGAGGACGGATCACGATCGCAGCTGACGATCTCAGTCGACTTCACCGGGCACGGGATCGGAAAGCTGCTGGTTCCGCTCGTGGTGCGTCGCCAGGCAGCCGGCGAAATGCCGGGGAACATGGCGCGACTCAAGCAACGCCTCGAGGCCGGCCCCCTAGATTGAGCGCCGGTCAACCCTACCGGTGCTCCGCAACGGTCAACGCCGGCTGCGGGCGACGCTCCAGACCGACACGCTGAGCATCACGAGCACGACGAGCGGCAGCAGCCACCAGACCCTGACGCCGTTGTTCGACAGCACCAGCGTGACCGGCAGGGCGACCGCAACGGCCAACGCGATCCGCCAGTCGTCCCCGACCACGAAGTCCCAGAGGAACCTCAGGAATTGCCGTATGCGCGTCATGCGCCAGCCGCCTGCGCTGCGGTCGGCCGCGCCGCCACGACGCGGCGCAGCGCGGCCACGGTCCCGAGGGAGAACAGCAGCAGCAGCGGAACGATCGCGAGCAGCGCGGTCTCACCTCCGGGCCAGCGCGCATGCACACCCTCACCGCCCCAGAACACCCCGAACGACGTGAGCATCACGCCGACGACGAACTTGAGAGTGTTCTCCGGCACGCGCGCGAGCGGCGCACGCAGCGCGACACCTGCGCACGCCACCGCGATGACCGCGGCCGCCGCCGCGGCCGCGGCCAGCGGTACGTCCTTCTGGTTGGCCCCGAAGGTCAGCGCGATAAACACGACCTCCAGGCCCTCGAGGAACGAGCCCTTGAAGGAGACAAAGAAGGCGTAGCCGTCGAAGCTGCCAACGACGGCACCGGCCTCTCGGGCGGCCTCGGTCTCCTCGACGAAGGCAGCGCCCTCGTCGTGCAGCGCCTTCAGCCCGCTCGCACGGAGGATCGCCTTGCGGAGCCATTGCAGTCCGAATACGAGCAGCAGGCCGCCGACGACGCCGCGCAGAACGTTGATCGGTAACGCGGTCAGGGCCGGCCCGAGCGCCGCGGTCACCGCCGCGAGCGCCAGCAACGCCGTCCCCACGCCGATCATGGCCGAGCGCCAGCTGCGTGTCGCCCCGACCGCCAACACGATCGTGAGAGCCTCAACGGCCTCGACCGTACAGGCGATGAAAACAGATACAGCCAGCCCTACTTCGGTCCCGCTCATGGCTTCATCTTGACAGCCCGACGGCGGCCAAAATGGGCTGCCCCAACCTCGCTCGCCGCTCGAACATCCGCTCCAGCCTCCATCGCAGGTAGGAGTTCACTAAACCCGCGCTAAAACGGGCTGAAGCCCGCCGGCACAGCCTCTAGAGTCGTGCGAGATGATCGAGGTCAACGGACTCAGCAAGCACTACGGCGACACTCTCGCCGTCGACGATCTCACATTCACGATCAAGCCCGGCATCGTCACCGGCTTCCTGGGCCCCAACGGCGCCGGCAAGTCGACCACGATGCGCCTGATCCTAGGCCTCGACGCGCCGACGAGCGGGACCGCGACCGTCAACGGCAAGCATTACCGCGATCTGGCGGCACCGCTGCACGAGGTCGGCGCGCTACTCGAAGCCCGCGCCGTTCACACGGGTCGCTCCGGCTACAACCACCTGCTGGCGCTCGCCCAGACCCAGGGCATTCCCCGCACGCGCGTCGGTGAGGTCATCGAGCTCGTCGGGCTGGGCTCAGTCGCCAACAAGCGGGTCGGCGGCTTCTCGCTCGGCATGGGTCAGCGGCTCGGCGTCGCCGCGGCGCTGCTCGGCGATCCGGCCACCGTAATCCTCGACGAGCCCGCCAACGGCCTCGACCCCGAGGGCATCCGTTGGATCCGCAACCTGCTCAAGAGCCTGGCTTCGGAAGGCCGCACCGTGTTCCTGTCCTCGCACCTGATGAGCGAGATGGAGCAGACCGCCGAGCACCTGATCGTGATCGGACGTGGGCGCCTGATCGCAGACACCGACGTCGCGACCTTTGTGTCGACGGCCTCCTATGGCGCACCCGTGCGCGTCCGCGCGGCACAGCCGCAGGCGCTGGCCGCGGCGCTCGCCGCCGGTGGCGGGCGTAGCACGACGCTCGATGACGGCGCGCTGCAGGTTTTCGGACTGACCACGGAGCGGATCGGCGAGATCGCCGCCGCGCAGCAACTCGTCCTGCACGAGCTCACGCCTGGCCAGGTCTCGCTCGAGGAAGCCTTCATGAGCATCACCAAGGACTCCGTCGATTTCCAGCACGCCGACACCCTGCCCACCGACGCCACGACCCCGGTTGGTGCCGGCACCTGAAGATGAGCGCCACCACCGTCCCCACCCTCCCGGTCCGTGCGGACCGCAGCGGCGAGCGCGTGACGCTGCCGCGTCTGATCCGTTCAGAGTGGACCAAGCTGTGGTCGCTGCGCTCGACCCGCTGGTCGCTGTTCCTCGCGTTTCTGTCGCAGGCCGGCCTCGGGCCGCTGATCGCGCTGATCGAGATGTCTCGCTGGTCGCACCTGAGCCTTCAGGACCGGCTGACGATCAACCCAATCGACCACAGCCTCGGTGGCTGGCATCTTGCTCAGCTCGCGATCGCCATCCTCGCCGTGATGACGATGACCGGTGAATACCACACCGGAATGATCCGCTCGAGCCTGCTGGCGGCGCCTAAGCGCCTGCCCGTGCTCTGGGCGAAGCTGATCGTGTTCTGCTCGGTCACGCTCGTGCTGATGCTGATCGCGGCGTTCATCGGCTTCCTCGGCGGTCAGGCGATCTTCACCGAGCACGGCGTCAACGTCGCCCTGAGTGCACCGCACGCGTTGCGCACGATCGTCGGCGCCGCCCTGTTCACGACGATGACAGGCGCGCTCTGCATTGCACTCGGCACGATCGTGCGACGCACCGCCGGCGGCATCGCGCTGTTCGTGGGCGTGTTCTTCGTGCTCCCCGGCCTGATCGAAATCCTCCCCAGCGCCACCGCCGACGGAATCCACCCCTACCTGCCCAACAATGCGGGCGGCGGAATCGCCCAGGCACTACAGGACCAGCACATGTTCTCCCCCTGGGGGGGTTTCCTGCTCTTCTGCGGCTACACGCTCGTTGTGATCCTGATCGCGGCGCGTCTGCTGCTGAAGCGCGACGCCTAGTTCGGTTCACAACTGGCCGCGATCGATCGGGTAACCGACGCCACGGTTGGACGCTTGATCTCGGGCGAAGGCAACGCGACTGGCAATCCGTCCAGATTGCGTGGCGAGGCGCACACAGCCGGATAATCTTTGGCGGCGATGGCCAATTGGGGGAGGCCTCAGCTTCAGGGTTGGCGGGTGCTCTTGGTTGCGCCCATTTCCGCCTGCGCCAACGCGCTGACCCGACACCTCATGGCGCTGCCCGGCTCGGTGGTCCACAGGATCGACTCGGCTGCGAGTCTGCCTAAGGCGTTGCTCGATGCGAGCTGGGACGTGGTCGTATTCGAGCACCACGCCGGACTCCGCGACGCCGAGGCGCTGCTGCGCTCGGTGGTCGAGAGCTCGGATGAGCGTCCGGTAGTCGTGATCGCCGACGAGATCGGCGGTGCCAATGTCGCCGCGATCCTGCGGGCCGGCGCCGCCGACTTTGCGGTGCGCTCCGATCCGAGCAGCGTCGTCACGGCGCTCGAGCGCTGCCTCGGTGGAGCTCGCCGGTCGCATCGCACCGTCATCGAGGCGCTCGAACGCGACGTGCACACGGCACGTCAACGCTTCCGGGTCGCCTTCGAGGACGCACCCGTCGGAATGTCGGTCGCGACTCCGGGCGGCCGTTTCATCCAGGTCAACAACTCCCTGTGCGAAATAACCGGCTACACGCGTGAGGAACTGCTCTCGCTCAACATCGCCACGATCACGCACCCCGAAGAGCTCGATGAGCGTACCCGCCTACTTGCAGAGCTGCTCGGCGGCGAGAGGGACCGCTACATACGAGACGGCCGGTTGCTCCGCGCGAACGGCGACGCGGTCTGGGTGTCGCACCACGTCCGCCTGCTGCGAGACGCAGACGGCAACGCGGTCCAGATCATCACGCACCTCGTCGACATCACAGAACGGCGGACGCTCGAGCGCGAACTGCGCCACATGGCGGACCACGATCCGCTCACCGCGCTGTTGAACCGGCGCGGCCTCGAAGCCGAACTCGAGCGCCATGTCACACACGTGAATCGCTACGGCGCGCGCGGCGCGTTACTCGTACTGGATCTCGACCACTTCAAAGCCGTCAACGACACGCTCGGGCACGAGGCCGGCGACCGTTTGATCGTGACCGTCGCGAACCTGCTGCGCACCCGGCTGCGCAGTTCGGACGTTGTCGCTCGGCTCGGCGGCGACGAGTTCGCGATCCTGCTGCCCGATGCGAACGCGGAGATGGCCCGTCACGTGGCCGAGGAGATCGTTGCCGATGTGCAGCGCAGCGCAGCGGTCGATCACAGACAGACGCGGCGCTCTGTGACGGCCAGCGTGGGCGTGACGATGTTCACACAGGAGCAGATCAACGCCGAGTCAGTATTGGTCGACGCCGATCTCGCGATGTACGACGCCAAGGAAGCCGGACGGGACCGCGTCGCGATGCACACCGGCGGTCGCGATGACCAGCCGCGGATGCGGGCGCGTCTGGAATGGATCGCGCGCATCCGCCACGCGCTGGACCAGGGACAGTTCACGCTGCATGCGCAGCCAATCCTGGAGCTTCACAGCGGGCTGACCAATCAATGCGAGCTCCTGCTGCGCATGGTCGACGAGTCCGGCGACACAATCCCGCCGGGCGCGTTCCTTTACATCGCCGAGCGCTACGACCTGATCCACGAGCTCGACGAGTGGGTCGCCACACGCGCGATCGAGCTCGTCGAGCACGAGCAGGCTGCCGGACGGCACGGCTCGGTCGAGATCAACGTCTCCGCCAAGTCGCTTGCCAACGCAGGGTTGCTCGAGGTCGTGCGGACCGAGCTGATCCGCTCTCAGATCGACCCCAGTCGCCTGATCTTCGAGGTCACAGAGACCGCTGCGATCTCACACATGGCGCTCGCGCGCGACTTCGCCGAACGGCTCAAGGCGCTCGGGTGCCGGTTCGCGCTCGACGACTTCGGCGCCGGCTTCGGCGGCTTTTTCTACCTCAAGCACATTCCCTTCGACTACCTCAAGATCGACCGCGAGTTCGTCACCGACTGCCGCCACAACCGCACCGACCAGCTGGTGATCGAGGCGCTCGTGTCGATCGCGCACGGGCTCAACAAGCAGACGATCGCCGAGGGCGTCGAGGACCGCGAGACCGAGCTCTTCCTCCGCCGCAATGGCGTCGACCTCGCGCAGGGCTACCACATCAGCCGCCCGCTCCCGATCTCCGAGGGTGTGCCGCTGTGGTCCGCTTCGGCGCGCTACTAGCCCGCAAAGCCGCGCGTACAGGCGTAGTGCAACGGCCTGGGCGCGGTCGCGCGCGTCGATCTTGGCGAACACATGGTTGATGTGGGTCTTGAACCACCGGATCGAGCAGCGTCTGATGCGCCGCCGCAGCCTCGACTGCGCGCGCGATCTCTGTGATGCCGGCGTCCCTGGTCAGGTAGCCACGGGCGCCCGCGCCGAGCGCGAGCGCACCGGCAGACTTCGAGGCGGCCGTCCGGAGCGCGTGCATGCTGCGGGGAAGGAAAGGCACCCTGGGGGCGCTTTTCCTTCCCAGCGTCAGCGAACGATCAGGGAAGCCCCGGTCATCGCAGCCGGCTGCTCATATCCGAGCAACTCAAGGACCGTCGGCGCGACATCCGCCAGCGCCCCGCGGTCCCGGAGCATTAGCCCCGGCATCGTCACGATCGCCGGCACCGGATTCAGCGAATGCGCGGTGTTCGGGCTGCCATCGGGCTCGAGCATGTGGTCGGCGTTGCCGTGATCGGCGGTGATCAGCAGTGTGCCGCCGCTCTCGTGCACGGCCCGCACGACCTCGCCGAGGCAGCTGTCGACGGTTTCGATTGCCGCCACCGCTGCTGGGATCACACCGGTGTGCCCGACCATGTCAGCGTTGGCGAAGTTGATGATCCCGAACACCGGCCGATCCTCAGTCCAGGCTTCGACGAATGCGGACGCCGCCTCGGGCGCGCTCATCTGCGGCTTGTAGTCGTAGGTCGGCACGTCCCGCGGAGAGGGCACCACCTCGCGCCGCTCGCCGTCCTGGGGACGCTCCTCGCCGCCGCCGAAGAAGTACGTGACGTGCGGATACTTCTCGGTCTCGGCCACGTGCAGCTGACGGCCGCCGTGCGCCGCGATCACCTGCGGCAGCGTGATCTTCGGGCGCGCCGGTGGGAACGCGACCGGGTAGGGCCAGCCCTCCTGGTACTCGGTCATCGTCGTGTAGCGCTCGACGACCGGCGCGCCACCGCGCTCGACCTCATCAAAGCCGTCCTCGGCCAGCGCGCGCGTGATCTCGCGCATGCGGTCGGGGCGGAAGTTGAAGGCGATCACGCTGTCCCCGGGCCGGATCCGGGCCTCCCTGCCGACGGTGACCGGCTTGACGAACTCGTCGGTTTCGTCACGCCGGTAGGCGCCGAGGACAGCTTCTGCGGCAGTCTCGGCGTGGCGCTCGGCCGTGCCGTGGACCAGCAGGTCATACGCGAGCTGGGTGCGGTCCCAGCGCCGATCGCGATCCATCGCGTAGTAGCGCCCGACCACGGTGCCGATGCGGCCGACGCCGGACTCGGCCGTCCACCCCTCGACCTGCTCGAGGAAGCCCGCGCCGGACTGCGGCAGCGTGTCGCGACCGTCTGTGAAGGCGTGGATCACGAGGTCCTCAACCTGGAGCTCTTTGGCCAGCTCGATCAGCGCGTGCAGTTGCTCGATACTCGAGTGCACGCCGCCGTCTGAGACCAGCCCGACGAGGTGCACGCGGTGGCCGGCCGGAAGGCCCGTTACCGCCTCCCGCAGGACGTCGTTGGCGGCCAGGGTTCCGTCACTCACCGCAGTATCGATGCGGGTCAGGTCCTGCATCAAAACTGAGCCCGCGCCGAGGTTCATGTGGCCCACCTCGGAGTTGCCCATCTGGCCGGCAGGCAGACCGACTGCGTGCCCGCAGGCGGTGAGCGTCGTGTGCGGGTAGCGCGCCCAGAGCGCATCGAAGATCGGCGTACGCGCGAGCGACACCGCGTTGCCGGGGCCGTTTGGCGCTAGCCCCCAGCCGTCCAGCACCACCAGCACGCATGACGGTGCCGGCCGATTTGATCCCACCCGACCGCCGCCGGGCAGCGAGCCCACGCTCGGATCCGCGTTCATCAGCTCGCGGCGGCGATGATCGCGGCGAGGCCGCCAGGATCGAGGCTGGCACCACCGACCAGCGCACCGTCGACGTCGGGCAACGCGAGGATCTCACCCGCGTTCTCCGGCTTGACGCTGCCGCCGTACAGGATCCGCACGAGCTGCGCCTGCTCCGGCGAGCGGTCTCCGATCAGGGCGCGGATGAACGCCGCTGCCTCCTGTGCCTGCTCGGGCTCGGCGACCTTGCCGGTGCCGATCGCCCAGATCGGCTCGTATGCGATCGCGACTGCGGCGAGCCGTTCGCTTGGGACCTTGGCGAGCGCCTCCTGAATCTGATGGCGAAGCTTGCGCTCGGTGTCGCCGTTCTCGCGCTCGGAGTCCGTCTCACCGACGCAGAGCAGCGGCATCAAGCTCGCATCGAGCGCCGCCGGGACCTTGAGCGCCAGGGCCTTGTCGGTCTCGGCGAACAACTCGCGACGCTCCGAGTGGCCGAGGATCACGCCGTGCACATCCAGCTCGCTGAGCATCGGTGCAGAAACCTCGCCCGTGTACGGCCCCGAAGCCGCCTGATGCATCGTCTGCGCGAAGACCTGCACGCGCGATCCGCGCGTCGAGTCGATCATCGGCGTCAGTGCCGTGAACGGCGGGCAGATCGCCACGTCCACACCGTCGGCGGTCGCCACCCGCGGCAGCAGCGCCTGGATGAACTCCTCCGCCTCGGCGACCGTCTTGTTCATCTTCCAGTTGCCCGCGATCAGCGGCGTTCTACGACTCACTGCATTCCTCCATACTCCGGTCCTCTACCCGAGGACGCTCCCGTCCCTCTACCCGAGGACCTCAACCCCGGGCAGCGTCCTGCCCTCGATCAGCTCAAGTGCGGCGCCGCCTCCGGTCGAGACGTGCGTCATTTTCTCCGCCAGCCCGAATTTCTGCACGGCCGCGGCCGAGTCGCCACCGCCGACGACGGTAGCGCCATCCGCCCTCGCAAGCGCGTCCGCCACCGCCCGGGTGCCGGCGGCGAAGGGCTCGAGCTCGAACGCGCCCATTGGACCGTTCCAGAAGATCGTGCCCGAGTCGGCGATCCGGCCGGTGTATTGGGCGGTCGTCCTGGGGCCGATGTCGAGGCCCATCATGCCGTCCGGAACGTCGACCCCGTCGATGGGCACGGGAACCGCGTCGGCACCGAAGTGATCGGCGAGCACGAGATCGACAGGCAGGCTCAGCTTCGCCGGCCCGTTCTCATCAGCCTGCAGGAGCGCACGCGCGTGCTCGATGTCCTCCTCGGCGCACAGCGAAGCTCCGACAGGGTGCCCCTTGGCTGCCAGGAACGGGAACGCCATCGCACCGCCGATCAGGATCGCGTCTGCCAGATGCAGAAAGCGTTCGATCACACGGATCTTGTCGCTCACCTTGGCGCCGCCGAGGATCGCGACCAACGGCCGCTCGGGAGCCTCGATCAGCCCGAGCAGAGTGCGCACCTCGCGCTCCAGCAGCAGACCGGCGGCGCGCTCCTCGAGCAGCTGCGCAGCCCCGACGGTTGAAGCGTGCGCGCGATGTGCAGCCCCGAACGCGTCGTCCACGTAGACGTCGGCCAATCTCGCCAGAGCCGCCGCGAACTCGGGGTCGTTGCGCGTCTCGCCCGGCTCGTAGCGGACGTTCTCGAGCAGCAGGATCTCCCCCGGCTCAAGCGCGTCGGCCAACTCCGACACCGCTTCGCCTACGACATCTGGGGCCATCTTCACCGGAACGCCGAGGAGCTCACTGAGGCGCTCGGCCACCGGCGCAAGTGAGAGCGCGGGCTCGCGGTCCTTTGGCCGACCCAGGTGCGACACGAGTACGAGGCGCGCGCCGCGCTCGCGCAGCTCCCGCAGCGTCGGAAGCGTCCCGCGGATGCGGGTGTCGTCGGCAACACGCCCCTCGGCGTCGAGCGGCACGTTAAAGTCGACCCTGACCAACACCCGCCTGCCAGTCAGATCTCCCAGATCTTTCAGCGTCCTCAAGACTCTCCACTCCCCGGCGAGCGGTGCGCTTCCCGATGGCTCAGTTCCTCGTCCTACAGCTTCTGGACGAGGTCGACAATGCGATTCGAGTAGCCCCACTCGTTGTCGTACCAGGCCACGACCTTGACGAGCGTGCCGTCCATAACCGCGGTCAGCTCTGAGTCCACGATCGAGGAGGCCGGGTTGCGGACGATGTCGGCGGAGACGATCGGGTCCTCGGTGTACTCGAGGTAGCCCTTGAGCGGCCCCTCCGACGCGGCCGCCTTGAGCGCCGCGTTGATCTCCTCCTTGCTGGTTTCGCGCTCGGCCTCGATCGTCAGGTCGACGACACTGCCGGTCGGGACGGGCGCGCGCACCGCAAAGCCGTTGAGCTTGCCGTTCAGTTCGGGGATCACGACTCCGATCGCCTTTGCGGCCCCGGTAGTCGCAGGGATCAGGCTGACAGCCGCCGCTCGCGCGCGGCGCAGGTCCTTGTGCGGCATGTCCTGCAGCCTCTGGTCCGAGGTGTAGGCGTGGATCGTCGTCATCAGCCCGTGCCTGATCCCCACCGCGTCGTGCAGGACTCTCGCGACGGGCGCCAGGCAGTTGGTCGTGCAGGAGGCGTTGGAGATCACATGGTGGTTGGCGGGGTCATAGGCCGCGTCGAAGTTGACGCCGAGCACGACGGTCACGTCGGGGCTCGTCGCCGGTGCAGAGATCACGACCTTCTTGGCGCCGGCATCCAGGTGCTTGGCGGCGTTCTCGCGGTCGGTGAAGAAGCCGGTCGACTCGATCACCACGTCAGCGCCGAGCTCCGCCCATGGGAGCGCCCCGGGGTCGCGTTCGGCGAACACGCGGACCTCGCAGCCATTCACCGCTATGCCGCCGTCGGTCACCTCCACGGTCCCCTGGAACGGGCCGTAGTTCGAGTCGTACTTGAGCAGGTGCGCGATCGTCTTGCGATCGACGAGGTCGTTCAGCGCGAGCCACTCGATGTCCGCGTTGCGCTCGATCGCCGCCCGGAACACGTTACGCCCGATCCGCCCAAATCCGTTGATGCCGACTCGAACTGCCATTGACCCTCCGCCTGATTGATGTGCGTGTTCCTGTGGGCCCGCTGTGTGCGGGCCGCCCTGCTGGCCCGCGGCGTGCGCGGTGCGAGTGCCAGAGGCTAACGCCTCAGCGGCGGGAGACGATCTCGAGCCGTAGGCCGTCGGGGTCGCGCAGGTAGCCGGCGTAGTGGCGCTTGCCGTAATGCGGTCGCGGTCCGGGCGCGCCGTCGTCGCTGCCGCCTGCCGCGAGACCGGCGCGGTGCGCGGCGTCGACCGCCGCCTTGCCGCTGGCGCGCAGCGCGACATGACCGTAGCCGGGCGCCGGCGGCTGACCGCGCACGACCAGCCAGAAGTCGGCGGCGTTGACGCCGTAAGCGATCGCGTGCTCGGACTCGAACATGCGTCGCGCGCCGAGCGCGAAGAACACCGGGTCGTAGAAGCGGGCCGAGCGTTCCAGGTCGGCGACCTCGAAGCCGACATGGTCGATCATGCCGGGCGCTCGATGTCGCGATGGATGACCTGGACCACGTACTCGGGCCGCGGCCGATAGCGCTCGGCGAGGGCTTCAGCAATCGCGACCGATCGGTGGCGGCCGCCGGTGCAGCCGACCGCCACGACGAGGTGTGCCTTGCCCTCGGCAAGGTACTGCGGCAACAGATAGTCGAGTAGCGGGTCCAGGCGGTCGTAGAACTCGGTAAGCGCCCCAGCGTGGTCGATGAACTCGACGACCTCGTGGTCGAGTCCGGTCAGAGGCCGCAGCGACGGCTCGTAGTGGGGATTGGGAAGGAAGCGCACATCGAACATCAGGTCGGGGTCGCGCGCTGGACCGTTCTTGAAACCGAAGCTCTCGAATGTGATCGCCAGCCGTCCCGGGGTGCGTGTCGGCAACATCTCGTCGGAGAGCTTGCGCCGCAGCTGCGCTGCGGTCAGGCCGGTCGTGTCGATGACGACGTCAGCGCGCTTGCGTACCGGCACGAGCGCGTCGCGCTCACGCGCGATGCCGGCGGCGACGCTGCCGTCGGGCGAGAGCGGATGGCGCCTGCGCGTCTCCTTGTAGCGAGTCTGCAGAGTCTCCTCGCTGGCCTCGAGGAACAGCACGCGGTGGTTCACGCCGAGCGTCTGCAGCCGGTCGATCACCTCGGCGAGTCCCTCGAAGTAGCTGCCAGCACGTACATCGGAGACGATCGCTGCGTAGGCGACCTTCGAGCCGGTATGTGCGAACAGCTCGACCAGCGAGCTGATCATCTCCGAGGGCAGGTTGTCGACGCAGAAGTAGCCCTCGTCTTCGAAGGCGGCCATCGCCGTCGACTTCCCGGCTCCGGAGAAGCCGGTGATCACGACCAGATCCCGGAGTGCGAGTTCGTTTTCTTGTGGAGCCATCGACTTACTTGTGTCAGTTTCGTAACACCTTTACACCCCCTACCAAGGGGTTTACCAAGCGCTGCGGATAGCGAGTCTGGCCTCTTCAGACTCCCGTCTTGTGAAACTCGCGGTGCAGTTCGCGCGCCAGCCGCCCTGGAATTCCCGGCACCGCCTCGAGCTCCTCGCGCGACGCCTCGAGCACTGCGTCAGGTGACCCGAAGTGCGTCAGCAACGCCCGTTTGCGCGCCGGGCCGAGGCCCGGCAGGCCATCGAGCACCGACGCAGTCATCGCACGGTCGCGGCGCTGGCGGTGATGCGTGATGGCGAACCTGTGGGCCTCGTCACGCAAACGCTGCAATAGCTGCAGCTCCGGGGTGTCGTGCGGCAGCATCAGTGACGAGGCGCGCCCTGGGATGAAGACCTCCTCGATGCGCTTGGCGAGCGACACCACAGCGACGCCCCGCTGAACGAAGCCGTCGAGCGCCCTGAGCCCAGCCGACAGCTGACCCTTGCCGCCGTCGATCACGATCAGGTTCGGGAGTGCGGCGAAGCTCGGGTCGTACTCCTTGTCGTGCGGGGAGAGGTCCTGCTGGGCCTCGAACTGAGCCATCCGCCGCCCGAGGATCTCCTCCATCGCGGCGAAGTCGTCGGGCCCGTCCTCGCCCACACTGCGCACCTTGAAACGCCGGTAGTCGGCCTTCTTCGGCGCCGCGCCTTCGAACACGACCATCGACGCGACCGTGTTGGTCCCCATCAGCGTTGAGATGTCGTAGCACTCGATCCGCAGCGGCAGCGCCTCGAGCGCCAGCGCCTGCTGCAGCCGATCCATCGCCTCGGTCCGCTGCTGGCGGCGGCGCTCGGAGCGCAGCTTCTCTTGGTCAAGCGCGAGCCGCGCATTGCGCTGGGCCAACTCAAGGATCCTGCGCTTGTCGCCGCGCTCTGCCTCGCGCACCTCGACACGCGAGCCGCGGCGCTCGCTCAAGGCGATCGACAGGGGTGCCACGTGCCCGGCTCCCTGCTCACCCGCGGCCTCCTGTTCACCCGCGGCCTCCTGTTCACCCGCGACTCCCTGCTCGCCCGTCGCCCCTTGCTCGCCCCCGACTCCTTGCTCGCCCCCGACTCCCTGCTCGCCCCCGACTCCCTGCTCGCCCGCGACTCCCTGCTCCACCACGACCAGCGGCGGGATCATCATCGCCGAGGCGTAGTACTGGATGATGAACGCCTCGGTGACCTCGGCCGGGTCGGCGTCGGCGGCGTTTTCCAGGTAGAAGCTCTGGCGATCGGACAGCACGCCGTCGCGGACCTGTAGCACCTGCGCATTGGCCTCGCCCTCGGCCACCGCGACCGCGATGGCATCGAACGTGCCGCCCTGATCGACCGAGACCCGTTGGCGCTCGAGCAGGCGCCGTACGGCCCGCAGGCGGTTGCGCTCGCGAGCGGCATCCTCGTAGCGCTGCTCGGCCGCCGCCTGGCGCATCTCGAACTCGAGCCGCTGCTCGATCTCCCGGTAGCGGCCTGACAAAAACGCCACGACACCGTCGATCCCGGCGCGGTAGTCCTCCTTGCTGACGTATCCGACGCACGGCGCCTCACAGCGCTTGATGTAGTAGTCGAGGCACGGCGAGCCGCTGCGGCGGCCGGGCTCGGGCCCGTCACAGGTGCGAAACAGGAAGACCTTGCCCAGCACCTCCAGCGTCGCCCGGGTGCGCTTCGCGCTCGAGAACGGGCCGAAGTAGGCGCGATCCCGACGGTGGCGCTCGCGCGTGAAATAAACCCGCGGGAAGTCCTCGTCGAGGCTGATTGCGATGTACGGGTAGGACTTGTCGTCCCGCAGCCGGATGTTGAACCGCGGCTGGTACTGCTTGATGAAGTTCTGCTCGACGAGCAGCGCCTCGGACTCGGTGTGGACGACGAGCGCCTCGATGCGGTCGATCATCGGCAGCAGGTCACGGCCGGCGCGGGTGCTCGGGTTCGAGAAATGCGACGCGACGCGCTTGCGGATCGATATCGCCTTGCCGACGTAGATGACTTTGCCGGCGGCGTCGTGGAACAGGTAGACGCCCGGTTCGTCAGGCAGTTCACGGCGGCGCTCGGCGGAGACGATCGACATGCCTTCGAGTCTATTTATGCCCGGCAGACGCGGCGTTCGCTGGCCCGCGCACCCCGTTGTGGACCGCTAACAGGGACAGCAAATCCGAGGCATCCCACAACGCCTACGCTTAACTTGACCGATTCCAGAAAAGCCGCAACACTCGACCAAGTGCCGACCAGCCTCGAGATCGAGCGAACGTTGCGTGCCGCCGAGCTACGCGTGACACGACCCCGTATCGCCGTGCTGAACGCCGTGCACCGTCATCCGCACGCCGACACCAACTCGATCATCGAGTCCGTGCGCCTGGGACTCGGCGAGGTATCGCACCAGACCGTCTACGACGTGCTGGAGGCGCTCACGAACGCCGGCCTGCTGCGGCGCATCCAGCCCTCGCGCTCGACCGCGCGCTACGAGGCCCGTGTCGCCGACAACCACCACCACATCGTGTGCCGACTTTGCGGCGCCGTCGCCGACGTCGACTGCGCGGTCGGTGACGCGCCCTGCCTGACCCCGTCCGAGGATCGCGGCTACACAATCGACGAAGCCGAAGTCATCTACTGGGGCCTGTGTCCCGATTGCGCGGGCCGCCGGCACCACCACCAGCACCACCACCAGCAGCACCATGCCCACCGATCCCGAAAGGACCCCAGTGTCTGAGACCCCTGAAGCCGCCGCATACGATGTGAACGACGCGACTGCCTCAGGTGGCTGCCCCGTCGCCCACGATGGCCTCACCGATCCGCTCAAGGGCGACGCCAACCGCGACTGGTGGCCGAACCGCCTCAACCTCAAGATCCTCGCCAAGAACCCCGCCGTCGCGAACCCCCTCGGCGACGGCTTCGACTACACCGCCGCCTTCAACAGCCTCGACCTCGTGGCCGTCAAGCGGGACATCGCGCAGGTCCTAGCCACCTCCCAGGACTGGTGGCCGGCCGATTTCGGCAACTACGGGCCGCTGATGATCCGCATGGCCTGGCACAGCGCGGGCACATACCGCATCAGTGACGGCCGCGGCGGCGCCGGCACCGGTCAGCAGCGCTTTGCCCCGCTCAACAGCTGGCCGGACAACGTCAGCCTCGACAAGGCGCGCCGCCTGCTCTGGCCGGTCAAGAAGAAGTACGGCAAGGCGATCTCCTGGGCTGACCTGATCGTTCTGACCGGCAACGTCGCCCTCGAGACGATGGGCTTTGAGACCTTCGGTTTCGGCGGCGGTCGCGTCGACGCCTGGGAGCCCGACGATGACGTCTACTGGGGATCGGAGACGACCTGGCTCGGCGACGAGCGCTACAGCGGTGACCGTCAGCTCGAGGAGCCGCTCGCAGCGGTCCAGATGGGCCTGATCTATGTCAACCCGGAGGGCCCGAACGGCAACCCGGATCCGCTGGCGGCTGCCCGCGACATCCGCGAGACCTTCCGGCGTATGGCAATGAACGACGAGGAGACCGTCGCGCTGATCGCCGGTGGCCACAGTTTCGGCAAAACCCACGGCGCCGGCGCGGGCGAGCACGTTGGTCCCGAGCCGGAGACCGCCGCGCTCGAGCTGCAGGGCCTCGGCTGGCAGAGCAGCTACGGCACCGGTAAGGGCGCCGATGCGATCACCTCGGGGATCGAGGTCACCTGGACGACGACACCGACCAGGTGGAGCAACGACTTCCTCGAGAACCTCTTTGGCTTCGAGTGGGAGCTGGAAAAGAGCCCCGCGGGCGCGTACCAGTGGGTGGCCACGGACGCGGAGGCGACCATCCCTGCGCCCGACAACGGCGGTGCGCCGCGCAGGCCGACGATGCTGACGACCGACCTGGCGCTGCGCCTCGACCCGATCTACGAGCCGATCTCCCGCCGCTTCAAGGAAAACCCCGGCGAGCTGGCAGACGCCTTTGCACGCGCGTGGTTCAAGCTCACCCACCGCGACATGGGACCGGTAGTCCGCTACCTCGGCCCCGAGGTCCCGAGCGAGGAGCTGCTGTGGCAGGATCCGCTCCCGCAGGCCTCAAGCGAGCGCATCGGTGCCGCGGAGATTGCCGCCCTCAAGCTGCACATCCTCGATTCGGGCCTGACCGTCTCGCAGCTTGTGTCGGCCGCCTGGGCGGCCGCGGCGTCGTTCCGCGGCAGTGACAAACGCGGCGGCGCCAACGGCGCCCGCATCCGCCTCGAGCCGCAGCGCAGCTGGGAGGTCAACAACCCCGCCGAGCTCGCGGTCGTGCTGGCGAAGCTCGAAGACATCCAGTCGGTCTTCAGCGAGGGTGGCAAGCGCGTGTCGCTGGCCGATCTGATCGTGCTCGCCGGATGTGCCGCCGTCGAGCGGGCCGCGGCGGTGGCCGGGTACGAGATCGAGGTGCCGTTTACCGCTGGCCGCGTCGATGCGAGCCAGGAACAGACCGACGTCGATGCCTTCGAGGCGCTCGAACCGAGGGCAGACGGTTTCCGCAACTACCTCGCCGCCGGCAACCGCCTCCCTGGTGAGTATCTACTGGTCGACCGCGCCAACCTACTCAACCTGAGCGCCCCGGAGATGACCGTGTTGGTCGGCGGTCTGCGGGTGCTCGGCGCCAACTACGACAACTCGTCGCTCGGGGTGCTGACCGCCACCCCTGGCACGCTGACGAACGACTTCTTCGTCAACCTGCTCGACCTCGGCACCACGTGGAAGCCCGCGTCGCCGGACTCGTCGAGCTTCATAGGCAGGGGCCCCAACGGCGAGGCGTGGACCGGCAGCCGCGTCGACCTGCTGTTCGGCTCAAACTCCGAGCTGCGCGCCGTCGCCGAGGTCTACGCCAGCGACGATGCCGCCAAGAAGTTCGCGCACGACTTCGTCGCCGCATGGGACAAGGTCATGAACCTGGACCGGTTTGACCTCGCCTGATTCACAGGGTTAGCCAGTCGGGGTGGGGTGGGTGGGACCAATTCCCCCCGACTGCTGCAGCGCCCAGGTCCGGCCGCTCTCAGTACTCCCGCGTAGAGCGGTACAGCGCGTACAGCGCATATGCGCAGGCCGCGAGCACCACAAGCCAGGCGACTGTGCCGATGCCGGTCGCCCAGAGGCGGTCGGCGGCGCTGATCGTGAGCACCGCGACGCCGAGTGCCACGTAGAGCGCGGTGCGGCGGCGCGTGCCGAGTGAGTAGAGCTCGGTGCGATGCTCGCGGTACAGGCGTGAGGCGATCCAGGCGAATGCCCCCAGAAACGCGAGCGAGATCAGCTGCGTGAGGAAGCTGAGCGCGAAGTCACCGGTGTTGTGCAGCGCGTAGATCACCGTCGCCAGCGCGACGATGATGAGCACATTGCGAAAGTTGGTGCTGAGCTTCAAGAACGCCTAGCCTGGTTCAGCGGAACGCTGTCAGACCCAAGGGTACTGCCGGATTCGCCGGTGCCCCGGCGCTTGTGGCCGCGGCGGGCTCGACACGCTCGGGCTCGACGCGCTCGGCCCCGGCTCGCTCAGGCTCGGCTCGCTCAGGCTCGGTTCGCTCCGGCGTGGCTCGCTCGGGCGTGAACCGGTAGCCGACGCCGAAGTGGGTGTGCACGTAGCGCCAGTCCGGCGAGATCCGCTCGAGCTTGTTGCGGAGCTTGCGCACGAAGACATCGACCGAACGGTCGCCGCGCACCATTGTGTAGCCCCATACCCGCTGGTAGATGACCTCGCGCTCCAACACCCGCCCCTCGGCCGAGGCCAGCTGGCGCAGCAGGTCGTACTCCTTGCGTGAGAGCCCGGCCGGGTCGGAGCCGACGTAGGCGTCGAACTGGTCCGGGCGGATCGCGAGCTCGCCGGCGATCGTTGGCTCGTCGTCGAGCAGGGTCTCGCCGACCCGCCGGCGGCGCATGACCGCCTGGATCCGCGCAATCAGCTCCTCGGGATGACACGGCTTGGTGACCCAGTCGTCGGCGCCCGCGCGCAGGGCGCGCACTCGATCTGCGACCTGCGCAGGGCCTGACACGACAAGGATCGCTAGTCCCGGCATCGCCACGCCGATCCGTTCGATGTACTCGAGCCCGCTCAGCGTCGGGTTCAGTACGAGGGCGTGGACGCGCATGGCGGCGAGCTGATCGGGGCCGGGCGCGTAGGAAAGCACCTCATGATCCCAGCGCAGCGCCTCGAAACGACGCACCATCATCGTCACCAGGCCGCTGTCGTCATCGACGAGGACGATCCGCACCTGCCGGGCCTCGGTGGGCACTGACATCGTGAAACCGAGTCTAGAAGGACGCGCCGACGCGACACGGCTCTCGCACCGCTGTTGCCTGCTGTACGTCGACGCCGTCGGGAAGGATGTGGGCGAGCGCGGCGTCCTACGAGTTAACACACACACCTCGATCGTTGGAGAAGAGCGATGAGAATACGTAGAGCTCTGCTTGTCGCCGTAGCGCTTGGGGCGCTCGCGGTGGCCACGTCAGCCTTGGCCCAGTCTGCCCATTCGGCCGCGGCGACGGTCGTCACCACGAAGAAGACCTCGCTCGGGACGATCCTCGTCACGGGCTCCGGCAAGACCCTGTATCTCGATGCGCGCGACAAGACAGGGCACCCCGCCTGCAAGGGCAGCTGTCTTTCGATCTGGCCAGCGCTGAAGGCGAGCGGCACGCTCAAGGCTTCGGGTCGCGCAAAGAAAGCCGACCTCGGTACCACCAAGATCGCCGGAGGAATCAAACAGGTCACATACAACAAGCATCCTCTCTACACCTTCGCGTCAGCCGCCAAGGGCACGAGCGGCGAGGGTGTGAACAACTTCTACCTCGTAAGCCCGAGCGGCAACAAGATCACCAAGGCCCCTACGGGCTACTGACGATTCGCGGCGCCGGCGCTGCGGAAGGACCGCCACCCGACCGCAGCGCTCACCGTGTCGAACAGGTCCTCTCTCGTGAGCAGGACCAAGCCAATCGGTGGATTCGGGCTACGCCGTGACGGTTTCCAAACCCCCAACCGGGGGTTTGGCAGCCGCGTCGGCGGCGAAGCGCAGCTCGAACTCGAGACCGCCCGCGGGCGGGGCGTGACCCTCGATCCTGGCGGCGTGCGCGACCGCCACCGCCCGCACGATCGACAGTCCAAGCCCAAGGCCGCCGTCGCGGCCATTGACACGCTCGCCCGCGCCGCGCCGGAACGGTTCGAACAGCTCCTCGACCCGGTCCGGGTCCACGACCTCGCCGCCGTTGGCGATCCACAGCCCGGGCGCGCCGTCGAGCTCGCCGGTGCGGACCTTGATCCAGCGCGCCTCGCCGTCGTTGTGGACGATCGCGTTGTCCAGCAGGTTCGCGACGAGCCGCTCCAGCAGCGCCCCGTCGCCGACGACCACGGCGCGCTCGAGCTCGCTCTCGACCGTGATCCCGTCCAGGCGACCCTCGCGTGTCAGCAGTGCGTCCTCGACCAGCGTCGCGAGGTCGACGGTCTCCCCCGTCGCCGCGCCCGCTTCGCTGCGTGCGAGCGTCAGCAGCGCGTCGAGCAGCCGCTCCTGCTGCTCGGTTGAGACGACGACGCGCTGGCAGATTCGACGCAGCGACTCGACGGAGACGTCGGGATCGGCCAAAGCGACCTCCAGCAGAGTGCGCTCGAGCGTGATCGGCGTGCGGAGCTCGTGCGAGGCGTTGGCGACGAACCGCCGCTGCGAGTCGAACGCGCCCTCCAAACGTCCCAACAGCGCATCGAAGGTCGCGGCCAGCTCGCCAAGCTCGTCGCCGCGCAACTCGACGCCCAGGCGCTCGTGCAGGTTCTCCGCGCTGATCTCCCGCGCCCGCGTGTTCATCGTCCGCAGCGGGCGCAGGGCGCGCCCGGCCAGCCACCAGGCCAGCGCGATCGACAGCAGCGCCACGACGGCCAGCGCGATCCCGGACCACTCAAGGAGCGACGAGGCATCACTCGCCTGCGCGCTCCTGAGCTTGACGTTTGCGCTCGAGGCGATCGCGAGCAGCTGCCGCTGCCCCGACGCCCTGATCTGCTTGAGCAGCTTCGCGGGCGACGGGCGTCCCCTGATGGGACCGGTCACCGTGCGGAAGTTGCGGCGCGGCGTCGCACCTTTTCCAACAGCTTGCACCTGCGCAGATTTTCGACTACCAGGAGGGGCCACCAACCTGCTACCGCCGCCCGGCCTGGAAGTCAGTGCCGACGATCTGGCACCGCCACCCGGCCTGGACCTCAGTCCCACCGCACCGCCGCCGGGCCCGACCGTCGCGGCTCCGTGCGGGAGCTCGAATTGCACGCCATGGATCGACACGGTTTGGTTCTGCGCGTCCTGGCTGTGCTTGAACAGGCCGTAGGTGACCGCCAGCAGGCCGGCGCCGGCGGCGATGAAGACGCTGCCGTAGAGCAGCGTCAGGCGCAGACGCAACGTCACCGGGACGCGGCCACGCAGGCGCCGAAGCCCCCAGGCGCCGGTGGGCACAGCCTCTTCGGCGGGCACAGGCTCGTCGAGCGGCACGGCCTCGCCTGCGGGATCAGATTCTGTAGCCGCCACCAGGCACCGTCTCGATGAGTTGGGGTTCGCCGAGCTTGCGCCGCAGCCGACTGACCGTCACCTTGACGACGTTGCTGAATGGGTCGGCCGCCTCGTCCCACGCGCGTGCGAGCAGCTCCTCGGAGGAGATCACCGCGCCCTGGGCGCCCATCAGCAGCTCGAGCACGGCGAACTCCTTAGCGCTTAGATCGAGGCGCTCGCCGCCGCGGCTGGCACGCCGGCGGGCGCTATCGAGCTGCAGGTCGCCGGACTCGAGCACCGGCGGCAGCGCCGGCTGCGCGCGTCGCCCGAGCGCTCGCACGCGAGCGACCAGTTCAGAGAACGCGAACGGCTTGGGGAGGTAGTCGTCGGCGCCGATGCTGAGCCCCTGGACGCGATCCTCGATGCCGCCGGAGGCCGTCAGCATCAGCACCCGGGCGCGGATGCCGTCGGTGTTCAGCTGCTCGCAGACCTCATCGCCGTGGAGCACGGGCAGATCGCGATCGAGCACGATCACGTCGTACTCGTACACGCGAGCGTTGGCGAGGCCGGACCCACCGTCCCCGGCGATGTCGACCGCCATGCCCTCGCGGCGCAACCCCGAGGCAACCGCCTCGGCCAGTTCCGCGTGATCTTCGACGACCAGCACTCGCATACGTGTTCACAGCATGCTTAGCACGCGGTTACGTGGAAGTAACGGCTGCTGTTATCGAGTCCTCCGGCATCGGCCCGCAGAGCATCAGCGCTGCAGACTCTTCGGAAACTCTGCGTTTAGTGACAGTTGTTGTTCCCGTGCTGTAACCCCATGCCGCGTACAACTGCGGCCATGATCCGTGCAGCCAGCGCAACCGCAGCCATGCTCGCTGCCGCCGCCGCACTCGCAGCGTGCGGCGGCTCGACGCCAACCAAGGCGTCGCAGAAGACCGCCTTCAAGGGCTCGGGTAGCGCGCTCAAACTCGCCCATTGCATGCGCACACACGGCGTGCCTGACTTTCCCGACCCGTCCAGTCGCGGGGGCTTCGGGATCCAGCAGAGCTCCAACGGGAGCGGCGGCGGCACGCTCTCCGTGGATGGCCACCAGCTCAGCGTCAGCGCCCCCGCCTTCCATACGGCGATGCAGGAGTGCCAGAGGTTCCAGCCGCAGGGCCCGCCGATCAGCGGCGCGCAGCTCGCGAAACTTCAGAAGGGAGCGCTGAAAATGGCCGAGTGCATGCGCACACATGGCGTCCCTAACTTCCCCGACCCGAAGGTCGGCACCGGCCCAGGCGGACACGGTGTAGGCATGAGCATCGGCTCCAGGGCCGGCGGCGCCGGTCAGATCAACCCGGGATCGCCCGCATTCCAGGCGGCGAACAAGATCTGCATGCCGCTGATGGGAGGGCCGAAAGGATTCCCGACGAAGAAGGCCGGTAGCTGACATGCAGATTCCCAAGCCCAGACTGCCCCGGCGACGCGGCGGTCCGCTCGCGATCCTTGCGCTGCTGATCGCCGCCGCCGTGGTCGTCGTGATCGTGGTGTCCAGCAACGGGCCGTCGAAGAACAACACCGGCGCGGGAACCACCGCGACCGGCGCTGCAACCGTCCAGCGCCGAAACCTGGTGGCAACCGACACCGAGTCGGGCACGCTCAGCTATGCGAACACGCAGACCGTTTACAACAGGCTGAGCGGCACGATCACATGGGCGCCACAGATCGGCGCGATCATCAAGCCGGGCCAAACGCTGTTCGACGTCGACAACAAACCGGTGCTGCTGATGAACGGCTCAACGCCCGCGTACCGCAACCTCGACGCCTCCGACCTGACCGGCCCGGATGTCTATGAGCTCAACAAGAACCTCGTCGATCTTGGTTATGACCCGGATGGGATCGTTGTCGATGACACCTGGCAGACGGCCACGACCGCCGGCATCGACGCGCTCCAGTCCCACCTCGGCGAGACCGAGACGGGTTCGCTGACGCTCGGCCAGGTCGTGTTCCTGCCCGGCCAGCAGATGATCCAGGCAGTCGATACAACCGTCGGATCAACGAGCTACACACCGGCGGCCGGAACCGCTGACACGGAGTTCGTCGACTTCTCGAATTCGGGCACGACGACCACCGACACGGGCACGTCGACCACCGGCACCGGCACGGCGACGACGCCCACCACCACAACGTCGACGACGACCACACCGAGCACCACCGGCACCGGCACGACGCCGAAGAGCTCGCGCGGCGGGAGCGACAACCTCAGCCGGCAAACGCTGAAGGCGCTGCTGCGACTGGTACACGAGCAGCAGGCGGAACTGAGGGCGGCGAGAAACCCGTCTCACGGCTCGACCACGCCGTCTCACGGCTCGACCACGCCGCATCACAGCTCGACCACCCCGTCCCACACCGGCAATACCGGCGGCGGCGGCGGGCCGGCGGTCGCGGTGCTCAGCACCTCCTCCACGAAGCTGGTCGTGACCGTCGACCTCGGCGCGAGCGTCCAGTCGGAGGCGACGATCGGTGAGCACGTGACGGTCCAGATGCCAAACGGCAGCACCCAGAACGGCAGGGTGACCGCGGTCAGCCCTGTGGCGCAGAGCTCTAGCTCGGGCGGCAGCGGCGGCGGCGGCGGCAGCGGCGGGTCCGGCACCGGCGCCTCGACCGTGCCGGTCACGGTCGAGCTGAACAAGCCCGCCAAGGGCGGCGGCCTCGACCAGGCGTCTGTGAGCGTGAACTTCGTGCAGAGCAAGGCCAAGCACGTGCTCTCGATCCCGGTCACGGCGCTGCTGGCGACCTCCGGCAGCACCTTCGCGGTGCAGGAGGCGGCCAGCCCGCACAAGCTGATCCCGGTCAGGACCGGCCTATTCGCAGCGGGCGACGTCCAGATCTCAGGCTCCGGCATCTACCCCGGTCTGCAAGTCACGGACTCGCAGGGATGAGCGTCGAGCTCACCGACGTCGTGAAGGAGTACCCCGGTGGGGTGACGGCGTTGCGTGACGTCAGCGTCGACATCCCCGCCGGGGGCCAGGTCGCCGTCGTCGGCCCGTCCGGCTCCGGCAAGACGACGATGCTGACGATCCTGGGCACGCTCGAGCGGCCGACATCGGGTGACGTTCGCGTCGCCGGACACGACACCACGACCGCCTCCGACGGCGAGCTGGCGGGCCTGCGCGCGCATCAGATCGGCTTCGTCTTCCAGGCTTTCCACCTGCAGGAGTCGATGTCGGCGGTCGATAACGTCGCCACCGGCATGCTTTATACGGGCGCGCCGCTCGGCCGCCGGCGGGCGCTCGCGCGTGAGGCGCTGGAACGTGTCGGGTTGGGGCACCGGCTCGACTTTCGCCCCAAGCAGCTTTCCGGCGGCGAGCGCCAGCGTGTCGCGATCGCGCGGGCGATCGCGAAGCGGCCCGCGATCCTGCTCGCCGACGAGCCGACCGGAAACCTTGACTCGAAGTCGGGCGCAGGAGTGCTCGACGTGCTGCACGAGCTGGGCTCGGACGGGGCGACGCTGGTGCTGATCACGCACGACGAGCACATCGCCGGCGGCTTCCCCCGGCGCCTGCACATGCGCGACGGCGAGATCGTCGAGGACGAGCGCGCATGACTGACGTCGCGATCGAGGGCAGCTCCGGACGCCGTACCCGGCGCTCTTCAAGCCTGCGGGACGCGGATGTCGGGCGGGCCCGGCTGCCGCCCCGTGAGCTTCTGGGCGTTGCCCTGCAGGGCCTGCGCACACGCAAGCTGCGCGCAGCGCTCTCGGCGCTCGGGATCGCGATCGGCATCGGTGCAATGGTCGCCGTCGTCGGCGTCTCCTCCTCGGCGCAGGCGAACCTGATCGCCGAGATCGACGCGCTTGGTACGAACCTGCTGACGGTCTCCCCCGGCACCGACTTCCTCGGCAATAGCGCCGTGCTGGCGCCGAGCTCCGTGCCGATGATCGCGCACATGCTGAACGTCAAGAGCGACGCGCCGATCTACCAGCTCACCAACGCCAACGTGTACCGCACGCCGTTCGTGCCAGCCGAGCAGACAGGCGGCATCGGCGTGGACGCCGCGAGCGAGAACCTCCCGAAAGTGCTGGGCGCGGGGCTCTCCTCAGGCCACTTCCTGTCCGCCGTCGGCCAGCGGTACCCGGAGGTCGTGTTGGGGTCACAAGCCGCCGCGACGCTGCAGATCAACCAGGTCGGCGGTCATGTGCTGGTCTACATTGGCAACAGGTATTTCAACGTCATCGGGATACTCAAGCCCGTCAAGCTCGACTCGTCGCTTGACTCGGTCGTATTCATCTCGCTGCCGGTCGCCGAGCGACTGTTCCAGCAGCTGCCGGAGCCGAGCGAGATCTATGTGCGCAGCGGCCAGAACAACGTGACCTCCGTGGCGAACCTGCTGCCCGCGACCGCCAACCCGCAGGACCCGAGCGGCGTCAGCGTCAACCGGCCCTCAGACGTCCTGGAGGCGCGCGCGGCCGCCAAGGGTCAGTTCACGACCCTGCTTTTGGGACTCGGCGCGGTGGCGCTGCTGGTCGGCGCGATCGGGATCGCGAACATCATGGTGATCTCTGTGCTCGAGCGCCGCGGTGAGATCGGTCTGCGCCGGGCGCTCGGCGCGACCCGCGGCCACATCAGCCTTCAGTTCCTGGCCGAGTCGGCGCTGCTGGCGGCGATCGGCGGCGTCTTCGGCCTGCTGATCGGCGCCGGCGCGACGGAGGTGTACGCGGCGACCAGGCACGAACCCTTTGTGGTGCCGACGTACGCGCTGATCGCGGCGCCATGCGCAGGCTTCCTGATCGGCGCTCTCGCGGGCCTGTACCCGGCAGCCAAGGCCGCCCGGCTCAGCCCGACCGAGGCGCTGCGAGCGTAGGACCCATGCGGTTGCGGGCGCTGACCAGCGCTCGCAACCGCGCCAACTTCCAACGCCCGAGCCGCCCCTAGTCCCCGGCCGGCCGGGGCCCCCGACTACGGACCCGTGCCCCCGACTACGGACCCGTGCCGTTGTCCCGGACTCCCGACGGCAGCAGGGTCCTGCACGTATGGTCCGCTCTGCGAAATAGCGGCGTGTACCGCCCCACCGACGCGATTCCCGGGACGTTGCCCAGGTCGAGGTTGCCGTTCTGGTCGGGATCGAGCATCGGGATCCCGTGGCTCCGCATGCACCGCGCGTAGTGCAACAGCCCGAGGTGGGTCGCTGTCGCCTGGCGATACCCGGTCGCCGACTGTCGCGCGCGCATGCCGGCCTCCTTCATCGCAATGATGGAGGCGATGATATGTCCGCATCGGCCGTAGGCGCGGATCATCACCGGCGTCTTGGCGGGCATGTCGAGTGTCAGCCCGGAGTGACCGGCCCGGTGGTACGGATCCCCCATCTGAACGCCGTGCTGGCGCATGCATCGCGTGAAAGCGAGAAACCCCCGGTCCCCCTGATCGAGCTGTGCCGACCGCGTTGCCGGGGCGCTTCCGGATCCACCGCACGCGGCGACTCCGGCACCCAGCACCAACACGCCGAGCACAACGATCCATGTGAGTCGTATGTTCTTCATGCGGCGAGTCATACGCCGCGCCCGATCACATTCGGGCAACAGCTGCGGCCCACTGTGACCCGGTTGTGATCCCAGCTCAGCCAGCATCCAGGACAATGCGCGTACTCGTCGTCGAAGACCACACCGACCTCGCCAGCCACATCGCTGAGGGGTTGCGCGATCGAGGCATCGCAGCGGACACGGCAGCTGACGGCGCGATAGCCCTGCATAAGAGCCTTGCGACCCCCTACGACGTGATCCTGCTGGACCGGGACCTCCCGCTCGTCCACGGTGACACCGTCTGCGCGAAGCTGCGCGACAACGGCGCTCACGCCCGCATCCTGATGGTCACGGCCTCCGCCACCGTTGCCGACCGTGTCGAGGGGCTCAACCTCGGCGCCGACGATTACCTCACCAAACCGTTCGCATTCGAGGAGCTCGTCGCGCGTGTGCGAGCGCTCGCTCGGCGTGAGCCTTCCACACCACCAGTGCTCACGCGACAGGGGATCACCGTGGACCGCGCGCATCGGACCGCCATCCGCGACGGGCGCCTTCTGCAGCTGAACCGCAAGGAGTTCGGCTTGCTGGAGATGCTGATCAGCGCGGGCGGCACCGTGGTCAGCCAGGAGTCGCTGCTGCAGACCGTCTGGGACGAGAACACCGATCCGTTCACCCGGACGGTGACGGTCACGATGGCCCGCCTGCGACGAAAGCTCGGTGATCCCGACCCGATCGAAACTCTGATCGGTGCCGGTTACCGCATGCGATGAGCCTCCGCGCGCGTCTCACGCTGCTCTACGCGATTCTGTTTCTGGTGGCGGGTTCGGGGCTGCTCGCGCTGAGCTACGGCCTGCTGGCTGACCGGCTGCCCAAACCGGCGAATCCAATCAAGAGCCTCGGAACCGCTCGGCTCGATGCGCTCTGCAAGCAGAAGACCAGGAGCTCGAAAGCGCGACTGACCGAGGAGTGCACGCACAGGCTGCTGATGGCTGGGCGCCTCGGCTCCCAGAACCAGCGCGACGCGACACTCTCCACGCTGCTCGACGTCGCGCTGGTCGGTCTCGGCGCCACCACGCTCCTCTCGGGAGCCCTCGGTTGGGTTATCGCGGGACGTGTGATCAGGCCGACCGAGGCGGCGGTCGCGAGCCGCAAGCGCTTCATCGCCAACGCCGCTCATGAGCTCCGCACACCGCTCAGCGCGATGCGCACCGCACTGGAGGTCACGCTCTCCAAGCAGCCGGCGCCGACGCAGGGACAACTCCTTTCGACGGCTGAGAGCGTCAGCCGCTCGGTCGATCAGGCAGGTGCGATCATCGAGGCGCTCCTGGCGCTGTCCGCCGCGGAGGTCTCGCCGCGACTGCGCACAGCCGTCGACCTCGCGCCCGTCACCGAGGACGCACTCGATGCGGTCAATGCCCAGATCACGAGCATGCGTCTACAGCTCGACGCAGACACGCAGCCGGCATTGACTTCGGGCGACCGCGTGCTGATCGAGCGCCTCGTCGGCAACCTGCTCGACAACGCCGTGCGGCACAACGTCGAGGACGGCGAGATTCGGGTGCGCACCTGCGCACGAGACGGGACTGCGGAGCTGGTGGTGAGCAATTCGGGGCCGCAGATCGACCCAGATCAAATCGCAACGCTGTTTGAGCCGTTCGCCCGTGGCGAGCGCACCAGTTCGGTGGACGGTGTCGGACTGGGGCTCTCTATCGCCCAGGCGATCGCCACCGCCCATGGCGCAACGATCGCGGCAAGCGCACGCGACGGCGGCGGGCTCGAGATCCGCGTCGCTTTCCAGCGTTAGCCGGCGACGCGTTCGTAGCGTACGTAGAGCTCGTCGACGGCGCGCTTGGCAGCCTCGTGTCGCGCGCCCGACTCGGCCGAGCGCGCCGGTGTCGACCATGCCTCGGGGCTGGCGAGCTCGTCCTCGACCGACCGCAGCACCGCCTCGGCCTCCTCGATCTCGCGTTCGAGCTTCGCCTGAGTGACACCGCCATCGGGTTTGGCACGGCCGGTGGCCCGCTGGCCACCGGCTTTGGGCCTCGCCTGCACGGCGCTCTGCTTCGCCACCGCCTCCTGGGCCGCCCGCTCCTCACGCACGCGCAGGTACTCGGCCCAGCCGCCGAGATAGGTGCGCAGGGTGCCGTCCTCGAACGCGACGGTGCGTGTGCCGACAGCGTCGAGCAGGGCGCGATCGTGGGAGATAAGCAGCAGCGAGCCGGTGAACTGGGAAAGGGCGTCCTCGAGCGCTTCCCGGCTGTCGACGTCGAGGTGGTTGGTCGGCTCGTCCAGGATCAGCACGTTTGCGCCCGACTGCACGAGGATCGCCAGGGACAGTCGCTGCCGCTCTCCGCCCGACAGCCCTTCGAGCGGCTTCTCGGCCTCCTCGCCGCTGAACAGGAAGCGCCCCAGCAACGCGCGGGCGTTGGCGGGCGTCAGACCGGTGCGCTGCTGGCACGCTTCGACGACGGTCCGCGCACTGCCGGCGTGTAGGTCCTCGGAGTGCTGCGAGAGGAACCCGATCTTGACGTTATGGCCGGTGAGCAGCTTGCCGGTGACGGACGGACCAGCTTCAGCGATCGTGGTGGCCAGCGGGCCACCACGAACAGCCATACCCGTCGCATCGCGGGCATCCGCGCCGCCACCTGCGAAGGGGCGCTGACCCGCGAGCGTCTCAATCAGCGTCGTCTTGCCGGCGCCGTTGGGTCCCACGACCGACACGTGCTCACCGCGCTCGAGCCAGAGCTCCGCGTGCTTGAGGAGCACGCGCTCGCCGACGCTGACGCGACCGTCTTCGAACTCGAACACGACTCGGCCGCTGCGCTCCGGAGGTTTGAACGCGAATGCGAGCCCGTCGCGATCGCGCTCGCCGTGGTCGATCCGCTCGATCTTGTCCAGGCGCTTCTGCCGGGCCTGGGCCTGGCGCGCGCGGGTGCCGGCACGAAAGCGTGTGACGAACCTCTCGAGGCGGTCGATCTCCGCCTGTTGGCGCTCGATCGCGCGTCCGAGCGCAAGCTCGCGCTGCGCCTTCTCCGTGCGCCACTGGTGCCAGGTGCCCGGAAAGAACTTCCCGCGCCCCGCCTCGATCTCGAGCACCGCCGTCGCGACCGACTCCAGGAACCAGCGGTCATGCGCGATCAGGATCACGGCCGCGTCGAGCGCGTTCAGATACGACTCGAGCCACTCGAGCGACACGATGTCAAGGTGGTTCGTCGGCTCGTCGAGCAACAGCAGGTCGGGGTCGCCGGCGAGCGCGCGTCCGAGCGACGCGCGCGTCAGCTCGCCGCCGGAGAAGGTCTCGAGCCGGCGGTCCAGCGCCGCGTCATTGAAGCCGAGCCCGTGCAGGGTCGCGAGCGCCCGCTCGCGCCAGGTGTAGCCGCCGGCGTGCTCGAGCGCCGCCTGGGTGTCGGCGTAGGCGGTCAGCGTCGGCTCCTCGTAGTCACCGTCCGCCATCCGCTGCTCAAGGCGCTGAAGCTTCGCCTCCAGCGCGACCAGCTCCTGAGCGCCTGAGAGCACGTAGTCACGGAGCGTGACTGCGCGGTCGCGCGGCGGTCGTTGGTCGTGGAGCGCGATCTTCGTGCCCTTGGCGAGCACGACCTCGCCGCCGTCGACCGACGCCTCGCCGGCGACCATCCGCAGCAGCGTCGTCTTGCCGGCCCCGTTGCGGCCGGACAGGCTCATGCGATCACGGCGC
The DNA here is from genome assembly GCA_035531655.1 of Solirubrobacteraceae bacterium. Classification (GTDB taxonomy): domain Bacteria; phylum Actinomycetota; class Thermoleophilia; order Solirubrobacterales; family Solirubrobacteraceae; genus Palsa-465. Next base: position 37,354 of record DATKSM010000111.1, read on the forward strand.
TCGAGCTTGAACGAGATGCCGCGCAGCAACGGCTCGCCGGAGATGTCCTTGCTGAGGTCGGAGGCGATGATGACGGCCACGTAGGTGATGGTAAGAGACCGGTAGTTACGATCTCCCGATGGCTGCAGATCGACATCCACCAGTCCCCCCGCGCGAGTTCCCGCCCGCCCGTACGGTCGTGGTGCCGGACCGCGGAGAGTT
>DATKSM010000112.1:0-10084 GCA_035531655.1 Solirubrobacteraceae bacterium
GCCGGTGGGTTTCAAGAACGGCACCGACGGCAACGTCCAGGTCGCGGTCGACGCCGTGCGGGCCGCCGCGGCGCGCCACGCCTTCCCCGGCGTTGACGCCGACGGCCGCTCGGCGATCCTGCACACGCGGGGCAACCGCGACTGCCACATCATCCTGCGCGGCGGCAAGGCCGGGACGAACTACGACAGCGAGTCTGTCGCGGCCGCAAATGCGCTGCTGCGGGCATCGCATCTGCCGGAGCGGCTGGTGACCGACATCTCGCACGACAACAGCGGCAAACGCCCGGAGCGGCAGCCGGAGATCGCGCGCGAGGTGGGCGAGCAGGTGGCCTGCGGCGACAGCTCGATCAAGGGCGTGATGATCGAGTCGTTCCTGGTCGCGGGCAACCAGTCGGCCGGACCACGCGAGACGCTCACCCACGGGCAGTCGATCACCGACGGCTGCATCGGCTGGGACACGACCGTCGAGGTGCTCGACCGGCTCGCCGGCGACGCGCGGACGCGCCGGTTGGCGTTCGCCTGAACGAGCCGAATGCGCGTCGCTGTCATCGGCGTCGGGATGATCGGCGGATCGGTCGCCCTGGCCGCGCGAGAGCGGCTCGGCGCCCATGTCACCGGTTGGGATCTGAACCCGGCGGTGCTCTCGCAGGCACGGTCCCGCGACGTGATCGACGCCGCCGGTCGTTCGCTCGAGAACGCAGTCACTGAGGCAGAGGTGGTGTTTGTGGCCGCTCCGGTCGGGCCGCTTCCCGAGCTGGTCGACGCTGTCCTCACACGCGCTCCGGCAGGCTGTGTCGTGAGCGATGTCGGCTCGACCAAGCGGCTCGTGGTCGATGCCTGCTCCGATCCGCGATTCGTTGGCGGGCATCCGCTTGCAGGCGCGGAGACAAGTGGCGTCGAGCATGCCCGTGCCGACCTATTCGACGGTGCGACCTGGTACCTGGTTCCGTCGGCGGCAGCTTCGGCGGTGAGCCTCAGTCGTGTGCGTGATCTGGTCACCGCGCTCGGCGCCAGGCCGGTCGAGATCGAGGCAGAGGCGCACGATCGGCTGATGGCGACGGTCTCGCACCTGCCGCACGTGTTCGCGAACGTGCTCGTGGCCCAGCTGGCCGCCGCCGAGGTGCGGGCCGTGCCGGGGCCGAGCTTCCGTGATGCCACGCGGGTGGCAGGGTCCAACGCCACCGTGTGGAGTGATATCTACCTGGACAACCGCCATGCCCTGGGCGATGCGATCGACGACGCGGTCGCGCGACTGGTTGAGGTGCGCGCAGCGCTCGCGGCCGCCGATGAGGCCGCGCTGGTGCGCTGGAGCGAGCAGGCCGCGGCAGATCGTGAGAGGCTCAGTCCGTGACGGAGCTCGCGCGTGTCGCTCCGGGGAACCCGCCGGCGCGCTGGGAGGTGCGCGTGCCGGGGTCCAAGAGCATCACCAACCGTGCGCTGTTGCTGGCGGGTGTCGCCGAGGGCGAGTCGACGCTGATCGACCCGTTGGTGGCGGACGACACGCTGGCGATGGCTGACGCTCTGCGCAAACTCGGCGCCACCGTCGAGGCGCAGCACGACGCCGACAGGAGCCTGCGTTGGACTGTTACCGGACTCGGCGGCCCGCCGAGCGGCGACGCCGAGGTCTACTGCGGGATGGGCGCGACCGTTGGGCGCTTCCTCCTGCCGATGCTTGCCGCAGGACATGGCAAATTCGCGGTCGATGCGCATCCTCAGCTGCGCCGACGCCCGCTGGGCCCCGTGCTCGATGCTTTGCGGGCGCAGGGGGCGGCCATCACCGGAGACGCGTTCCCACTGCTGCTCGGCGCGGGCGGCCTCGCCGGTGGCGAGGTCGACGTGGACGCGTCCGTATCCAGTCAGTTCCTGTCGGGGCTGCTGATGGCCGCGCCGTTCGCGCGGGCGGACACCGGGCTTCACTTCGACCGGCTCGTCAGCAAGCCATACCTGGAGCTGACGTTGAACGCGATGCGCGCATTCGGCGTCGACGTCAGTCCCGCGGCGGACGCCATTGCAGTCGCACGAGGTGCCTACGTCGCGACCGAGTTCGCGGTCGAGCCGGACGTCTCAACCGCGTCCTATTTCCTGGCCAGCGCGGCCGTGACGGGAACGACCGTAAGCCTCCCGGGCCTGGACCGCTCGACGACCGCCCAGGGGGACATCGAGCTGGTCGGGTTCCTGGAGCAGATGGGCTGCACCGTGCGTGACGGCGGCGCGCTCGAGCTCACGGGACCGGAACGGCTGCGCGGGGTGACGGTGAACATGGGCAACAGCTCCGACGTGTTCATGACGCTCGCCTGCATCGCGGTCTTCGCCGACGGCCCAACGACGATCGAAGGCATCGGACACGCTCGCGTAAAGGAGTCCGACCGGCTCGCAGCCTGCGCCGAGAACCTACGACGGCTCGGGATCGAGGTCGACGAGGGTCACGACTACCTACGCATAGAGCCCGGTCAGCCGCGGCCCGAGACGCGCCTGCCGACATATGAGGACCACCGGATCGCGATGGCATTCTCGCTTATCGGGGCGCATGTCCCCGTCCGGCTCGAGGAGCCGATCGTGGTCGGCAAGACGTTCCCTGAGTTCTTCACGCGCTGGCCGGTCACCGGAGCGCAGGTTGAGCTGAGCGAGGTCTCAACCCGATGGTGATCGCGATCGACGGCCCCGCCGGCGCCGGTAAATCAAGCGTCGCCAGGGCGGTGGCCCAAACGCTCGGTTTCACCTATCTGGACAGCGGTGCCATGTACAGGTGCGTCGCTCTCGCCAGTCTCCAACGCGCGGGCGACCCCGCGACGCTCGCAACGGAGATACGGATTGACCTCGGCGACCGCGTTCTGCTCGACGGCGAGGACGTGACTGATGCGATCCGTGCGCCCGAGGTGTCCGAACGTGCTTCGCAGGTCGCGGCCGAGCCAGGTGTGCGGCGCGCGATGGTCGCGCGGCAGCAGGCCCTGTTGAGCCGCGGCGACTGGGTCGCCGAGGGGCGTGACATCGGCACGGTCGTCGCGCCGGACGCTGAGCTGAAGGTGTTCCTGACGGCCGACCCGGCCGAGCGCGCACGACGCCGAGCGGCGCAGCTGGGGGTGGACGCCCCTACGGTGCTGGCCGAACAGACGATGCGCGACGAGCGTGACCGCAACCGCGCCGTTTCACCGCTGCGGCCGGCAGACGGCGCGATCGAGCTCGACACCAGCGCCCTGACGCTCGAGCAGGTGGTCGCCCGAATCGCCGCGCTCTTCCCTGGTCGCTGACTCGGCCGCACTCGTCCCGAAATCGCTTACTCAGGCTCACGCTAGGCTCGAACGGCCATGAAGGTCGCAATCGTCGGTTACCCCAACGTCGGGAAGTCCTCGCTCGTCAACCGCCTCACCGAGTCGCGGGAGGCGGTCGTGCACGAGCAGTCCGGTGTGACCCGCGACCGCAAGGAGCTCGAGACCGAATGGAACGGGCGCGCGCTGACGTTGATCGACACCGGTGGCGTCGACCTCGAGGAACGCGACGATCTCGCCCGTCAGATCCAGCAGCAGTCGCAGGAGGCGCTGGCCGAGGCCGACGTCGCTGTATTGGTGGTGGACGCTAAGGCGGGTATCCGACCCGGTGACCTCGACATGGCCGACTTGCTGCGCAAGGTCACGATCCCGGTGATCGTCGCCACCAATAAGGTTGACTCGGTGCGCGACATGGCGCTGGCCCACGAGTTCCATCAGCTCGGCCTCGGCGACCCGATCGCGGTCTCGGCCGCGCAGGGGCTCGGCACCGGGGATCTGCTCGACAGGATCGTCGAGGTCGGGCCCGACCACGACCGCGAGCCATCACCCGAGGACCCGATCCGACTGGCGCTGATCGGGCGCCCGAACGTCGGCAAGTCCTCGCTGGTCAACCGCTTTCTCGGGTCGGATCGCGTGATCGTCTCCGAGGTTGCCGGCACCACCCGCGACGCGATCGACCTGCCGTTCAGCTTTGAGGACCGCGCGATCGTGCTTGTCGATACCGCCGGTCTGCGCCGGCAGTCGAAGGTGGGAGAGTCGCTCGAGTACTACACGGCACTGCGCTCGCAGCGGGCGGCGGAGCGTGCCGATGTCGCGCTGGTCGTCTGCGACGCGACCGACGGCGTCACCGCGCAGGACTTCCGGGTCGCGGAGATGGCGATGAAATCCGGCTGTGCGACCGCGATCGTGCTCAACAAATGGGACCTGCAGGACGAGGAGGCCGCAGGCGTGGGACCTGACGAGCTCGACCACGAGCGCATCCGTGTAAACCGCAAGCTCAGACTGCGCCCCCGGGTTCTGACCACAAGCGCGAAGACCGGCCGGCACGTGGAGCGGATCCTCGTGGAGGCGGTGGGACTGGCCGACCGGAGTCGGGGACGCATCCCGACCTCACAGCTGAACCGCTTCATCTCCGACGTGGTCGCCAAGCGCCAGCCGCCGTCGAGCAACAATCACCGCCACGGCAACCAGCGTCTGAAGCTGCTGTACATGACCCAGACAGGCGAGCGGCCACCGCGGTTCTCGATCCAGGTGAACTCGCACGGCCTGGTCACGCGCGACTACGCTTATTACCTGGAGAATCGCATGCGCGAGCGCTATCGCATGGAGGGGATTCCGCTGATGATCGACTTCGTCGAACGGAACGAGCGACGCGGCCGATACTCTTCCCGCGATGCCTGACAACGAATTCCTCTTCACCTCCGAGTCCGTCACGGAGGGTCATCCCGACAAGATCGCCGACCAGATCTCCGATGGCGTGCTCGACGCAGTTCTACGCGACGATCCGAGCGGCCGCGTCGCCTGCGAGACGCTCGTCAACACCGGTCTGATCGTGGTCTCCGGTGAGATCACGACGAGCACCTACGTCGACATCCAGGCGATTGCACGCGACACGGTCCGCCGTATCGGCTACACGAACGCCGACTACGGGTTCGATTACGAGACCTGCGCGGTGATCAGCACGATCGATAGGCAGTCGCCCGACATCGCGCGGGGCGTCGATCAGGCCTACGAGATGCGCGCGGATTCCGGGGACGAGCTCGACCTGGCGGGTGCGGGCGACCAGGGGATGATGTTCGGCTATGCCTCGAACGAGACGCCGGAGTTGATGCCGCTGCCGATCTCACTCGCGCACCGCCTCGCCCAGCGGCTTGCCGAGGTCCGTAAGGACGAGACGCTTCCGTACCTGCGTCCGGACGGCAAGACACAGGTGACCGTGCGCTATGTCGACGGCAGGCCGGTCGAGATCGAGAAGCTGCTGATCTCCAGCCAGCACGCCGCCGGCGCTGAAGCGCTGATCGCCGAGGACCTCTGGGAGCACGTCGTTTTGCCGACCCTGCCGCCGCTCTACAACGCGGTGAAGCTGCGGGAGAACTTTCTCGTCAACCCGACCGGGCGCTTCGTGATCGGCGGTCCGATGGGTGACTGCGGCCTCACGGGACGCAAGATCATCGTCGACACGTACGGCGGTATGGCCCGTCACGGCGGCGGCGCGTTCTCCGGCAAGGACCCGTCGAAGGTCGACCGCTCAGCGGCCTACGCGACCCGCTACGTGGCCAAGAACGTGGTCGCGGCTGGGCTGGCCGACCGCGTGGAGATCCAGGTCGCCTATGCGATCGGGGTCGCGCACCCGGTCTCGATGCTCGTCGAGACGTTCGGCACCGAGAAGATCGGACGCGACCGCATTCTCAAGCTGATCACGGAGCATTTCGACCTGCGTCCGGCGGCGTTCCGCCAGTATCTGCGGCTGCACCGGCCGATCTATCAGCAAACGGCCGCCTACGGTCACTTCGGCCGCGAGGAACCGGACTTCACGTGGGAGGCGACCGATAAGGCGCAGGCGCTGCGCGAGGCTGCAGGGCTCGGCGCCATCGTCGGCGCGTAGCGGCGCCCGTCCGGACAGAGCCGGCAGTTGATCGCACGCGTCATCCCGCTGACGTCGACGCGCGCGATCAGGGGACTGTTCGACTACAGGCTCCCGACCGAGTTCGATGGCGCCGGCATCGGCTCGCTGTTGCGCGTGCCGTTCGCGGGACGGGCGATCCTCGCCGTGATCGCCGAGACCGCGCCCAGCTCGGAGATTGCCGCGGAGCGGCTGGCGACCGCCCAGGAACTGCTGCCCGCGCAGCTGCCGCCCGACCTCGTCAGGCTCGCGATCTGGATGGCCGCCGAGTACTGCTCAACTCCGGCGCGCGCACTGCAGGTGCTGCTACCCGCAGGAGCCGCTCAGGGTCTGCGCGAGACGCGGGTGCTCATCGCCTCGATCACCCCGGCGGGCATTTCAGCTCTAGAAAACGGTACCCGTCTCACCGCGGGCCAGCGCGACGCTCTCGAAGCACTCGCTCACCAACCCGCTCCAGCGTCAGGGCTCGGCACACAGCTCCTCCGCCGCCTGGAGTCACGCGGTCTAGTCGGTCTGGAACTCACAGCCCAGCCTCGCCGCCCGTCCACCCACACGGTCTCATCCACCTCAGCTTCAGCCCCGCCGCTGACTGCTGAACAAGAGGCTGCCTTGCTGCCCATAAAAGCGGCCCTCGCGGCGTCGGCCGCCCGGGTCGCGGATCTGGGCGGCGATGGCAGCCTGGAGTTCCTGCTTCACGGCGTCACCGGCTCCGGCAAGACCGAGGTGTACTTGCAGGCAGCGGAGGCGACTCTGAAGGCGGGGCAGGGCGTAATGATCCTGGTGCCGGAGATCGCGCTGACCCCACAGGCTCTCGCACGGTTCCAGGCACGCTTTGGAGACGTCGTGGCGGTCATGCACTCGGGCATGAGCGCCGGCAAGCGCAATGATGAATGGCTGCGCCTGGCCCGTGGTGAGGCGACGGTATGTGTCGGGCCTCGCTCGGCCGTGTTCGCACCGCTCGCGGATATCGGCTTGATCGTCGTCGACGAGGAGCATGAGAGCTCCTACAAGCACGAGAGCGATCCGCGCTACGACGCGCGCGCGGTCGCGCACAGGCGCGCGCACGATCATGGGGCGGTGCTGCTCGTCGGAAGCGCCACGCCACGGCCCGAGAGCGCATTCGGCATGAAACGGCTGCGGCTCACCCAGCGCGTCGACGGACGTCCGCTGCCGGCCGTGGAGATCCTTGATATGCGGGGACTGCACAACCCGCTGCATCCGGACACGCGGCTGGCGCTGGCCGACTGCAGGCGGGAGGGGGGCAAGGCGATCGTCCTGCTCAACCGCCGCGGCTGGTCGAATTTCCTCTCGTGCGGATCCTGCGGACGCGTGTGGATGTGCCCGAACTGCGACGTCGCGCTGGTGCTGCATCGCGCGCGCGGCGTGGTCGCCTGCCATCACTGTGGGCACCGGGAGCGGGTCCCATCGAACTGCCCCGACTGCGGCTCGGTCTCGGTCGCGCGCCACGGTGCGGGCACCGAGCGCCTCGAGCATGAGCTCGTCTCCGCGCTTGGGGATGACGGCTTCCCGGTGCTCCGGCTTGACGCCGACGCCGCCGGGCTGGACGCCCGTGCGCGCATCCTCGAGCGCTTCCACACCGCTGCTGCCGGCGTGCTCGTCGGGACACAGATGGTCGCCAAGGGGCACGACTTCGCGGACGTCGGGCTGGGTGTCGTGATCGACGCCGATCAGACGCTGCGCTTTCCGGACTTCCGCGCCGAGGAGCGCACGTTCGCGCTCGTCACCCAGCTCGCCGGCCGCACCGGCCGGGGCAGCGCGGGCCGCGTGCTCGTGCAGACGATGGAGCCGGCCGCGCGTCCGATCGCGCTGGCCGCCCAGCACGATTCCGAGACGTTCCTGCGCGGTGAGCTGCGACGCCGTAAGGCACTCGCCTATCCGCCGTTCACAACGCTGATCCGCGTTGTCTGCGCTGCCGTTGACGCCGGCGCCGCGCGCGCGGCGGCGAGCGCCCTATGCAACCGGATCTCCGCAGCTGGGGGAGGGCGGGTCGCGTCGCAATTCTCCGTCCTGGGCCCTGCGTCGCTGTTCCTGCTGCGGGGCAGGGCGCGCTCGCAGCTCGTGATCAAGGCGACGGACCGCACTGCGGCGATCGCGGCGGTCGGCGACGCCGTCGATGCCATCAGCATGGACCGAACCCACCGCGAGGTCGCGCTGAGCGTCGACGTCGACCCGCAATAGGGCTACGGGACGGTTTGACTGGGAGTCGCACGCGGCCCCGCGCCAATAGACTGAGCCCTGTGACAGAAGCGCTCGATCAGGTTCGGGGCGAAGAGCCCTTGCCCGAGGGCGAGCCCTCGCCCTCGGGCGATCCCGCTCCCGCAGGCGCTCCCGCAGGTGATGACGTGGAGGTCGAACTGCAGGACGACCGCGAGCCGGAGGCCGAGGCGGAGGTCGATCCCGAGGTCGTCGCCCGGCGTGATGCCGCCCTGGCACATGTACGCAAGTTCGGCGACCCCGTCCTGAAGACCAAGGCACGGCCGGTCGAACACTTCGACGACGCGCTGCGCGACGAGGTCCGGCGGATGGGGCTGCTGATGGACGACGCGCTCGGCATCGGCCTGGCCGCGACCCAGGTCGGCGTTGTGCACCGCCTGCTGGTCTACCGGGTCCAGTCTGAGGCGCCCTTGGCAGCGCTGGCCAACCCCGCGATGGAGTGGACCTCCAGGGATGAGGAGATCGCCGAGGAGGGCTGCCTCAGCCTGCCTTCGGTTCACGTCGACGTCGAACGTCCTGTCCATGTGCGCGTCCGCGCGCAGGACGAGTACGGGGAGACCATCACGATCGAGGCATCCGGGCTGGAGGCGCGGGTGATCCAGCATGAGATGGACCACCTCGACGGGGTCCTGATGCTCGACCGCACGTCACGCGACCAGCGCAAGGAGGCCATGCGAATCCTGCGCGAGTGGCAGGAACAGCAGCGCTCCGGGTGAGGATCGTCTATGTCGGCACCTCCGCCTTTGCCGGCGCGGTGCTCCGTCGTCTGCACGACTCGCCGCACAGCCCTGTGCTCGTCGTGAGCCGCCCCGACAGCCCGCAGGGACGCGGCCGCAAGTTGACGTCTCCGCCCACGGTCGAGGTCGCGCGCGAACTCGGGCTCGACGTCTACCAGCCTGGGTCGGTGAACTCCGAGGAGTCCCTCGCGCGGATCGACGTTGCGCGGCCCGACGCGCTGTGCGTCTGCGCATTCGGCTCACTGATCAAGGAGCCGCTTCTGTCCCGCTATCAGATCCTCAACGTGCATCCCTCGCTGCTGCCGCGCTGGCGGGGCGCCGCTCCGATCGAGCGCGCGATCCTGGCCGGCGATCCGGAGACGGGCGTCTCGATCATGCGGCTGACGGCAGGGCTCGATAGCGGTCCCGTGTGCCTGGAGGGACGCGTTGCGATCGAGGCCGACGACGACTACGGAACGCTTTCCGCGAGCCTGGAGGCGCTGGGCGGCGACTTGCTCGTGCGGGCGCTCGACGAGCAGCCGCCGTGCGCCGAGCAGGACGAGTCGGGCGTCACCTACGCCGAGAAGCTCACCGCCGCGGATCGACGGCTCGATCCGTCCGAGCCTGCCGCGGCGCGCGCGCGGCGAGTTCGCGCGCTCAGTCCGCACATCGGCGCCTATGTCGTGCAGCCGGACGGGACTCGTCTCGGCGTCTGGAAGGCACGCGCCGTTGGTGACACGCTCGAGCTGTTGATCGTGCAACCGCCCGGCAAGCGGCAGATGCCGTGGGCGGACTATCAGCGGGGCTTGAAGCAGTGAGCGTCGCACCGGCGCGCGCGGCCGCCTACACGGTGATCCGTCGCGTCTTCGAGCAGGGCGCGTTCGCCGACCGGGCGTTCCACGCCGCGGCGTCCGGGCTGGACGCGCGTGACCGCGCACTGGCAATGACGCTCGCGTACGGCACCGTGCAGCGCCGGCGAACGCTCGACCACCTCCTGTCGGCGTTCGTCTCGCGACCCCTCGAACAGCTGGAGCCGGCCGTGCTGGCGGCGCTGCGCCTCGGGCTCTTCCAGATCCTCTTCCTCGGCGGCGTGACCGACTACGCGGCCGTCAACGAGAGCGTCGAGCTGGCCAAACGCTCGAGCCGCGGAGGCGCTCCACTGGTGAACGCGGCGCTCCGTCGCGCCGGCCGCGAGGGCGCGGAACGGCTCGCCAAACTCGATGACAGCACGCCGCAGCGTGCCG
>DATKSM010000113.1:0-2247 GCA_035531655.1 Solirubrobacteraceae bacterium
TGATCGAGGAGCCGCTTCTCGTGCACTGGCAAATCAAGGGTGCGCTTGCCAGATCCGACGAGCTACCGGGCGTGACGATCCGTGGGGAGCCATCCATAGGGGTCGTGGGTGTTGCGCCATCGCGCGAGCGTCTGCGACTCATGCAGCGCAGGGAGGAAGATCTTCTGAACGTAGGTGGCCTCGTCATGCCTCCCGATCCTCGCGGCGCTGTACCCGATGGCGGTGAGATCGCGACCGCGGGTCTGCGCACCACCGCACCGCGTGAGACCGGTGGCAACCTCGACATCAAGCAACTCGCCGTCGGCAGTCGCCTGCTCCTTCGGGTGGACGTCCCGGGCGCGCTGCTGTCTCTGGGCGACGCTCATTTCGCCCAGGGCGACGGGGAGATTTGCGGCCAGGCGATCGAGGTGCGGGCTGCTGTCCGTATACGCGTGCGCCTGCGCAAGAGCACCTCCCTCAGCTGGCATCCACACAATCCCGTCCTCGAATATGTCGAGCGGCCAACCACGCCGGCTCGGAACCATCTGGTCACGACAGGCGTATCTGTCGACGAGGGCGGTATCAATCACGACCGCGATCTCGGTGTCGCCAGCCGAGCGGCGCTGCGCGAGATGGTCGACTACCTCCGCGCCGTCAGGGGACTCGACGTGGGGCAGGCGTGCGCACTCTGCAGCGTCGCAGTGGACCTTCGTGTCAGCGAGCTTGCCAGTGCTCCCAATGTGCTCGTGTCGGCGTCGCTGCCGCTCGACGTTTTCGATGACAGCGACGAGCCGGCGGTCGCCATCAGCGAACCACCCGCACCGGATAGTCGAGGTTGAGCGTGATCTTGCCTGAGCCGATTACGGCCCTGAACGTGAGCGGATAGCCGACCGCGGAGGCGGGCCAGGTGAAGACGTCGTGGAAACTCCCGTCGAACGTGTAGTGCGAGCGTCGCGCGACGACCTGTCCGGCGAACAGGTACTGGTAGCGGACTTCCGACTTGACCGGTTTGCCTGCGCTCGTGACCGTGAAGCTGACCGGCCATGGGCGATTCACGCGAGGGCTGTGGGTGCTCGCATGCATCGTCGCGCTCACACCTCGAGCCGATGCGCGGACGACGCCCGGCGAAACTTCGCTCGATGGTGGAGGAGCCGCGGTTGAGGAGGTCGTCTGCGTGCTGGATGTCCGAGTTGCCGTCGTCGCGGTAGAGCTCGTCTTAGACGGCGTTTTTGAGCCCCCGCAACCTATGAGCAGGACGCCGCACAGCACAATGCTGCCGGCGCACATGCGGGCGTCCAGGCCGCCCAGCTCTGCGACGACCCTGCTCCGCTTGCTCACAGCGGGCCTGGACCTGTGCACGGCGCCGTCCATCGATACGCCGGTGCTTGTCGGACCTTGGTGCACGTTGACATCCTCCGCGCCCAGGCTATCGCTGCCATCGGTGGGAAATACCTAACGATCCCGTCGAGGCGTCTTTCGTCAGCCGGGGAAAAGGGGCCAGGGGCGCAACGCTCTTGTCGCAAATCCGCCAGAAATCGACCGCGAGTCCGGTAAGACTTGATGTGTGATCGAGGACTTCGAGCGTTGCTACCGCGCCGCGCTGTCAAAGGATTCGCGATTCGACGGCTGGTTCTTCGGGGCAGTCACGTCCACCGGCATCTACTGCCGGCCGAGCTGTCCCGCCATCACGCCAAAGCGCGAGAACATCCACTTCTATCCCTCGGCCGCCGCCGCCCAGCAGGCAGGCTTCCGGGCATGCAAGCGCTGCCGGCCCGACGCGAGCCCGGGATCGCCCGAGTGGGACGCGCGCGCCGACGTCGTCGCGCGTGCAATGCGCCTGATCGCGGAGGGCGTCGTGGACAGCTTGGGCGTTCCGGGCCTTGCCGCCCAGCTCGGCTACAGCGTTCGCCAGCTCCAGCGCATGTTGCTCGCCGAGGTCGGGGCTGGACCGATCGCGATCGCTCGCGCACAGCGCGCACAGACGACCAGGTTGCTGATCGAGACGACGAAGCTGTCGATGGCCGAGATCGCATTCGCGTCGGGCTTCTCCAGCGTGAGGCAGTTCAACGCAACGATTCGCGATGTCTTCGCGATGGCTCCGAGCGGGCTGCGCCGCCGCGTCCGGAACGAGCTGTCCTCGGCAAGCGCGCAACCGAACACGATCGTGCTCAGATTGCCGTTCCGCCTGCCGCTGTGCCCGGACAACCTGTTCGGACATCTCGCCGCGACCGCGGTGCCCGGCGTTGAGGAGGTCAGGGACGGCGCCTA
>DATKSM010000114.1:0-25377 GCA_035531655.1 Solirubrobacteraceae bacterium
TGGTCGGCGGCCAGTACCTCGATGTGGCGGGCTCCGCGCCAGCGGGCGCGGAGGGCCTGAGGTACCTTCATGAACTCAAGACCGGTCGTCTGATCCGCGCCAGCGTCGAATGCGTGCTCTTGATCGAGGGTAAACAGGAACCTGCCACAATCGAGCAGTTTCAACACTTTGCGAGCGAGCTGGGCGTGCTCTTCCAAATCGTCGACGACATCCTCGACGTGACCGGATCGGATGAGGCGCTCGGTAAGCCGAGCGGCACCGATGAGCGCCTGGGCAAACGCACGTACGTGACCGAATACGGCCTCGACGGAGCCCGCCGGCTGGCGCAGGAGGCTCACCGCAAGGCCGGATCGGCACTCGCGAGCGCCGCCCCCGGCGATCCGGCACAGCTACAGCAGATCACCGACTTCATCGCTCACCGCAGCTTCTAGCCACCACATCCGCCACAGATTCCAACCACCCTAATGTCCGAACTGCTCCCGCACATCAACAAGCCCCAGGACCTGCACGGCCTCAACGAAGACCAGCTGCAGCAGGTCGCCGACGAGGTCCGCAACTACATCATCGACACGGTCGGTGAGATCGGCGGGCACTTTGGCGCCAACCTGGGCTCCGTCGAGATCGCCGTCGCGCTGCACTCGCTGCTCGACTCCCCGCGCGACAAGATCCTCTGGGATGTCGGCCACCAGGCCTACCCGCACAAGATCCTCACGGGCCGCCGCGACCAGCTGCCGACGATCCGCAAATACGGGGGGCTCGCGCCGTTCTGCTCGATCTTCGAGTCCGAGCACGACATCATGGGCGCCGGTCACGCCTCGACCGCGATCGGCTATGCGGTCGGCCTCAAAGAGGCGATGCGCCGCGGCCACGGCGAGGATGGAAACGTGGTGGCGGTTGTGGGCGACGGCGCGATGACCGGTGGTGTCGCGTTCGAGGCGGTCACCGAGGCCGGTGGTCTCGGCACTCCGATCGTGGTGGTGCTCAACGACAACGGCATGTCGATCGCGCCCAACGTCGGGGCACTCAGCAGTTACTTCAACCGTATCCGGCTGAACCCCAAGCTCTGGCACGCGCGCGAGGACGTCGAGAGCGGCCTCGTCAAGCTGCCGGCCCTCGGCCATACGCTGGAGCGACTCGGTCCGCAGCTCAAGGAGTCGCTCAAGGCGTTCTGGGCGCCGGGCCTTTGGTGGGAGGAGCTCGACTGGGCATACATGGGCGTGATCGACGGCCACAACGTGCGAGCCGTGCGCCGCGCCGTCCGCGAAGCGCTGGCCGCCCAGCGCCCGGTTGTCGTGCACTGCGCGACGATCAAGGGCAAGGGCTTCGCGCCGGCCGAGGACGGGGGGCTCGAGGGCATGGAGAAGTGGCATGCCGCCAAGCCGAAGTCGATCTCGAACGGCGCCCCCGCACCTGCCGCCGCCGTGCCCGCTGGCACGGCGACCCCTCCGCCGGCCTACACGCAGGTCTTCGGCGAAGCGCTCGTGCGCGAAGCGCAGCGCGACCAGCGCGTGCTCGGCATCACCGCGGCGATGAACTCCGGCACCGGCCTGAACATCCTCCAGCGCGAGCTTCCCGACCGCTACTTCGACGTCGGCATCGCCGAGCAGCAGGCGGTGCTGCTGGCCTGCGGCCTGGCGTTGCAGGGCTGCCGCCCGGTCGTCGCCATCTACTCGACCTTCCTGCAGCGGGCCTACGACCAGATCGTCCATGACGTCTGCCTGCAGAAGCTGAATGTCACGTTCGTGATGGATCGCGCCGGCTTGGTCGGCGATGACGGTCCCACCCACCACGGCGTCTTCGACATCCCCTACCTGCGCTGCCTGCCGAACATCGTGCTGATGGCGCCGCGTGACGAGGCGATGCTTGTGCACATGCTGCACACGGCGCTGACCTACGACGGGCCGACGGCGATCCGTTATCCGCGCGGCGAGGCGGTTGGCGTTCCGATCCCGGACGAGCCGGCGGTGATCCCCGTGGGAACCGGCGAGATCCTGCGCGAGGGCGGTGCCATGTCCGGTCCGCGGGTCGCGCTGCTCGGCTACGGGACAGGTGTTGGCAAGGCGCTCGCCGCCGCCGACATTCTGGCCGACCACGGGCTGGCGGTGACCGTCGCCGACGCGCGCTTCGCCAAGCCGATCGACGCGGGCTTGGCCGCGCAGCTGGCGGCCGAGCATGAGCTGTTGGTGACGGTCGAGGAGGGTGTGCTCGCCGGCGGCTTCGGTTCGGCCGTCTGGGAGACGCTCTCGGACGCCGGGATCACGGCGCGCATCCTGCGCGTCGGCCTTCCCGACCGCTATGTCACGCACGGCGCGCCGAAGCTGCTGCACGCCGAAGTCGAGTACACGCCCGAGCGGATCGCGGAGCGGGTGCTGGCGGCCGTTGCGGACCGGCACAAGGTCGCCTAGCCTTTGACCAAGGTGCGGCTGGACGTGGTGCTGGCCGAGCGCGGGCTGTTCGAGTCCCGGGCGCGCGCGGCCGCGTCCGTGCTCGCCGGCGAGGTGTTGCTTCTGCCGGGGCGCGAGCGGGCGTCGAAACCTGGGCAGATGGTGACTCCCGAGGTCGAGGTCGAGGTCGCGTCCGGGCTCCAGTACGTCTCGCGCGGAGGGGTGAAGCTGGCCAACGCGTTGGATGAGCTCGGGCTCGACGTCTCCGGTGCTTTGGGGTTGGATGTCGGTGCTTCGACGGGCGGCTTCACCGATTGCCTGCTGCAACGGGGTGCCGCGCGTGTGGTGGCGGTGGACGTGGCCTACGGGGAGTTGAGCTGGAAGCTGCGCGAGGACCCGCGTGTGACCGTGATTGAAAGGCGCAATGCACGCACCCTCCAATCGGCTGAGCTCCCGTACGCTCCCGGATTGATCGTGATCGACGTGTCCTTCATATCGCTCACCAAGGTGCTGCCGGCGGTGCTCGCGTGTGCCGCAGCGCGCTACGACTGTCTGGCGATGGTCAAGCCGCAGTTCGAGGTTGGCCGCGAGCGGATCGGCAAGGGCGGGGTCGTACGCGACGCAGCGGCCCGGCGCGACGCTTTGGTCTCTGTGGGGTCGTTCGCGGTAGGGCTCGGGGCGTCGGTCGCCGGCTATGCGAGTTCGGGGCTGCCCGGGCCCAAGGGCAATCGCGAGACCTTCGTCTGGGTCTGCGAGGCCGCTCGCGGGGTAGGCATCGCGGATCTGGGAGCTGCGGCGCTGGCGGTTGAGCCTTCGTCGGTTGCGGTTGAGCCTTCGCATGTGGTCGTGGAGCCTTCGCACGTGGTGGTGGACCCTTGAGTGGTCCGGTCGCGACGGTCCTGACGCACCGTCGCCCGGCGGAGACGGGCCCTGCGATCGAGGCCCTGATCGAGGTCGCGCAATCGGTTGGCGCACGCCTGGTGATCGACGAACGCGAGGCCACCAAACACAAGCTCGAGCCGGCAGACGGCCTCGAGATCACCCCCACGATGCCGCGCGACGTCGACATCTGCTTCGCACTCGGCGGCGACGGCACGATACTGAGCGCGCTGCGCACCTATGCCGGCACCGGCGTACCCGTATTCGGCGTCAATTTCGGTGAGGTCGGGTTTCTGGCCACGATCGACCGTGAGGACGCCCGCTCCGGGTTTCAGCGCGCGTTCGCACGCGAGTTCGACACGCTGGCGCTGCCCGGCATCGCCGTCCACGCAGGCAACAGCGCCTGGATCGCGATCAACGATGTCTCGGTCCAGCGCGGGCAGGGTCAGCGCGTCGCGACGCTGGCCTATTCGGTCGGCGAAGACGAGATCGGGCGCGTGCGCTGCGACGGCCTCGTTGTCGCCACTCCGGCCGGCTCGACGGGCTACAACCTCGCCAACGGCGGACCGGTCATGGCGTGGGGCGTAGCGGGCATCGTCGTCTCGTTCATCGCTCCGCATTCGCTGACGGCGCGTGCGCTCGTGGTGGCGCCCAACGACACGCTGACGATTCAGAACAACTCCGAGGACGAGGCGGTCGACGTCGCGATCGACGGGCGACCGATGATCGAGCTGCAGCCCGGCGCCCGTCTGGAGGCGCGATTCGTCGGGAACCAGGGTCTCCTGGCCCAGCTCGAGGGCATCAACTTCTACAAGCGCCTTCAGCAGAAGTTCGGGCGCTTGGCGACGCTCCGCTGAGCGGGCGCCTGGCGCGCGGCGCCCCGAAGCCCGGAGCGCGTTCTTCCCGCCACAGCGTCGTCATTACGGCGCGGAGGCGGGGAGAAGCACGCGCGAACGCGTGTTCGTATTTTCCGTCCGGCGGTGGGCGTAGAACTCGAAGCGTGCTGTACGAGCTTCGCGTCGAGAACCTGTTGCTGATGGAGTGCGCCGAGTTGCGGCTCGCTCCCGGGCTCAACGTTCTCACCGGTGAAACCGGTGCTGGCAAGACGCTGCTCGCCCACGCGCTCGACCTCTTGCTGGGAGGCAAGGCCCGCGCCGGAATCGTTAGAGAAGGCGCGGCGGAGGCGTACGTGGAGGGCGTGTTCGAGTTGCCGCCTGGGCTGGCCGCCAGTGGTGACGAGCGGATTCCCGCTGACGCTGAGGAACTGGTGCTCGCCCGTCGGGTCTGGCCCGACGGGCGCACCCGTGCCTATGTGTGCGGTCGCGCGGCAACGGTCGCTGATCTGCGCGAGCTCGGCAGCCGGATGTTTTCTTTCTACGGACAGCACGAGCACCGAAGGCTGATGCTCACGGCCGCGCAGCTGGACGCGCTCGACGGGTTCTGCGGCGGTCGGCAGGCTCAGCTGCGTACAGAGATGGCGGCGACCCATGAGCGCGTGCGTGGACTGGAGGCCCGGATCGAGGCGCTGGACGGCCGCGTTGGTGCGCGCGAACGCGAACTCGACCTGATCGGATTCGAGCTTCGTGAGATCGAGGAGATCGACCCGAGCGTCGAGGAGGAAGTGCAGTTGCTGGCGGAGCGCGACCGGCTACGCAACCAAGAGGCGCTGCGGCGTGCCGCCGCGGTTGGCGTCGAGGCGTTGATGCCCGACGAGGGCGAAGGGGCGGGGGTGCTGCTGACCAGAGCTGCCGCCGAGCTCGAGTCGGCGGTTACGTTCGATCCCGAACTTGCCTCCTTCGCCGACCGGCTCGCAGCGTTGCGTTATGAAGCCGAGGACGTGGCGGCCGAGCTGCACGCGTATCTGGACCGGTTGGAGGCCGAGCCCGGGCGCCTGGAGGCCGTCGAAGAGCGCCTCGCGGCCTTCGCGCGACTCGGGCGCAAGCACGGCGGCGGTATCGCCGAGGTACTCGCATACGCCGTAGCGTGCCGGGAGCGGCGTGAGACCCTGAACGACGCGGACGTGAGCTTTGAGGCGCTGTCGGCCGATCTCGAGGCGGCGCTGGCGGAGCGCGCCGGGGTCGGGGCTGAGCTCCGGGCGGCGCGACAGGAGGCGGCGCCGCGACTGGCGTCGGCGGTGCTCGAGCGCCTGCACGAGCTGGCCATGGATGGGGCGCGGTTCGATGTGGCCATGCGGGAGCGCGACGGCGGCTACGGCTCGCATGGCGGCGACGCGGTCGAATTCCTGATCGCCCCGAACCCCGGGCTGCCATCCGGTCCGCTGCGCGAGGTCGCGTCTGGTGGAGAGCTTTCGCGCGTGATGCTCGCCCTGCTGAGCGTGGCACATGGAGGCGGAGGAAGGGAGAGCGGCGCCCGGCCCAAGGGTCGTGGCGGCCGCAAGGCGGTTGGCGGCATGCCCATGGGCGGACGCGGCGACGGCGCGCTGCTGGTGTTTGACGAGGTCGACGCCGGAATCGGCGGTCACACGGCGCGCGCGGTGGGTGCGCACCTGCGCGAGCTCGCTGAGGGCCGTCAGATACTCTGCATCACCCACCTGCCCCAGGTCGCGGCGATGGCCAACAGCCACTTCACCATCGTCAAGGACGGGTCACACTCGCCGGCCGTGACGACGGTGACCGCGCTTGAGGGCGACGCGGTGGTTGGTGAGCTGGTGCGAATGCTCGGCGCCGACGTTGATGACCGCGCGGCCCGTGGGCACGCACGGGAGCTCCTCAAAGCCGCCTAGTGTCGTGGGTCGGAAATTCGCGAGGCGGCCGTGAATTTGCGACTGCGGCACGGGTATCTGTGAACCGGCCTGATGTCCGCGAAACCGGGCCATAGGTGTGAGGCGCCGCGTTGTCGGGGCGCGGCGCGCATCGCGCGGGTAATTGCAGTGACTACCGCGACGTCCGCCGAGTAGATATCCTTATGCGAATATCCTTTGATACGCACGGTCGCCGCCTCATGCCCGGAGCGTCGGCCGTAGGGTTGAATGAGTCCCGGAAAGGCCCAGATCGATGGAAAATACGACTGAGACGGTTGGGGCGTTCCAGCGTCTAGCTGCACTAACGAGTCAGATCTTCGAGGATCAGCTGCACATCCGAGCGGCCGGGATCGAAGTTCGAGGCTGGACACCGGATCGCACGGCTGGCGTCGTGCAGATGCGGGTGGCGAGCGACCCCGGGGCAGCTCAGCTTTACATGGACGAAACGTACGGCGAAGGGCGTGTGATCGTCACTCGCACGCAGCGTCCGCCGGCGGCTAGAGAACCCTACGAGGTTTACTAGTCTGGTCCGCGGATCCCGCGGCGGGTCCCGACCGCGGGATCCGCGGCGGTCGCGCGGTCTCGGCGCACGACGGTTTGACATCGTGCGCTGATGGACCTGACGTCGCTGTACGGACTGCGCCTGCGGACCGACCGGCTGGAGCTGCGCTGGCCGACCGAGGACGAGCTCGTCGAGCTTGCACGCGTCGCCGACGGCGGCGTCCACGATCCTGGGGAGATGCCGTTTGTCGTGCCGTGGACCGATGGCATAGGTGAGCCCGGATTCATCGAAGCTTTTGTGGACCACCACATGGGGTTGCGGCGGAGCTGGGGCGCTGAGGACTGGAGTCTGGAGCTCGGCGTCTGGGCCGCCGACTACCCGATCGGCGTACAAGGCCTCGGCGGACGCGGCTTCGCCGCCGGGCGGGAGCTGAAGAGCGGTTCCTGGCTCGCGCAGCGATCACACGGGCGGGGCTACGGCACCGAGATGCGGGCGGCGATCCTCGAGCTCGCCTTCCGTGGGCTCGGTGCCCAGGCGGTGACGTCTTCTGTGCTCGAGGGAGCCGGTGCGTCGGCGCGCGTTTCTGAGAAACTCGGATATGTTGACGCCGGCGAGTCCTGGGTCGAGGTACGCGGCGAGCGGCAACTCGACCGTCAACTGCGTCTGACGCGGGACCGGTGGATCGACCGCGAGCGGATCTCGGTTCGGATCAGCGGACTCGAGGCATGCATCCCGCTATTTGGATTGAACGGTCCACCGGATCCGTGGGTTCCGTCGTGCTGACGGCCGAAAAAGCCGAGTGCTGCCGCTACTCTGAGCAAGGGCGCCGCAAGCATCAGCCACTGGCCGCGTGCGTCCGCCCCGGACGCTACCTTCGACGACCGGTGAGCACGGGACCAAGGATCGAGCAATGAGCCAGGCCGAGACGCGATTCATCTTCATCACGGGCGGTGTGGTGTCGTCGCTCGGCAAGGGCATCGCAGCCGCCTCAATCGGGCGGCTGTTGCGCTCCCGGGGACTGTCGGTTCAGATCCAGAAGTTCGATCCCTACATCAACGTCGACCCCGGGACGATGTCGCCGTACCAGCACGGCGAGGTGTTCGTGACCGAGGACGGCGCCGAGACCGATCTGGATCTCGGACACTACGAGCGCTTCACCGATGCCAACTCGAGCCGCGCCTCGAATGTGACCGCCGGCGGCATCTACAACACGGTGATTCGGCGTGAGCGTCGCGGCGACTACCTCGGCGCGACCGTGCAGGTCGTTCCGCACATCACCGACGAGATCAAGCAGCGGATCCACGTGATGGCCGACTCCTCTGACGTCGACTTCGTGATCACGGAGATCGGCGGCACCGTCGGCGACATCGAGTCGCTGCCGTTCCTGGAGGCGATCCGTCAGTTCCCCGTGGAGGTGGGCCGGCGACGCTGCATGTTCATCCACCTCACGCTTGTCCCCTACATCGGCCACGCTGGCGAGCTCAAGACCAAGCCGACCCAGCATTCGGTCAACGAGTTGCGCCGCATCGGCATCAACCCCGACATGGTCATGTGCCGCTCGGAATCGGTGCTCTCGACCGAAATTCGCAAGAAGATCGCGTTGTTCGCGAGTCTCCCCGTCGATGCGGTCATCTCCGCCTATGACGTGCCCGATGTCTACAGCTGCCCGCTCACCTTCCATGAGGAGGGCGTCGATGACTACATCCTCTCCGAGCACTTCGGGTTGGAGACGCCGTCCCCGGATCTCGACAGCTGGAAGGCGATCGTCGACCGGGCCGCAGCGTTGACCGACGAGATCAGCGTGGCCTTGGTCGGCAAGTACGTCCAGCTCGAGGACGCGTATCTGTCGGTGGCCGAGGCGCTCCGGCACAGCGGCATTCTCCACGGCTGCCGCGTGAAGATCGAGTGGGTTGATTCGGAGACGGTCGGCGAGCCCGAGGTCGACGCGCTGCTGCAGCGTGTTGACGGCATCCTCATCCCCGGCGGATTCGGCGGCCGCGGATTCGAGGGCAAGATCGCCGCTGCGAGAATCGCGCGCGAATCCGGCATCCCGTATCTGGGTGTGTGCCTGGGCATGCACGTGGCTGTGAGCGAGTTCGCGAGACACGTCGCAGATATGCCAGGCGCCAACTCGACCGAGATGGATCCCGAGACGCCGTATCCGGTCATCGATCTGCTCCCGGAGCAGCGTGAGATCGCCGACATGGGTGGGACGATGCGGCTCGGCGCCGATCCGGTAAAGGTCCACGACGGTACGCGGGCCCACGAGGCCTACGGTGAGAGCGTCGTCTACGAGCGCCACCGTCATCGCTACGAGGTCAACAACCACCTTCGCAAGCAACTGGAGTCGGCAGGCCTCGTGTTCTCCGGGACGACCCCGGATGAGCGTCTGGTCGAAATCGTCGAGTTGCCGCGGGAACTGCACCCGTTCTACGTCGCGTCGCAGTTCCACCCGGAGTTCAAGTCCCGCCCCGACCGTCCCTCGCCGCTGTTCAGGGAGTTCGTGGGCGCCGCCTACGCCCATCGGGGTCACGATCACTTCGTGGCGCCGCCCGAGCACGAGGGCGAAGTCACCGCGACGCGCCTCGGCTAGCGCGGAGCGTTGCGGGTGACGTTGCTTGCCGGTGAGGCGGAGCGCCGCGGGTGACGCTGCTTGCCGGTCAGGCGGAGCGCGAGCGACTGCACGCCACCTTCGAGGCGCTCTGCCGCATTCCGAGCCCCACCGGCGACGAACGCGGCGTCGCGGACTGGATCACCCGTGAGCTGACCGGTTTGGGCCTGGCGGTCGAGGAGGATGACGCTGGCGCGTCGATCGGCTCGAGCGCCGGCAACTTGCTGGCGGCGATCCCGGGCAGCGGCTCGCGTGCGCTGCTGCTGTGCGCGCACATGGACACGGTGCCGTTGACGGCGCCGGTCGACCCTGTGCGGCTCGACAGCGGCTGGGAGAACGCCAATGAGGGGATCCTCGGCGCCGACAACAAGGCGGCCGTCGCGGCGATCATCGAGCTGGCCCGGATGCTCGCCACCGCCTCACCGCGACCAGAGATCGGCGTCGAGTTGCTGTTCACCGTCGCGGAGGAGACGGGCTTGAACGGCGCGAAGCAATTCGATGTGCACCGACTGCGCAGCGACTTCGGCTATGTCCTCGATCATGCTTCGCCGCTCGGCGAGATCATCACAGCCTCACCGACGCACATGCGTATCGATGCCGAGATCCGGGGCAGGGCGGCGCATGCCGGGGTGCAACCGGAGGAGGGGGTCAACGCGATCGTCGCCGCGGCACACGCGATCGCGAAGATGCCCCAGGGACGCTTCGATGATGAGACGACGGCCAACGTCGGCACCGTTTCCGGCGGTACCGCCACGAATGTCGTTGCCGACCGCTGTTCGATCAGCGCGGAGGTGCGCGCCGTAGAGCAGGAGCAGGTCGACCGCTACGTGACCGCAGCTATCGACGCCCTCGAGGACGCGGCCGACACGGCCGGTTGTGACCTCGATCTGCACCTCCAGCAGATGTTCACCGGCTATCGGCTCGGCCCGCGTGAGCACTCCGTCGCGCTCGCCGGGCGGGCGCTTCGCAGCCTCGGCTACGAGCCGCGCTTCCGCTCGAGCGGCGGTGGCGCGGACGCGAACGCGCTGCGCCTGAACGGCTTCCCGTGCACCAACCTCGCCAACGGGACCGAGCGCGCTCATCAGCGCACAGAACGCGTCAGCTTCGCGGCGCTCGAGGGGAATCTCGACCTGGTGCTGGCACTCGTCGTCGAAGCCGGTGAGGAGGCTGCGTGACGGAATTCGAGGTGGTGGCCGAGACGGTCCAGTGGCACGGGAGGTTGCTGAAGGCCGGTACCGAGACCTACCGCTACGCCGACGGCAGCCAGAACACGTTCGACAAGGTCTGGCACCCGGGGGCGGTCACGGTGATCGCGATCGACACCACGCACGTGTGGCTGGTGCGCCAGCCACGCGAAGCCGCACGGGTCGACGACTCACTTGAGATCCCGGCCGGCAAGCGTGACCGCCCGGGCGAATCGCTGCTGGAGCTCGCCCGACGCGAGCTGGTCGAGGAGATCGGCAAACACGCCGTCCAGTGGCGTGAGGTCCTCAGCTTCCATCCGACCCCCGGCTTCTGCGATGAGCAGATGACGATGTTCGTGGCGTCGGATCTTTCCGATGCACACGGGGGCCCCGAGCCCGAGGACGACGAGCACATCGAGGTCGTTCCCTGGCCACTCTCGGACCTCGACAGTGCGATCGCGTCGACCACTGACGCCAAGACGCTGGTCGGACTGCTCTGGCTCGCGCGTGAGCTGGAGCGCCGCTAGCCACGCCGGGCTCACAGAGGAGTGGGGCCGGCCGGGGCGAACTGAACCGACATGGCCACGGTTGCCGCCGGTCCCGCGCAACGCCTGACCGAGCTGACGCTCGATTTCCTCGCCTACCTCGAACTGGAGCGCGGCCTGTCGCGTAACACGCTGGAGGCGTATCGCTCCGACCTGCAGCAGCTGGGCGCGTTTCTCGACCGCCGTCAGACAGATCCGCTGGTGGTTGATGGGCGCCTGCTGTCGGAGTTCGTCAGCGAGCTCGCGGAGGGTCGCGAGGACCGCAAGCCTGCAGCCGCCGCGACGCTTCAACGAAAGATCGCCTGCCTACGCTCGTTCTATCGGCATCTGCGGCGTGAGGGCCTCCTGGACAGCGATCCGACCGCGGAGCTGCGCCCGCCACGCTCACGTGCGCGGCTTCCGCGCGTGCTGAGCCGCGATCAAGTCAACAGCCTGCTCGCCCAACCGCAGGGCATGGGCAATGCGGCGCTGCGCGATCGCGCGCTGCTCGAAACGATGTATGCCTGTGGCCTGCGCGCGTCCGAGGCGATCACGCTGGAGCTTCGCGAGCTCGACCTCGAGGCCGGCGTGCTGATCGCCCACGGCAAGGGCTCCAAGGAGCGGATCGTGCCGGTCGGTTCGAAGGCGCTCGAGACGCTGCGCCAGTACCTGGACCGGGCGCGCCCAGCGCTCATCGGTCTGCGCGACGAGCCGCACGTGTTCGTCAACATGCGCGGACAGGGGCTGTCGCGCCAGGGCCTCTACAAAATCGTGCAGCGCCATGCGCGAGCGGCCGGGCTCGACTCTCGCATGAGTCCGCACACGCTGCGCCACACATTCGCCACGCACCTGTTGGCCGGCGGCTGCGACCTGCGCTCGCTGCAGGAGATGCTCGGCCATGCTGACATCGGCACCACGCAGGTCTACACGCACCTGTCACCTGAGCGGCTCCGCGAGGTCTACTTCGACGCGCACCCGCGCGCAAAGATCGCGCGTCGCGACGACGCTTAGCGGTACCGGTCGCGCGGCCGCTCTCGGTGGGTGCGACGCGATCCCCGGGGGACCACGTTCCTATGATCCGGTACGCGCATGCCCGAGCTTCCAGAGGTAGAGACGATCAGACGCCAACTCGCCCCACATCTGGAGCGGCGCACGCTGACGTCGGTCGAGCTCCGTGATTTTCGCTGGACGCAGCCGGCGCCTCCGGAGCTGATCGCCGCCGAGCTGACGGGCGCGCGGGTGCAGAAGCTCGGGCGCCGCGGCAAGTACCTGATCTGGGAACTCGACCAAGACCGGCACCTGCTCGTGCATCTGCGCATGACCGGTTCATTGCTGGTGGACCCCGCCCAGGAGCCGCCACACGCGCATGCGCGCTTCGAGCTGGACGACGGGCACGCGCTCGTGTACGTGGACCCGCGTCGCTTCGGCACCGGGCATCTGATGCTCTCGACCTCGGCTCGCGATGCCTACCTCAACGCCAGGCTCGGCGCCGAGCCGTTGACCTCCGAGTTCACGCCCGCCTACCTGCGTGCGCAGGCGCGCGGTCGCACAGCGCCTGTCAAGTCCTTCATCCTCGATCAGCGGCGCATTGCCGGAGTCGGCAACATCTACGCCGACGAGGCGCTGCACCGAGCCGGAGTGCATCCGCTGCGCCCGGCTGGATCGCTGAAGCTCGAACAGTGGACCGCGGTCAAGGACGCGATCGAGATCGCGCTCGCGGCCGGCATCGACGCGAAGGGCGCATCGATCGACGACTTCCGCCACGTGGACGGCGCCCGCGGCAGCTTCCAGGACCGATTCCTGGTGCACATGCGGGAGGGTGAGCCCTGCGTCACGTGCGGCCGGCCGATCCGCAAACTCGTCGTTGGCGGGCGCGGGACGTACGTGTGTGAGCGGTGCCAGCCGCGGCCGCGGGCTCGGCGCGGCTGAGCTGTGAATTTCGCCGGCGGCGGGCTTTGCCGCCGGCTCAGCTGTGCGGGCAGACCGACAGCGAACTCGGCCCCCGCTTGATCAAGCTCACGTCGCGGTCGAGCTGGCCCGACAGCGTCTGCAGCGCGCCAGGGTTCTGGGTCCTGAGCGCGCTGACCGCGGCCTTGAGGTCCCCGGCGACGCGCCCCTCGGCTGAGATGTTGCGGGGTGAGTCACCGATCACCGCCACGCACATGCTGCTGAAGCCGCGGGCTCGGGCGAGCCGGTTGACGCGGCTCTCCGCGCGGTAGAAGGACTCGGCGTTCATGTAGTACCCACGAACCGTCGGAATCAGGCAGGTGAGGATCGCAGCCTCCGACCCCGGGTCGATGCCGCACTTCGTCGCCGTGGCGTTGAGCTTGGCGTTGTCGCCGCCGAGGGCGATCAGATCGAGGCAGCCCGATCGCACCGCCGCTATCAGCGGGCTCACGCGGCGCAGGCGGCTACAGACCGCGCGCACCTGCCGAATGCCGCGAGTGTCCCTCGCCGAGATCGACTTGATCCGCATCTCCGCAGACCGCAGTTGCTGGTATTCGGCCCTGGTGAGGAAGCCGCGTGGCACCGCTGAGGCGGCGGTCGCAGCACATATGCTCGCGACCGCGCAGACCAGCACTGTGCTCAGGATGCCGGCGCGCCACATGACGGAGGCCTACCCTCGCGGACGGAACCTAGGCCGCCAGCAGCTCGGGCAAGTGCCCGGCGCGGTCCGCCGCCAGCAGCTCCTCGAAGCCGCCGATCACCTGGTCACCGATCAGGATCTGGGGGAATGTGAACATGCCCGTGACCTCCTCGAGCTGGTTGCGGCTGTCCGGGTCGCGTGCGAGATTGATCTCCTCGTAGGCGATACCGCGCTTCTCCAGAAGCGCCTTGGCGCTCCGGCAGAACGGACAGAAGTCGGTGGTGTACATGATGACAAGCTTCATGACTTCAAAAAGTGTAGCGCCAGTAGTGGAGGCGTCGCAGTGCCCGGCTCGCTGAAGACCGAGGCGATCGTGCTGCGCTCGATCCGCTACGGCGAGGCCGACCGGATCCTGCACCTGTACACGCCGAACCACGGCCGTGTGGGTGCGATCGCGAAGGGTGCAAGGCGCTCGCGCAGCCGCTTCGGCGCCCGGCTCGAGCCGTTCTTTCAGATCAAGCTGGTCCTCCACGAGGGACGCGGCGACCTGCACACGGTGACGGCCGTCGACACGGTCGACGCGCGGCCGGGGCTGCGTGACAGCGCCCACGCCCTCGATGCCGCCGCACGCGCGTGCGACGCGGTCGCTCGGCTGTTCGAGACCGACGATCCGCATCCGGACGTGTTCGCGCTGCTCGCGAACGAGCTGACGCTGCTGGCCAGCGGGCCAGCAGCGGCGCGACCTGAGAACGCGCTGGCGTTCCGCCTGAAGCTGCTGCTCGCCGCCGGCATCGTGCCGCAGCTCGGATCGTGCGCGAACTGCGGCGAGCGTGAGCACCTGACTGGCTTCTCGGCCGCGGCCGGCGGGGTGGTGTGCAGCTCATGCGAGTCGGCGTCGTTCCCGTTGGAGGAGGACGCGTACGAGTTCCTCGTCGGGGCGCTCGGGCAACCGTTGGCGAGCGCGCCGCACGCCTCCCAGCGGGCGCTGCATACCGCCGAGCGCGCGATTCGCGAGACCGCCGAGCACCACGCGCAGGTGCGACTGCGCCCGCTGTCGACGGCGTCCGGGCGTGGCTGACACGTCTCAGACGTGCCTGACGCCATCCCGGCGGCTTGACAGAATGGTTATGTGAACAAGGTCTACGAGCATCCGAGCGGCGCTGTCGCCGACGCTTTCGCGGCGCGTATCCGAGCTCGTGAGGAGGCCGACCTCTCGCCGCTCGCCACGCGCTCGTATCCGGCCGTCCGGGAGTTCGCGGAGCCCGATTGCGGGCTGCGGACGCCGTTTCAGCGTGACCGCGACCGGATCGTGCACTGCAAGGCCTTCCGGCGGCTCAAGCACAAGACCCAGGTGTTCGTGCTGCCGGTCGGGGACCACTACCGCACGCGCTTGACGCACACGCTCGAGGTAACCCAGATCTCCAGGACGGTGGCGCGGGCGCTCGCGCTCAACGAGGATCTCGTGGAGGCGATCGGCCTCGGGCATGACCTCGGTCACCCGCCGTTTGGTCACATCGGTGAGGAGGCGCTCGACGAGCGCTTGACCGAGCGCTTCGGCCAGACGTTCTGGCACAACCTGCACTCGGTGCGCGTGGTCGAGGTGCTCGAGCGTGACGGTCGTGGGCTGAACCTGACAGCGCCGGTGCGTGACGGGATCGCGGCGCACTCGTGGCGCGCGGTCGCGCCGGCGACGCTGGAGGGCCACATCATCCGCTTCGTCGACCGCATCGCTTATATCAACCACGACATCGACGATGCGGTGCGCGGTGGCGTGCTCGATGCCGAGGAGCTGCCGAGCGGCCCGATTGGCGTGCTCGGCGACACGGGCTCGCAGCGGATCGACACCTTGGTGCACGACCTGGTCGAGCAGTCGGCGCTTGCCGGCGCGATCGTGCAGAGCGAGACGATCGGCAAAGCGATGTCCGATCTTCGCGACTTCATGTTCGCGCGCCTATACCTCGGGCCGGAGGTCACACACGAGCGTGAGAAGATCCGAGCTGCCGTGCGCACGCTCTTCAACCATTTCTGCGATCACCCTGAGCAGATACCAGCCTCGATCCCGGACGGCGAGCTGTCGCGCCGCGTGACCGATTACATCGCGGGTATGACCGATCGCTTTGCTGTTGCGGTGTTCGAGGCGCTCGCCGTTCCGACGGCGTTCACGCCGTGAGTCGCTACACGGCCGATTCACGCGACCACGTGCGCGACGCGGTCGACATGCTGGCTCTCGTCGGCTCAAAGGTGGAACTGACGCGCCGTGGCGTCGACAGCTACTTCGGCTGCTGCCCGTTCCACGACGAGCGCACGCCGTCCTTTCACGTGCGCCCCGACGAGAAGCATTACCACTGCTTCGGCTGTTCGGAGTCCGGCGACCCCTTCACCTTCGTGATGCTCACCGAGGGGCTCGACTTCAAGGGCGCGCTCGAGTCGCTGGCCGACCGCTTCGGTGTCAAGCTCGAGACCGAGGACGAGGCGCCTGAGGCTGCCGCCCGACGCCAACGGCGCGAGCGGTTGTACGCGCTGCTCGACCGTACCGCCACCTTCTACGAGCGGTTCCTGTGGGAGGCGGGGGAGGCGCAGCCGGCCCGCGACTACCTGAAGGAGCGCGGCTTCGACGAGCAGATCCTGCGTGAGTTCCGTGTCGGCTACGCGCCGCACGGGTGGGATCGGGTCGTTGGCGCGTCCCGTAAGGCCGGCTACAGCGCGGATGAGATCCTCGCCGCCGACCTTGGCCGGCGCAAGAAGGCCCGTCCCGATGAGCTGGTCGACCGTTTTCGCGGCCGCATCATGTTTCCCACCGCAGACGCGCGCGGTCGCGTGCGAGGTTTCGGCGCGCGCACGATGGGCAACGATGACGGACCGAAGTATCTCAACACGGCGGAGGGGGAGGTCTACCGCAAGCGCGAGGTGCTCTACGGGATCGCCGCGGCCCGCGTTGAGGGTGCAAAGAGCGGGCGGATGATCCTGTGCGAGGGCTACACGGACGTGCTCGCCCTCCACGAGGCGGGGGTGCGCAACGCGGTCGGGATCATGGGCACCTCGCTGACGGACGAGCAGGTGGCCGAGCTCGTGCGGGTCGTGAAGGTGCTTGAGCTGTGTCTTGACGCTGACAGCGCTGGGCAACGCGCGATGGAGCGGGCGGCGAAGGTCTGCGCGGACTCGGGGCTCGAGCTGCG
The DNA here is from genome assembly GCA_035531655.1 of Solirubrobacteraceae bacterium. GTDB lineage: Bacteria > Actinomycetota > Thermoleophilia > Solirubrobacterales > Solirubrobacteraceae > Palsa-465. Next base: position 16,609 of record DATKSM010000114.1, read on the forward strand.
TGTCGTGCCCCTGCCACCGGGCGCCGACCCGGGCGAGCTGATCCAGCGCGAGGGCGCCGACGCCCTGCGCGAGCGGATCGCCGCCTCGGCACCGTACGTCGTGTTTCAAGTGGGGCGTGTGCTGGAGGGTGCCGATCCGAGCAGCGCCGAGGGCAAGGATCGCGCGATCGCGGAGCTGCGACCGGTGCTCGCTCCGGTACCGGCTAGCGTGCTGCGCGACGACCTGGTGCGTCGCAGCGCCACCGCGCTGGCGGTGCCGGAGGCACGGCTAGTGACCCTGCTCGGTCAGGGGCGGCCGGCCGCCGCCGGCATCCTGGAACTGGTGGGCGCCGGCACGTACGAGCCGGTCGGGCGGTTGGGATCGGCAACGCGGGCGCAGGGAGTGCTCTCGCGCGGTCCGCAGGGCGAGCGATCGTTCCTGGCGATGTGTGTCGCCTCACCGGACCTCGGCGCGTCCGTCCTCTCGCAGGTCGATCCCGACGCGCTGCTGTTGGAGGATGTGCTGCGCCGCGCGGCGCGCTTTCTCAGAGCGTATCTCCCGGGACCGCTTCCGGATCCGCCCGGAGACGATCCCGAGCTCATGCTCGCGCTCGACGACCTCGTCGCCCGCGCCGGCCGCGGCCGGCACGTGGACGCCGACGAGCTCGAGCACGCTCGGCTTGTGCTCGAGCGCGACCGGCTCCGGCGCGAGATCAAGTACCTGCGCGAGCACGGTGGTGGCGCGGGTTCGCTGCCGCAGCTGTCAGCCGAATACCAGGAAGTGATCAGGACGATCAGGACCGTCGTGACGAGGCTCGAGCGCCCGGTCTAGCTCCACTTTCCGTCCGGCCGTAGTGCGAACATACGTTCGTGTGCGCCCAGGAGATCGGGCGCGGAGATCAATCGATGCGAAACCGATCAACAAGCTCAGAGCAGTTGCCGCGTGGCCGCTGGCTGCAGACGACGATGCTCGTGTGCCCGATTCATGGCGAGACCGAGTTTGTGCTGCGCTCCGATGGCGGCACGCGGTGCAAGCGGTGTCGGGCTGCGGCCGTCATACGGCGCCGACAGCGTGTGAAGCAGATCCTGGTCGAAGAGGCTGGCGGACGGTGTGTGATCTGCGGGTATGACCGCTACGTTGGCGGCCTCGCGTTTCACCACCTCGATCGTGCCACGAAGGTCACCGGGCTCGCCCAGCGAGGGAGAGCGCTGGCGATCGCGACGCTTCGCGAGGAGGCGAAGAAGTGCGTGCTGTTATGCCACAACTGCCATGCGGAGGTAGAGGCTGGCCTGGCCGCGGTGCCGATACACTTGGCCCAGCGAACGGCTGAGTCAACTGGCTGAGCCGGGGTCCCCTTTGGGGAGTGGCGAAACTGGCAGCCGCACCTGACTGTTAATCAGGCGTCGAAAGACTTGTGGGTTCGAGTCCCACCTCCCCAGCTTCAAAAGGGCCCGGAATCGAGAAGGTTCCGGGCCTTCGTGTTGACCAAGTGGTGACCAAAGCTCTAGAGGCCGGTGTCCGAACCGGCGGAAGCCAACTGTGGCGCGGTCGCCGACAGAAGCTCCTGCAGCGCATCGGAACTCATTGGGTGGGCCAGCAGGACGCCCTGCGCATAGTCGCAGCCGAGCTCCTTGAGCCGCTCTTGCTGCGTGGGCCGTTCGATCCCCTCGGCGACGCAGCGGAGGTCGAGCGTGCGAGCCAGACCGATGATCGCCGCTGTTAGCCTGCTCTCCCGATCGTCGCAGTCAACGCTGTCGATAAACCGCTTGTCGATCTTGAGGATGTCGATCGGCAGCTGGAGGATGTAGCTCAGCGACGAGTACCCGGTGCCGAAGTCGTCGAGCGCGATCCGGATGCCGAGCTTGCGCAGTGCGCTGAGACGCTGGATCGCGAGCTGTACGTCGGAGATCAGCACGCTCTCAGTGATTTCGAGCATCAGACAATGGGGATCGAGGCCGCTCGAGCGTAGTGCGCTGCGCACCTCGCCAACGAGCTCCGTGCGCGCCAGCTGCTGCGCCGAGACGTTGATCGACATGACGCGCCTGTGTGGACCGGGATCATCCTTCTGGAACGACACGGCGTCCTCGCATGCACGCTCGAGGACCCAGTTGGCAAGCGGGATAATCAGGCCCGAATCCTCCGCAACAGGTATGAACGTGGCCGGCGGCACGCTGCCTCGCACCGCATGCTCCCAACGCAGGAGCGCCTCATAACCTGTGATCTCGTCCACCTCGAGATCAAAGATCGGCTGGTAGGCAAGTGTCAGCTCGTTAGCCGCGATCGCTGCTTTGAGATCCGCGCGCAGCTCGAGCTGCGCGACCACGGCTTCCTGCATCCCGGGCCTGAAATGGCGGAACGCATTGCCGTCGGCGGCCTTTGCCTGGTACATAGCGGCATCGGCGTTGCGGAGAAGCTCGTCGACCGCCGTGGAGTGCCGGGTGGAGCCAGTTGAGTTCACGACGGCGATCCCGATACTGCAGTCGACAGAGACCTCTTTGCCGTCGAGCCACAGTGGAGCGCTGATGACGCCGAGCAGGTCAGCCACGATGTCCGACACGTCCGTCTCGTTCGCGACGTCCTCGAGGAGAACCGCAAACTCGTCGCCGCCCAGTCGGGCCGCGGTATCGCTCTCCCGCAGTGCAGAAAGGAGACGCGCCGATATGGTCTGCAACACGCGGTCGCCTGCATCGTGCCCGAACGTGTCGTTGATGGCCTTGAAATCGTCGAGGTCAAGGAACAGCACGGCGAGACACCGGTTGGCGTTGCCCCGGCGGGTGAGCGCGTGTACGACGCGATCTCGAAACAGCGGGCGGTTCGCGAGGCCGGTCATTGGATCGTGAAAGGCCTGATGGATGAGCTGTTCCTCAATCTGCTTACGTTCGGAGACGTCGCGCAGGTTCACCACGATCGCGCCGACCGCGGCATGCGCCAACAGGTTGGTGAACTGACACTCCGTGTGCAGCAGACGACCATCGCGGTGGCGGATACGAAACTCGAACACCTCGGACGGCGCTGAGGTACTTGCAGGCACTCGGCGGAGCGCCGACTGCACGAGCGTCCGGTCCTCGCTGGCGACGTTATCCAGGAATCGGCGACCGATGAACTCCGCAACCTCATAGCCGAGGACCTGCCGGACCGCAGGGCTTGCGTATTCCACGGTCGTATCAAACTCGAGCAGAAGGATGATCTCGCTGGAATGCTCGACCAGCGCGCCCAGGCGGACCTCGCTCGCGTTACGCAACACGGTCTCCCGCAGCACGCGTTCACGCGTCCCGGCTGTCTCCTGGGCCCGTAGAAGCCCGATCATCCGGACCACCACCAGCCCGAACATCACGATCGTGGCGGCACCGATGACGATCGCATCGGAGTCACCTTGCGTCGTTGAGTGCTTGAGCATCTCCACAACGGGCGCGATCAGCGCGGCGACAGAGATGCCAATGATTCGCGCGCGCGTGATTTCGGCCTTCTTCGCGGCCGCGTCCGCGACGTTCTTCATCGACGGGTGTAGCGCAGCTGCGCCAAACAGGACGTAGTACAAGAGCCACCCACCGTCCAGCGGACCACCCGGTGTGTACGAGCCGTGCAGCTGAATCCAACCGTAGATGGAGTTGGTCACGAGCACCGCTGCGATCGCGCTGACCATCAGGTAGTACGCAGAATCGCGGTGTCCACCTCCGACCGCCATCCGCACCGCAACCCCTAGAAGCAGGATGTCGCCGAGCGGGTATGCCATCGAGACCAGCTTGGTTCCCAGGTGAAGCGTTGTGTCGTGGGCGTATGGCGAGATCAGGAAGACCCACGACAGCAGCGCCAGACCGATCGTCACGATCATCGCGTCCACCAGGCCCACCGAGTCCCGACCCGGGTTGCGCCGGCGGATCAGGAGCAGCAGTCCGGCGACCGTGCACGGGTAGACGCCGACCAGGTACACCACGTCCGCGACCGAGGGGTACGGCAGCGCTCCCCCGAAGAGCGCCGCGTAGTTGTACGAGAGCACGTTCCCCGCAACGAAGAAAGCCATGCCGGCCGCGATCAGATGCCACGCCAATCGAGCGGTGGGCTTGTGCGTGCGCACCCCGACGACAATTGCGATGACAGCGCTCAATCCGATCAGATTGAAGACCGGCCCGGCGTTGAGCGGCCCCGCGAGGTACAGAACCGCGATCGGCAGCATCACCACCAGATACAGCCACCAGGCGCTGCGGGAGAAGCGCGTCTCGGCCATCAGGTAATGCGAGTGGGCTGCCTGAACCCTAGAGCGCATACCCAACCATCGGCAGCAAATGGCGTTACCAAAAGAGTCTGCACAATTCGTGCCGGTGCTGGCGCCGCCGCCGCAGCTAATTCGCCAGACGGTCGGGCGCCCAGACGGTCGGGCGCACAGCCGGCCGTCGTCACTTAGGTGGGCAGCTCCTCGATCAGCTCCGCGGCCCGCGTCGGACCGTCGTTGACCGCAGCCCATGCCGCCAGTTCTCCGGCGCGCGCGGCCAGAGCCTTGCGCTCCTCCAGCGCCCCCTCGACGGCAAGTCGCAGGGTCCTGGCCGACAGCAATCGCCACGGCAACCGCACGCCGACGCCCGCCCAGTCGATTCGGGCCGCGTTCTCGGCCATGTCGCCGCTGTGTGGCACCACCAGCACCGGCACCCCGCGCTCCAGTGCCCGCGCCATCGTGCCGTGACCGCCATGGCAGATCACGAGCGCCGCATCGCGCATCGCCTCCGGATACGACATCCAGTTCACGAGGCGCGCATTGCGTCCGGCCCTGATCGGTGCGCGCGCGGCGCGACGGTCCGTGGCCGCCAGCACGCGAACGGGAGCGCGGCGCAGGCCCTCGAGCGTGGCGCGTAGCAACCGCTGAGCCGGATCGTGCGAGGTAGACGGTGCCGCCACCAGCAGTGGTGCGCTCCCGCCAGGCGGCGCGACGGTCGGGGCCGCCGGCTCCCAGAGCATCGGTCCGACGACGTGGACGCCGGGCGGCCACTCACGGGGGTACTCGAGCTGCGGGAACGACGCGACCAGGCAGAGCCTCGGGCTGAGGCCGCCGTGCAGCCGCTCAAGCGCCTCAAGACCCAGACGCCGGCGGGTCTCGTTGAGCTCGTCACGCCCGTGGCGCAGCCCTCTGTCGAGCGGCCGCTCGAAGGCGCCCCAGACCGCGCGGCCGGCGCGCGTGCGCGGCAGTCGCGCACCGATCGAGTAGGGCGGGAACCCGGGGGCGGTGACCGGGAAGAGGTGGGGGATCAGCGTGGCGGTTGGTACGCCCTCGAGCTCGGCCGCCAGCGCCGGCGCGAGCGTAAGGATGTCGTGCACCACCACATCGGGCCGGCACGCGATGATCGCCGCACGCGTGGGCGCAGTCGCGCGCTCGACGGCCTGGTAAGGCTTCAGCGGACGCTCCGCGGTCGGGAATATCGGGTACTCGGGCGCCGGCAGGAAGTCGATCCCCGCGGCAGTCACCGGCTCCCGCCAGCGCTCCCAGGTCTCGAATGTGACGTGATGGCCGCGCTCGACGAGCCGACGGCCGAGCGCGAGCATCGGAAATGCGTGGCCCGGCTGGCCGAAGGCGCCCAGGAAGATCCGCCGGGACCGGCTCGCTTTCCGGCGCGGCGGGTTGGTGCTCAAGTTCAGGCGGGGCGAGCTCAGGCGGCGAGCTCCGCGAGCGTTCGCATCTGCTCGAATTGCTGCTCGCGGCTGAAGCCGAGCGGCGAGGCGAGCAGCGTTCCGACGCCCGCGTCGCGGTAGGCGGCGAGCCGCTCGGCCACCTGAGCCCGCGGGCCGACCAGCGATACGAGGTCGATCAGCGCGTCCGGAACCGCGGCGCAAGCCTGCTCGCGCTTCCCGTCGAGGTACAGATCCTGGATCTCGGCTGCGGCTTGTTCGAACCCGTATTCGCAGACGAGCGCGTTGTAGAAGTTCTGCTCCCGCGAGCCCATGCCGCCGACGTACAGCGCCAGCGCCGGGCGCATGAAGTTACGGGCCGCCTCGATGTCGTCGCTGATGTGGACGCTGACCTGGGGCGCGATCTCGAACCCGTCGAGCGTGCGTCCCGCGCGCGCCGCGCCCTCCTCCAGCCGCTGCCTGAACATCCCCACGTGCTCCGGGGAGAAGAACGTCGGCAGCCAGCCGTCGGCGATCTCACCCGCAAGCGCGGTGTTTCGCGGCCCGATCGCGGCCAGGTAGATCGGGATCTGCTCCTGCACGGTGGCGATCGTGAGCTTGAGCGGCTTCCCGGGACCGTCCGGCAAGGGCAGCTGGAGCGTCTGGCCCCGGTAGACGACCCGCTCGCGGGCAAGCGCCATGCGGACGACGTCGAAGTACTCCCGCGTGCGCTGAAGCTGCCGGCCGAAGCGCTGCCCGTGCCAACCCTCGGAGACCTGCGGCCCGGACGTTCCAAGCCCGAGGATCATGCGGCCTCCCGAGAGCTGGTCCAGCGTCGCGGCGGTCATCGCCGTCATCGCCGCGCTGCGGCCCGGGATCTGGAAGATGCCGGCCCCGAGCTTGATCCGTGAGGTCTGACCGGCGAGCCAGGCGAGGACCGTCGCCGCGTCCGACCCGTAGGCCTCGGCGGTCCAGACCGAGTCGTAACCCAGCTCCTCGGCCGCCCTCACGGCCGCGAGTTGCTCCTCAGCGCCGCCCCAGAGCCCCCAGTAGCCGATGTGTAGGCCGAGCTTCATCGGCGTCTCAGCCTACTGAGAATCGGCCCCTGGGATGATGTCGGTATGACCTCTAGCAATCACGGCACCGTCCGTTACGGATACAAGGCCTCTGCCGAGCAGTTCCCACCGCGGCAGCTGCTCGACTACGGAGTCAGCGCCGAACGCAACGGCCTTGACATCGTCGCGGTCTCCGACCACTTCCAGCCCTGGCGCCACCACGGCGGCCATGCTCCCAACTCGATCGTGTACCTCTCAGCGCTCGGCGAGGTCACCGAGCGGGTCACCCTCGCGACCAGCGTGCTGACCCCGACGCTGCGCTACCAGCCAGCGGTGATCGCGCACGCGTTCGCGACGCTCGCCTGCCTGAACCCTGGCAGGGTCGTGCTCGGCATCGGGACTGGCGAGGCGATGAACGAGAACCCCTCGATTGGCATCGAGTGGCCGAAGTTCAAGGAACGCTCCGAACGCCTGGCCGAGGCGGTCGCCATGATCAGACAGCTCTGGACGGAGGAGCGGGTCACCTTCGAGGGCAAGTACTACCGCACGGTCAGGGCGACGATCTACGACCGGCCCGAGCAGCCGGTGCCGGTCTACATCGCCGCCGGCGGCCCCAAGGCTGCGGCGCTCGTCGGAGAGATCGGCGACGGGTTCATCGTGACCAGCGGCAAGGGCGAGGAGCTCTACCACACCCTGCTCGACGGCCTCGGCGAGGGCGCGCGGCGCGCCGGCCGCGATCCCGACACGATCGACAAGTTCATCGAGGTCAAGGTCTCATACGACCATGACGTCGCGTTCGCGAATGACGCCTGCAGGCCGTGGGCGGCACTCGCACTGACGGCCGAAGAGAAGGGCGGCACCGAGGATCCGCTCGAGATGGAGCGGCTTGCCGAGGCGGCCGCGGACCGCGCCCACACGCGCTTCATCGTCTCTGACGACCCGGAGGAGGTTGTCGAGAAGGTCGCCTTCTACGTGAATCTTGGCTTCGAGGATCTCGTCTTCCACTTCCCCGGCGAGGACCAAGAGCGTGCGCTGACGCAGTTCGCTGCCGACGTGCTGCCGCGCCTGCGCGACCGCTGGAGTTAGGCGTCAGCCCCGGGGCGGTCCAGCGGGACCAGCCCCGGGCAGAGCGCAAACAGTCACCCGTCAGAGCGCAAGCCGCTAAGTGAGTGCATCGAAGTCGCCGCGCACCCAACCGGCATAGCGCTCCGCCGAGCGCTCCACGGCTGCGGCGGCGTCAACCTTGGGGCCGCGCCCGAAGTTGTCGTAGATCCGTTCGAACTGCAGATCCGCGACGCCCTGAGCGATGCGCTGCACGACCGCTGCCGACAGCGGGATACGGTTCGGATAGCTGCGCATGAACGTCACGGTGTGGCCGTCGGGGTTGCCGTGGATCGAGTCGGAGCTCAGCAGCACGCCGCGGTCGCCCGCGCCCGCGGCCCAGTGCAGAACGGACGAGCCGACGAAGTGCCCCCCGAGCTCGCGCAGGACGAGGCCAGGCGCGAACTCGTGTTGGCCACGCCAGGGCGTGATTGCCGCGTCCGGGCGCTGCACCCAGTCCAGCAGCGGTTCGCACACGAGAATCGGCGCGTGTTCGAGCGCGTGGCTCCAGGCGCTCTGCACGCCGAACATGTGGGGATGGCTCGCGGTGATCGCGAGCACAGGGCCGTGCGCGCGCACGTGATCGACTGCAGGGCGGTCTATGAACGGCGGCACGTCCCACAGCACACTGCCGTGCGGCGTAACGACCAGGTGGGCCTGCTGGCCGATGCCGACGCCGGGCTCGACTCGCAGCCCGTACAGGTCGGGCTCGAGCTCTTCGATCTGCACACGGTGGCCCGCCGCGCGCAGCTCGCGCAGGCTTGTCCAGGCCTGCCCATCGGCGGGCACCCACTGGCGCTCGTCGGCGCATATCGCGCACGTGCCGGCAGGCTCGACGTGCTCGACCCCACAGGTCGCGCACACCACCACGGAGCCGTCCGGTAGGTCGTTCGTCAAATGCCGGAGGAGGGACTCGAACCCCCGACACGCGGATTATGATTCCGCTGCTCTAACCGACTGAGCTACTCCGGCCGGAGTGGTCGGGCGAGTCTATAAGCTCGCATCGGCCGGCAGCCCAGAGGCGTGAGCGGATGACGA
>DATKSM010000115.1:0-62155 GCA_035531655.1 Solirubrobacteraceae bacterium
CTCTGCTCCAAGATGTCTTTGCGCGACTCGCCGAACTGTCCGACGACATTGGCTGTCGCGGACTGCTCATCCACGCCGAGTCCCGAGAGGCCCGCGACTTCTACGTGCACCTGGTCCCCGAACTCGAGCCGAGCCCAACGGACGACCTTCATCCCGTACTCCTGATGAAGGACATCCGTCGCACGCTGCGCAGCTGACTCAACCGGCCCGCCTTTACGCGGGGGTCGAGGCAGCCCTCCAGCACGGCGGTCCCGGGAGCGCCTCGGGACCGCCGTTGCTCGCCTCGCCGACCGGATCAACGGCGATCCGGCCCATCATCGTTCAGGAGCCGGAGGTGGCGGCAGCCGGCGCGCAGATCGCGGTGACGACGACAGAAACGGCGTCGTTGCTGTTGTTGAAGTCGACCGTCCAGCCGGTATTACCGCTCGGGTACGAGTCGTCGATGTAGGCGGCGCCGGACTCGTCAGAGAGGCTTCCACCTCCGCCGATCACGACAGTTCCCGAGGGACAGCTGGCCGTCAACGGAAGGATCGCGTTAGCCGGATCGTTGCCGTCGGCCTTGACGTACGTGACCGTCGAGATCGGTGCCGAACCGGCTGTCGTCGCACTGGTGGCTGTTGCAGCGCTGGTGGCAGTCGTTGCTGAGTTGGCGCTGGCAGCCCGCGGCACCGTGCCCAGCTTGCTCAGGTTGATCTGCGTGCCGGTCAGCGTGTGGTTCTTGAGGCGGTTTCCTGACAGCGAGTGCTGCTTGATCAGGCTGTTGCCGCTGACCAGCTTGCTCGCGGCCATCGCTGACCCGGAGGCTGCCAGGACGAGCGCGAGGATCGAGATGACCAGTGGCGCGGACGGCGTGCGCCGGAACAACTTTCTCATGAGTGCCCCTTGTTTCGATCGGACGCCCGAGTGGCGTCGCTGCTAAACGCAAACTAATGGGAAGCGCAGTCGTTTACTACCCGCGGCCCAGATTCGACCACCTGACTGTCAGTACCCCGGAACGAGGGTTCTGGTTCGCAGACCGAGCTTTCAGCTGCGCAGCCCCGGCGTGAACGAGATCCCGATGATCGAGCCCTCCGCCGATTGAAGCCGAGCGACTGTTTGGCCCCACGGTTCCTCGCGTCGCTCGGGAAGCAGGGCAAACCCACGCTCGCGGAGTTCCTCGGCCGCGGACTGAACAGCGTCCGCGTCGTGCACCTCGAACTCCAGGCTCATCTGCGGAACGGTGCGATCCGCCGGCCAGTCGGGTGTGCCGAAGCACGCCTCGGCGGCCTCCGACAGCGGCCAGATCGCGAAGTGCTTGCTGCCCTTGATCCGCTCGCTGTGGAAGTAGTCGCTGTCGGGGCTCGCCTCCAACGGAAGGCCCAGCGCATCGATGAACAACTCGCGGCTCTGCTGCGGATCGGGCGCGATCACCGCGAGGGTTGCGATGAATTGAATGTCCATGCGCCCCACGTTACGCGTCGCGGCGAGCGGGCCGGCAGGTGGGCGCGACTCGGGCTTGATCTTCCAGATCGGAAGCTTCTCAAGCGCCGCACGGTAACGGCGCTCGCCGCGGTCACAGTCGAGCGTGATGCGCGGGCCGTGGCGAATCAATCGATCGCGCCAGCCCATCGGAACCGGCGGCGTCCATCAGTGCGCGGGCGCTTCCCAGCCTTCGAGCTGCGACGGCTGATAATCGACCCCAACCGTCCGCGAGTCTTGGACCCACGGACCGAGCTCCGGCTGCGGAAACTTGGCGTGACGCTCCTTGAGCGCGATCCCATACGAGTTGCCGCTTTGAAGGTGCTTGAGCAGCACCTTGCGCGCGAGCTCGTCGCGGCGTTCATCCGGGACCGGGAAGTAGATCTTGATGAACGAGTTCGAGTACCGATCGAACACGGCCGGAATGCCTTCCTCCTCGAGCAGCGTCACGTCCTCGAGCCAGTTGATGTCCTCGCCGGGGGTCGCCGCCACGAGGTCGACGTCCTCGACCAGCGAGATGTCCTCCTGGTAGGGGAACCGTCGCCCCGAGAGGTACTCCGCATCGATCGCGACGACCTTGTCCGGCTCGTCCGGGAGCTTGCGAACCTCCGCCGCCTGACTCATGCGCGACCAGCCTCCTCCGGTTGCTCGAGGTAGTCGATCGGGTTCTCGATGTGGCGCTCCAGCAGGCGCTCGATCCGCGCCAACGTTCGCTCCTCGGAGACACCCGGGATGTAGTCGGTGCCGGCCAGCGGCACCTTGGCCATCGCTGACGCCTCGACGGTAAGTGCACACAGATCCTCTGGCTCCAGCGAATGCACGTCGGTCTTGCCGCAGGCGCGTGCCAGCATCTGGCACTCCAGCGTCAGCGTGTGCAGGAAGTTGTAGACGCGCTGCGCGGCCTCGTCCACCACCAAGCGCTTGCGCAGCTCCGGATCCTGCGTGGCAACGCCGACCGGACAACGGCCCGTGTGGCAGTGGTAGCAGCGCCCGGCCGGGACGCCCACGGTGCCCTCGTAGTCGGTGACGCCGGGTATCTCCTTGTTGCAGTTCAACGCCATCAGCGCCGAATGTCCGATCGCCACGGCCTTGGCGCCGAGCGCGATGCACTTGGCGACGTCGCCACCGTTGCGGATGCCGCCGGCGACGACGAGATCGACCTCGTCGACAAGTCCGACATCCTCGAGCGCACGGCGTGCCTCGGGGATCGCCGCCATCAGCGGGATCCCGGTCTCCTCGGCGGCGGTGTGCGGACCCGCTCCGGTGCCGCCCTCGGCGCCATCCAGGTAGATGATGTCGGGTCCGCACTTGGCGGCCATGCGAACGTCGTCATAGACGCGGGCCGCGCCCAGCTTCAACTGGACCGGAATCTCATAGTTGGTCGCCTCACGGACCTCCTGGATCTTCAGGCTGAGGTCGTCGGGACCGAGCCAATCCGGGTGGCGTGCAGGAGAGCGCTGGTCGATGCCGGCCGGCAGCGAGCGCATCTCCGCGACCTGCTCGGTCACCTTCTGTCCCATCAGGTGACCGCCGAGCCCGACCTTGCAACCCTGGCCGATGAAGAACTCGCAGGCGTCGGCGAGCATCAGGTGGTGCGGGTTGAAGCCGTACCGGCTCTGGATCACCTGGTAGTACCACTTCGTCGAAAGGTCGCGCTCGGGCGGGATCATGCCGCCCTCGCCCGAGCAGGTCGCGGTGCCCGCCATCGAGGCGCCCTTGGCGAGCGCCATCTTCGCCTCAAGCGACAACGCGCCGAATGACATCCCCGTGATGTAGACAGGGATGTCGAGCTCGATCGGCTTGGCGGCGAAGCGCGCGCCCAGCACGGTCTTCGTGTCGCACTTCTCTCGGTAGCCCTCGATCACGAAGCGCGTCAGCGTGCCCGGCATGAACATCAGCTCATCCCAGTGCGGAATCTTCTTGAACATCGAGAAGCCGCGCATGCGGTAGCGGCCGAGCTCCGACTTGATGTGGATGTCGTCGATCACCTCCCGCGTGAAGATGCTCGAGTGCCCGAGGACGTTGCGAGCTGTGGGTGCGTTCTCGTCAGCAGCCATTTCGCGCCTCCATCTAGAGAACGAGCTTGCGCTCTGACGGCTCGAGCGCGTCGTAGTTGTAAAGCTTCTTGCCACAGACGAACTTCTGGAACTGGGGCGGCGAACCGAGCCCGTAGATCCGGAACTTGCGCTCGATCAGCTCAGTGTCCGCCGCGGTCCACTCTCCCTCGACACAGTCGATGCCAAGCGACTTCACGCTGCCGGCGACGTAGATCTCGCCGTCGTACATTGAGTCGCCGAGCCCCGGCCCGACATTTCCACAGAGGATCTGGCGGCCCCGCTGCATCATGAAGCCGGTCATCGAGCCGGCATCGCCGAGCACAATCACGGTGCCGCCCTTCTGGTCGATCCCGGTTCGCGCGCCGACCTGGCCCTTCACGACGACGTCTCCACCGCGGATCGCCGCAGCGGTCAGCGAGCCCGCGTTGGACTCGATCACGACAACCCCGGACATCATGTTCTCGCATGCCGACCAGCCGACCCGACCGGCGATGCGGACCTCGGGCCCGTCGATCATGCCCAACGCGAAGTAACCGAGACTGCCCTCGAAGTTGATCTTGCAGCGGGTCAGGATCCCGGCCCCGAGCGAATGCCGCGCCCCCGGGTTAAGAACCGTGACCTCGCGTACGCCCAGCTCGTAGAGCAGCCACCGCAGCTCCATGTTGATCCGGCGAGTGGTCATGTTGCGCGCGTCGAACTGCGCGTGCTCGCCGTGGATCTCCGCAACCTTCGGCACGCGCGCGTCGAGCTCCACGAGCCCGCGAGCGTCATAGATAGGCTCGCCGAGCGGCTCGGACTCGAGCTTCACAGTGTCCATACCATCACCGTGCTCTCATAGGGGTCGTACGTCTCGATCTCGCGGTCGATGATGGCGCGAATCGCGATCTCCTCGGAGGCCAGCGCGACCATGTCGTCCCCCTCGTAGAGGACGAGCGGCTTGGCCGCAAGGTCGTCCTTGGCGACGCCGAGCGCGTCCTCAGATACGCACATATAAGTGAACACGCCGTCGAGATCCTCCAGCGAGTGATGCATCGCGTCCTCCAGCGAGTCGCCATTCTCCATGCGGTTCGCGAGGTAGACGGCGATGATCTCCGAGTCACACATCGACGCGAACCGATGCCCATCGGCCTCCAGCCGCCGTCGCCATTGGTGGTAGTTGGTCAGCTGGCCGTTGTGCACCACGGCCACGTCAGAGAACGGATACGCCCAATAGGGGTGGGCATTGGCAATGTCGACGTCGGATTCGGTGGCCATCCGCACGTGCCCGATCCCGTGTGACCCGAAATAGTCGTCGAGCCCGTAGGCCGATGAGACGCTCCTGGCGTCGCCGAGGTCCTTCACTATCTCGAGCGAGTGCCCAAGTGAGAGCACCTCGGTGTGGGGTACCGACTCGACGTAGTCAGCCAGCCGCTTGATATCGCCGTCGTACTCGAGCGTCGCGGTGAACGTGTATTCGTTGACGGATTCCGTGCTGAGGATCTTGGCGCCCGCCGCTCGCAGGCGCGACTCGGCGTCGCGCCGCCGCCGGCGCACGTCGTGCTCGAACTCGATGTCGCGTGGCGCTGTCGAGTCCGCCAGCTTGATCCGGACGATCAGGTCCTCGGTCGGCGCCCGATACAGCGCGAAGCCGGTGGAGTCCGGGCCGCGGTGCTTCATCGACTGCAACATGCTCGTCATATCGCGACCGATACGTTGCGCGCCGTTCTGGTTCCTATAGATGACCCCTGCGATTCCGCACATTTAGGGGAGGACCTCCAGGTACTCGTCGCGCTCCCAGTCGGTGACCGCCGCCAGATAGCGTTCCCATTCGTCGCGCTTGTAATGGTTGAAAACCTTGTACAGACGCCCCGGCATGGCGCTCTTGACGACCTCGTCCTTGGCCAGCGCCTCCAGCGCGGCGCCAAGGCTGTCCGGCACCTTCTCGATCTCCGCGCCCTGCTCGAGCAACTCGTAGGTGTTGCCCTGCTGCGGCGGCCCCGGGTCGAGCTCGCGCCGGACGCCGTCAAGACCTGCGCGCAGCAGCGTCGCGACGGTCAGGTAGGGGTTGCACGACGAGTCAACGCCGCGATACTCGAAGCGCCCGCCGGAAGCGACGCGCACGGTGGTGGTGCGATTCTGCCAGCCCCAGTTCTTGTAGATCGGCGCCCAGAAGCCGGTGTCCCACATCCGGCAGTACGAGTTGACGGTCGGGTTGCCGACGCACATCAGCGCAGGGAAGTGATCGAGCATCCCGCCGAGGAAGTGGCGCGCGAGCTCTGAGAGCTTGGCCGGCCCTTCCGGGTCGTAAAAGACGTTGTTGCCCTGGTCGTCCACCAGCGTGAAGTGGTGGTGGTGCCCGTTCGCCGAGACCCCGGTGAACGGCTTGGGCATGAAGCTCGGGAGCAGATCGTGTTTGCGCCCGACAGCCGCGCACACCTGCCGATAGGTGGTGATGTTGTCAGCCGTACGCAGCGGCCGGTCGAAGCGGAAATTCAGTTCGAGCTGCCCGGGCGCGTCCTCGTGGTCGCCGTAGCTCATGTCGAGCCCAAGCGCCTGGCCGTACTCGACCACGTCGAGCAACACCGGCCGCAGCTCCTCGAACTGATGGATGTGGTAGCAGTAGGGCTTCGTCACACCCTGCGGCTCCTCCCCGTCCTGCGGGCGCCGCAGCCACATCATCTCCGGCTCGATCCCGATCAGGAACTGGTAGCCGAGCTCGGTCTCGAACTCGTGGGCGACCTGCTTGAGGTTCTGGCGCGGGTCGGCGTCGAGCAGCTCGCCGGTCTCGGTGTCATAGCAGTCGCAGTAGACGCGGGCGACGCGGTTGTCCCACGGCAGCACCGCGAACGTGTCGAGGTCGGCGACAGCCGCGAGCTCGGACTCCTCGGGTCCGAAGCCGATGTAGTTCCCGTAGCGGTCGGTGAACAGGTTGGCGGTCGCGCCGTAGACGAGCTGGTAGCCCTTCTGCGCGACCTGCGGGAAGAACGACGAGACGACGCCCTTGCCCATCACTCTGCCGGTGATCGACACCTGCTGGAAGAAGACGTACTTGATCCCCTCGGCCTCGATCCGCCGGGTCAGCTGCTCGATCTTCTCGGCCCGGCCGGGAGCCTCGCGCGCCTCCTCGAGCGTCGCCGGAGCGGG
Organism: Solirubrobacteraceae bacterium; assembly: GCA_035531655.1. Classification (GTDB taxonomy): domain Bacteria; phylum Actinomycetota; class Thermoleophilia; order Solirubrobacterales; family Solirubrobacteraceae; genus Palsa-465. Next base: position 6,639 of record DATKSM010000115.1, read on the forward strand.
TTGGATCCGCGGACTCGCGAGGACCGTGTCGACGGTGCCACCGAACAGCGTGGCAGGCGACCCGCGCTCGCTCTCCTCAACGACCGGCTTCTCGCCTACAGCCATGTCCGCTCCTTATTTGGCCGACGCCAGTGAACAAATTGGTACAGGCGAGTTTTATACCAAGACCGCGCACTCGCCGCAAGCGGCGGCTTGACCGCCGCGGCCCGCCGTTGTAGACTGTTGCCCTTCACCCCCCGCTATTGCGCATGACGCAATAGTCGAGGAGAGCTTGCCGATGCCCACCCGTGTTCCCCCCTCGATCGAGACTCTGGTGATCGGCGCCGGTGTCCACGGTCTGTCGACCGCCTGGCACCTCGCCCGAGCCGGGCGCCCAGTACTGGTGGTCGACAAGTCCGAGGTCGGCTCCGGGGCCTCCGGGATCGCCTGCGGGATCGTCCGCAACAACTACTTCCAGCCCGCGATGCAGGAGCTCATGGCAGCCTGTGTGGAGGTGTGGGAGTCGGAGGCGGAGACGCTCCACTACCACCCGAGCGGCTACATCGCGCTCGGACCGCAGGAGCAGGAGCAGGACCTGATCGCCGTGTTCGAGCGCCAGCAGCGCATCGGCTATCGATCTGAGCTGCACGTCGGCACCGATGAGGTGACCAGACATATGCGCTCGCTCTACGACGACTGGCGCGCCCCGGGACTCAGCGTCTGCCTGCACGAGCACGCCGGCGGCTACGGCTTCAACCGTGAGTCGATGCTCGGGCTCGCGGGCCTGGCACAGCGGGCGGGAGCGCAGATCGCCACCGGCGTCGAGGTCCTCGGCTTCGAGTTCGACGCTAGCGGCGCCGTCACGAAGGTGAGGACCAGCGCCGGTGAGATCGCCGTGGAGCAGGTCGTCGTGGCCGTCGGCCCCTGGATCGCCTCCCTGTGGTCGATGCTCGGCCTACCCGACCGGCTCGACGTACGCCAGCCCGACGGCACGCTCGTCGCCGACCAGGAGATGTGGACCTACTGGTACCTCCAGGAGGGCGAGGCCGCGTTCGATCCGGCGGTCTTCGTGACGGCCAACGGCTCCTCCTCGCCGGTGCTCCACGTCGACTCCGCCCAGCCGCTGCGCGCCGACGACGGGAGACTGATCACCGACGAGCCCTGGGGCGTGTACTTCAAGCCCGACCGCGACAGCATCCAGGGGGGCGCTCAGCCGATCCCGCAGGGCCACCGCTTCGAGGTGGACCCGTACCCGACAGGCAACGTCGACCCGGGCTTCCCCGACATGTGGTCGGCCTCCCTGTCGCACTGCCTGGCGCGATTCGAGGGCGCCCGCGCCCGCTACCGGCAGGTGCGCTCGGGAGGTGCCGGCGCCTTCACCGTCGACAACTTCCCAGTCTTCGACCACATGCGTCCGAACGCGTTCGTGGTCGCCGACTCGAACCACGGATACAAGATGATCGCCGTGGGCAGGGAGGTCGCGCGCATCCTTCAGGGCGAGCATTCCTCGCTGCTGCACCCGTTCCGCCACGAGCGCTTCGCGACCGGCGACCTGCACCCGGTTTCCCACAGCCCTTACCCCTGGAGCTGAGGGTTCCCCACAGCCCTTGCCCCTGGAGCTGAGGTTCCCCACAGCCCTTGCCCCTGCAGCTAATTACCGGGGGGCCTCGCCGGGGCTTCGGCCCCCGAGGCTGCGGCCCAGATCGGCCGCGGCCGCCAGCAGCGGCGTGCGCAGCGCTCGGCGGGTGGCGGTCGGCAGCCGCGCCGCCGGCCCCTGCAGGCCGATGATCGCCGCGAGCTCGCCGCCGCGCGCGAACGCGGGCGCAGCCAGGGCCGCGAGGTCCGGCTCACGCTCCCCCACTGCCTCGGCGAATCCCCGCTGACGCACTGCGGCAAGCTCCGCGGCTAGCTCGTCGGGATCGGTCAGGGTGCGTGGCGTGAACCGTCGAAGAGCCTCCGGCAACGGGCGCGTCGACCCGCCCGGCCCGCCGAAGGCCAGCATGACCTTGCCGGCAGCGGTCGCGTGCGAGACGCTCGCGCGACCGATGCGGGCGAGGCTGACGACACTCGACGGCGACGGCACGAAGTCCACGGTTATCGCGTCGTCCTCGCCCGGCAGCGAGAGCGTCGCTGTCTCGCCGGTGGCGTCAACCAGCGACGTCAGCAGCGGTCGCGCGAGCTGCGGCACCTCGAGCTGCGCGAGCACGCGCTCCGAGAGCGTCACGAGTCGCAAACCAAGCCGATATGGCCCGCCCGGCGTGCGTGCCACGAGGCCGGCCTCCTGGAGTGTCGCCAGCAGACGCGAGGCGGTGCTCGCGTTGACCCCGATGCGCCGCGCCAGCTCGTTCACGCCGAGGCCCGACTCGCTCGCGGCAAGCGCTTCCAGCAGATGCGTGGCTCTGGCAACGGAGCCGACGGCACGGCTCGCGGGGCTCGTCCGGGCGGCGCTCACCGCGGCCTACCGCGCCGGCCCCGTGCGCCCGCGGTCGCCGCCGGAGCTGCCGCGCTTGGTCGCGACCCTCGCCGGGTGATCGGAGTCGAGCGAGCGCATCACCATCACCTGCAGCCAGTCCGGCGCGAACAGGTCGCGGGAGTAGGCGACACGGTCGTCCCGTCCAGCGAAGATCAGCTCCTCGAGCTCGAGCCCGGCGGCGGTGCCGCGGATCCCAAACTGCCTGCCGGCTCGCTCGCGGGAGGTCAGCACCACCGGCATCACCCGCGTTTGTGCGTAGGTCACGGGCACGCCGATCTCGATCAATACGTCGAGCACCATCCGCCCCGCGACCAGTGCCGCCTGCAGCGCCTCTGCGTCGGGCAGGACGATGGCGGGATGGACAACATCGAACATGGAGGCGACCGGCTCGCCGTCGGCCAGCAGCGTGCGGCTCATGGTCGTCGCGATGGTGCTCGGCTCGAGTCCCAGCGCCGCGCCGACATCCGTGCCGACGGCTCGCGCCTCGATCCGTGTGTCGACCGCCGCCAGCGTCACACCGCGGCGCGCGGCCACAGAGGAGTACGGCTCGAGCCGCTCGAGCCGCTCGTCGAACGCGGTCGGCACGGTTACGCGACCGACGAACGTGCCGCTGCCCTGGCGGCGGACGATCTCGCCGGTCTCCTCGAGCCGGCGCAGCGCGCTGCGCAACGTCCCGCGCGACACGCCCAGCATCGTCGCGACCTCGTGCTCGGGCGGCAGCCGGTCGCCCTGCCGGTAGCGCCCGGGCGCCAGCCAGTTGCGCAGCGCCAGCTCGGCCCCGTCAACGAGCGACGGGCGTCCGTTCTGCAGGTCAGCGTTGTCAGGCGGGTTGACCATGCGGACATCGTATGTTCCAGGTCGAGCAGGCGTGCGCCGGCTCGCGCCGGCTCGCGCGCCCGGTTAATGGCTGACCGCCGCCGCAGCCAGCTCGGAGACGAGCCGGTCCTCGTAGAAGCGCTCGAGCCTGAACGGCTCGATCAGCTCCGGCTGACGCCCGGTCGCGACGAGCTCGGCGAGCGTCTTGCCGACGATCGGGGCGGCCTTGAAACCGTAAGTCCCCCAGCCCGCGCTGACGTGGAAGTTCTCGACCTCGGTCTGGCCGAGGATCGGGCTGTAGTCGGGGCTGAGGTCGCACAGCCCCGCCCAGCTGCGCAGCAGCCGTGCCCGCTCCAACTGGGGGAACAGCTCGAGTGCATGCCGGCTTACGTCCTGGAGGAAGTTCAGGGTGCCCTGCATCCGGTAGGTCGTCCAGGGTTCGATCTCGGCGCCCATCAGGAACTCGCCGCGATCGGTCTGGCTGATGTACACGTGCATCTGCGAGGAGACAATCACCACGTCGAGCAGCGGCTTCATCGGCTCGGTCACGCACGCCTGGAGAATGTGGGTGGTGATCGGTAGCGGCACACCGGCCATGTCGCAGATCAGCGTGCTCCAGCCGGCGGTGCAGTTCAGCACCTGGCCGGCGGCGATCGTGCCGCGGTTGGTGATCACGCTCGTGATGCGATTGCCCGAGCGCTCCATCCCCAGCACCTCCGTGTTCTGGTGGATTTCGGCGCCGCCCCGGTCGGCTGAGCGCGCGAGTCCCCAGACCACGGCGTCGTGTCGGATGATCCCGCCGGGCGGGTGGTACAGCGCCCCGAGCACCGGATAGGTCATGTTCGGGTTGTCGACCTGCATCGCCGGCGCCAGCTGCTTGATCTCGTCGGGGCCGATCAGGCGGCTGTCGATTCCCTTCAGGCGGTTGACCTCGGCACGGTTGGCCATCACGAACATCGCACGGTCGCTGTGCGCCAGCGTCAGATGGCCGCACTGCGAGAACAACAGGTTGAAGTTGAGGTCTTCCGACAACCGCTCGTACAGCTTGACGCTGGCATCGTAGAAGCGGGCGCCCTCAGGCGTCTTGTAGTTGGAGCGCAGGATTGTCGTGTTGCGGCCGGCGGCGCCCGAGCCGATGTAGCGCTTCTCGAGAATCGCGATGTCCTTGATGCCATGCTCGCGCAGATAGTGGGCCGTTGCCAGCCCGTGCGAGCCGCCACCGATGATCACGACGTCATAGGAGCGTTTGAGCTCGGGCTGCCGGCGCCACATCCGTCGCGGGCGGAAGATCTCAAGCACCGTCTGCCTCGGCGATCGGAAACGCCGCCAGCTGGTCGACCCCGAGCGGCTGTCCGCCGAGGTGGGTGCCGGCATCGGCGACGACGGACCACATGTACTCGGACGTGGCCCACCCGAACAGGAACAGAAAGCGCAGCTCGCCCTCGCGGATCACGATCGCGGGTTGACGGCCGACCGAGCCGGGTCGCAGCGCCCGCACCGGGGCCACGCGCGGCCGCAGATCGATCGCGCAGAACCGCGCGAACACCTCGCGTGCGAGCGGCCCGACGAGCGTCAGCGCCGCGAAGCTGCTGGTCACGTCGACGACGTCGACGCCGGCGGCGTCGCCGCGGACCGGTTGCCCGCCGACGGCGAGCGCCCGGGTCTGCGTCAGCCGGCACCACCAGGCGTCGTGCCGGCGCACGGCAGCGCCGAACGGCAGCCGCGCGCCCGCCGCCGCGTCGAGCGCGTCGCTCTCGCCCTGAAGCTCGAGCTTCGTGAGGTGCGAGACGTCGGCCCAGCCGACTGCCGCGGCTGCAGCGTCCATGGAGCGCGAGTACTCGACCGCCACGTTCCAGCCGTCGCGCAGCTCGAAGCGGCCGGCGGCGGCGCGGCTCTGGCTCTCCATAGACGAGCGCGCGACCACGTCTGCGCCGGTACCCGGAGTCAAGAAGTCGAGGTTCATGACCGCAGCACCTCGCCGTCGGGGTCATAGAACGGCCGTGTCCGGATCTCGGCTCGCAGCTGCCTGCCGGCGTCGGAGATCGTCACCTGGGCGCCGTCCTGTGCAACCGCCGCGGGCACCCACGCCATCCCGATCGTGTGGCCGAGTACCGGGGAGCGGCGAGCGCTGGTCACCTGCCCGGCAGGATCTCCGGATTCGTCAAGGACGACAGCGCCCTCGGTCGGCAGCTCGCCGTCGGGCAACGTGAAGCCAACGAGCATCGTCGCCGGCGTCTGCTGGGCATAGTGCTCGAGCGCCCACTTGCCGATGAAGTCGTCGTCCTTGTCGAGCTTGACGGCCCACGGCATCCCCGCTCCGAACGGCGTCGACTCGGAGTCGGTGTCCTGGCCGACGATGATGTGCATCTTCTGCAGCCGCAGGATTCGCTGCGGCTCGAGCCCGAAGGGCCGCAGCCCGTGCTCCGCGCCCGCCTCCATGAGCGCATCCCAGACGTGCTGCCCGTTGGCTGCCGGGCAGTGGATCTCATAGCCGACCTCGCCGACGAAGCCGATCCGCAGGATCAGGCACTGGACGCCGGCGATCTGCATCTGCTTTGCGTCGAGGTAGCGGAAGCCGTCGTTCGAGCAGTCGAGTTCGGTGACGCCGGCGAGGATCTCGCGGGCGCGCGGGCCGGCGAGGTTGATCGCCGCGAGGCCCTGGGTGACGTCGGTCAGCCGCACGTCGCCGCCCCACGTGGCCAGCCACCACGAGAACCACTCGTCAACCGCGCCGGCGCCGGCGGAGGTGGTCGTCACGTAGAAGGTCTCATCATCGATCCGGCAGACCGTGCCGTCGTCGACGATCCGCCCGGCATCAGAGCTGATCACTCCGTAGCGGATGCGTCCCGGCGCCAGGTCGGAGAGCCGGTTCGGGTACAGCCGGTCGAGGAAGCGGCCCGCGTCGGGACCGCGCACGATCAGCTTGCCGAGCGTCGAGACATCGATCAGGCCCGCGGCGCGGTTGACGTTCAAGGCCTCGCCCTCCGGATCGCCGTAGTCATACGGGCGCCGCCAGTCTCCAGCCCATCTGACCGTCGCCCCGAGCTCGCGGTGGCGGCCGTGGATCGGTGAGCGCTTGGCGGGCTCGACCGGGCGGCCGCCGAGGATCCCCATCGGCACCGACACCCACGGCGGGCGCGCAGTGGTGACGCCGACGTCACCGAGGCTGCGTCCCGTCGCCTGCGCCATCAGGCGGACGGCCGGGAGCTGGCACATGCGGCCCTGGCACGGCCCCATCGTCACGGTCGTGTAGCGCTTCGACAGCTCGATCGAGTCGTAGCCCTCCTCGATCGACAGGTGGATGTCCTTGCTGGTCACGTCCTCGCAGATGCAGGCGAAGCACTTGCCACGACCGACGCCTGAGACCGGCGGCGCCACCGTCACCGTTGCCCGCTCGGCCCCGGCCAGTAGCTGTTCGAGCTCGGCGACGCGGGCGGCTGAGTGCTCGGTCCCGAGCCCGACCGCGGCTGCCGCCCTCAGTCCGGCGAGCTCACCGGACCAGGCGGCCAGCTCGGCCTCCTCAGCGCCGGCCAGCTCGCCGGCGGCGTACACGCCCGGCGGCAGCGACGAGATCGCGAAGTGGCCGCGCTCGGCGTCGTAGGTGGTCGTGGCGCCCGCCTGCAGCGGCAGCGAGCTGGCCGGGATCGTGCCGCCGGAGACGACGACGAGGTCGCAGTCGAAGTTGTGGTCGCCCGCGGTCCCGGTGGCGCCGACAGGGGTGACGGTCGCGTGCTCCACCTGCTTGGCGCCGGTCGCGGCGACCACCGTGTGGCCGATCAGCACATCTACGCCCTCGGCTTTCAGCGCCGCCGCTGCGGCGCTCTCGCCGTCGCGCAGATCCGCCACGGCCAGGATCTCGACGCCGAGCGCATGCAGCGCCGAGGCGGCTTCGATGCCGCGGTCCGAGGTGGTTGCGACGACAGCGCGGGTGCCGGGACAGACGGCATAGAGCGCCGCCAGCCGGCGGGCGCCCCCTGCCAGCATCACACCCGGGAGGTCGTTGCCGGCGAACACCAGCGGCTGCTCGATCGCTCCGGTCGCAAACACATGCTGTGGCGCGCGGATCTGGTGCAGGGTGTCGTTCTGCCAGACGGGGACGAGGCCATCGAAGCAGCCGAGCGCCGAGCCGCGATCGATGATCTCGACGCCGGCCGCGGCCGCGGCGGCCACGAGCGCGGCGAGCTCCCGCCCTCGCCCGTCGAGCAGCAGCTGGCCACCTGGCTCCGGCCCCTCGTCGACCAGTACCACGTCGGCGCCGAGACCGGCGGCGGCAGTCGCGGCATACAGCCCCGCGAGGCCGCCGCCCGTCACCAGCACGTCGGCGTGGCGGCGCCGGTACTCGGTTCGCCACTCGCGCTCGGGCTGGAAGCTGCGCAGCTTGCCGAGCCCGGCCGCGTTGCGGAGGATCTTCTCGTACAGCGGCCACAGCCGGCGCGGCCGGATGAACGTCTTGTAATAGAAGCCGGGCGGCGTCAGCCGGCTGCCGAAGATGTCGGTGGCGCGCATCGCGTCGAACTCGAGCGAGGGGCGGGCGTTGACATGGGTGACAGCGATGCCGTCGCGCACCGGCTCGGTGCACGCCCGCACGCCCGGGTTGCCGTCGACCGCGCAGATGCAGTTCGGGCACTGTCCCGAGGCGCACATCAGGCCGCGGCGCCGGTGGTATTTGAAGGAGCGGCTGAAGGTACGCCGGCCGGCCGCATACAGGGCAGAGGCGATCGTGTCGCCCGCGTAAGCGGTCACCTTCTTGCCGTCGAAGGTGAAGCTGAGCGTCCGCGTGCGATCGATCAGCTCGCCGGGCTGCTGGTCGAGGCGACTCACGGCAGCGACACCGACTTCACCTCGTTGGTGGTGGTGTCGCGCTCGGCGATGAACCACGCACGGCAGCCTGAGCGGTGATACCACCACTCGCGCTGAACGCCCGCGACGTTCCGCCGGAAGTAGTTGTACGTGTTCAGTTCGCGGAAGCTCGGGCGCTCCGCCGGCCGCACCGAGATCTCACCGCCGAAGCCGAAGTCGGTCACCTCCCGCACGCCACAGTTCGGGCACTCCAGGGTGAACGACATACCGGCAAGCTAACCCTGCGGCTTGATCGTGTCCAATATCAAGTTACGCTGTACTGATTCGCTAATAGAATCAATCACACGAGGATCTGTCCGTGGAACTCCGCCAGCTGCGCCACTTCGTCGTACTCGCCGAGGAGCTTCACTTCCGTCGCGCCGCGGCGCGGCTGCATATCTCGCAGCCGCCGCTCTCAAAGCAGATCGCCGCATTGGAACAGGAGCTCGGTTGCCAGTTACTCGAGCGCACCCGCCGGCGAGTGGCGCTGACCCCGGCCGGCGAGGCATTTCTGCGAGACACCAGGGCGGTGCTGGCGGAGCTCGACGTGGCCGTGTCGACCGCACGCGCGCTCGACGCTGGCCTCGCCGGTGTGCTGCGAATCGGCTTCGTCGGCTCGGCACTGCTGTCGATCGTGCCGGCGGCGGTGCACGCGTTCTCCTGCGGCCGGCCCGACGTCGAGGTCGAGCTGAGCGAGCGCTCGACGGTTGACGCGCTGCGCCTGCTGCGCAATGGCACGATCGACGTCGCGCTCGTGCGGCCGCCGATGGAGCCCGACGCAGCGCTGCGCAGCGAGCTCGTGTTGCGCGAGCGCACGATTGCAGCGGTTCCCGCCGGCCACCCGCTCGCGCGGCTGCGCCGGATTCCCCTGCGCCGGCTGGCCTCCGAGCCGCTGGTCCTGTTCCCGCGCGTTCAGGCCCCCGGCTTCCATGACCTCCTGATCGGCGAACTGGCCGCGACCGGCAGCTCGCCACGGGTGGCGCAATACGCACCGGAGATGACGACCATCGTCGGACTCGTCGCGGCCGGCATCGGGGTCTCGCCGGTGCCGGCCTCGGTCGCCCACCTCGGCCTCGACGGCGTCGCCTACAGGCCGCTGGCCGGCGCCCCCGACGCCGAGCTGATCGCGGTCACCCGCGCCCACGAGGAGGCGCCGCTGGTCGAGGCGTTCGTCGCGGCCGCGCGCGATGCGGGCCGCGACCGCGCAAGAACGGGTTAGGAGAGGCTACAGCCGGCGGGCGAAGCAGCGGCGAGCCCGCCCAAGCATGAACTGCGGCGTCATTGAACATATTTGTCTAGAGCGCGCTATAAGGGCTAGTCTACGCCGGTGCAATAGCTCGCACCACGACCTCGGGAGGAGCGCATGCCAGAGAAGATGTGGAACGGAGAGCCATTCTGGGGTCTCGGAAACGAGTGGGACCCGGACTGGGTGCTGACCGACCGTCAGCGTGAGCTCCGCGACCTGCTGATCGAGCTCTGCGAGAAGGAGATGCGGGCCAACGCCAAGGCCTCCGACGACAACCTCGAGTACCCGCGCAGGAACCTCGAGCTGTTGGGGGAGCACGGCTTCCTCGGGCTGACCGTCCCGGTCGAGTACGGCGGGCTCGGGGAGAGCCATGTCGCCTTCCACATGACCTGCGAGACGATCGCGCGCTACGGCTGCGCCTCAACCGCGATGTGCTATGTGATGCACATCGGCGCGGTCTCAACGATCATGCTGCGAGCGACGGAGACGCTGATCGACAAGTACATCCGTCCGCTTCGCAGCGGCAAGATCGGGACGCTCTCCTATTCGGACCCGGAGACCGGATCGCACTTCTGGTACCCGATCTCCTCGGGCGCCGAGCGCACCGACGACGGCTACCTGGTGCGCAAGAAGGCGTCGTGGACGACCTCGGGCGGTTTCGCCGACTTCTACGTGGTGCAGACGACGAGCCCGGAGTTCACCGGCTACGACGACCTGTCGGTGTTCGTGATCGACGGCGAGGACGTCAAGGCGCAGCCGTCCTCCTGGGACGCGCTCGGTCTGCGCGGCAACCAGTCGGGGCCGATCGAGGTCGACAACGTCGCGATCCCCGCCACCCAGATCGTCGGGCCCGAGGGCGACGGCGCCGCGTCCAACGACGAGGCTGTCGACCCGTTCTTCCTGGTCGGCTCCTCGGCCGTGTGGAACGGGATCGCGCTCGGCGCGATCGACATCGCCAAGCGCCAGACGACCCGCAAGCGCCACGTCGACGTCGGCCTGCGGGTCGCCGACTACCCGACGATCCAGGACTACGTCGGTGAGGCGATCATGGACACCAACGCCTGCCGGCTGTTCGGGTACTCGGTGGCCAAAGCGATGGACGACGTCACCGACGACAACACCAAGCCGATCGCACCCGGTGAGTTCGCGCGGGCGAACTACCTGCACTGGGCGTGGCAGATCAAGTTCGAGGCCGCCAAGAACACCGCCCACGTGGTCGACAAGATGCTGCACGCCTGCGGCGGCACCGGCTACAAGCGCGACATGGAACTCGAGCGCTACCTGCGCGATGCCAAGGCCGGCTGGGTGATGGGCCCGACCAACGAGGTACTGCGCCAGTTTGTCGGCAAGGCCGCGCTGCTCGGGTTCGAGGTCCTCGACTACTGGAATCAGACCTACAACCGTCGTGCTGTCGAGAATGAGGTCCGCAAGCTCGACGACGAGGGCAAGCGTAAGCTCGCGGAGGAGCTGCTCGCGCAGGTGGAGAAGGCATCCACCACCGCGTGAAGCTCTGAGCCTCGCAGCCGATGACCGGCGTCGCCGACCCCCCGTTGCTCGTTACCGGATTGCTGGCGCCGGATCCGGCGTTCGAGCTCTACCGCGTCCGCCCCGGCGGTGCCACCGTCGTCGAGCTGAGCGGCGATGACGAGGTACGGGTCGTGGACCGCCACGGCGGCCAGGTGGCGGAGCTGACGGCGATCGGCGCGCCGCTCGGACCGGCGGCGGACGCGGACGCATCGGTGATTCGTCGCGGCGGCCCGCTGGCCGCCGCGCTCATGTCGCGGGGACTGGACGTCGGCGACGCCCGCTGCGTGCGGCTGTTCGGCGCGGAGTCGGCACCGGGCAGCGAGGTCACGCTGACAGCCGTGGGTGACACGACACTGGTCGTCGCCGCCCCCGGCGGACGGATCGTCGACGGGGACATGCCGGCGAGCGAGCTTCAGCTGCTCGTGCGCCGGTCGGAGCCCGCGCCGCGCGAGCGCTTCGAGCTGCCGCCACCGCTGGCCGAGCCACGGCTCGACCTCCGGATCGACGCCGCCACCGCCCACAGCTACGAGGTCCGGGCCGGCGAGTACATCCAGGTAATCGATGTCCAGGGCAAGCAGTGCTCGGACTTCCTCGCGTTTGGTCGCGCGAAGCTCGAGCGGGGCGCGGAGCGCGGACTCGACGCGACCGTGACGCGCACGCTGATGGGCAACGCCTACCCGCAGCCCGGCCTGTTCGGCAAGTTCTACGACCTCGATATGGACCCCCTTGTGGAGGTGGTGCAGGACACCGTCGGGCGCCACGACACGTTCGCCCTCGCCTGTCAGGCGAAGTATTACGAGGATCTCGGCTACCCCGGGCACGTCAACTGCACCGACAACTTCAACGAGGCGCTTGAGGGTTTCGGGATCAGCGCACGGAAGGGCTGGGAGGCGCTCAACTTCTTCTACAACACCGGATTCGACTCGAACATGCAGCTGATCTCCGACGAGCCCTGGTCACGGCCGGGGGACTACGTGATGCTGCGGGCGATGGATGACCTGGTGTGCGCGTCGTCGGCCTGCCCCGATGACATCGACCCATCGAACGCCTGGGAGGTGACGGATGTCCATGTCCGTGTGTACCCGCCGCAGAACCGGTTCTCAATCGCAATCGCGCGTCGCGTGACTGCCGACGCCGAACCGGTCCTCACCCGCGAGACCGCGTTCCACCCCCGTACGGCGGAGCTGACCAGGAGCTTCGTCGAGTACCGCGGCTACTGGCTGCCGCACTGCTTCAACAACGAGGGCGGGATCGCCGAGTACTGGGCCTGCCGGGAGCGGCTGGCGGTGATGGACCTCTCACCGCTGCGCAAGTGGGAGGTGCTCGGGCCCGACGCCGAGACGCTCATGCAGAAGCTCGTGACGCGTAACGTCCGCAAGCTGTCGGTCGGCCAGGTGGTCTATACCGCGCTCTGCAACGAGACCGGCGGCCTGATCGACGACGCCACCGTGTTCCGGCTCGGCCAGGATAACTTCCGCTTCGTCGGGGGGGACGAATACGACGGCATCTGGATGCGCCAGCTCGCCGACCGGCTGGGGTTGAAGGTCTGGATCAAGCCATCCACCGACCAGCTCCACAACATCGCCGTGCAGGGTCCGCTGAGCCGCGACGCGCTCGCCGAGTTCGTGTGGACGCCGCCCGCCCAGCCGTCGCTGTCCGAGCTCAAGTGGTTCCGCTTCCTGGTGGGGCGGATCGGGTCCTACGACGGCATTCCGATCGTGTTGTCGCGCACCGGCTACACGGGTGAGCTCGGCTACGAGATCTGGTGCCATCCGTCCGACGCCGAGGCCGTCTGGGACGCGGTCTGGAAGGCGGGTGAGCCGCGCGGGATGCTGCCGCTCGGGCTCGAGGCGCTCGACATCCTGCGGATCGAGTCGGGGCTGATCTTCGCCGGCTATGAGTTCGATGACCAGGTCGACCCGTTCGAGGCGGGGATCGGCTTCGCGGTTGCGCTCGACGGCGAGGATTTCATCGGGCGCGAAGCGTTGCTCGAGCGCCACGACCATCCGCAGCGGGTGCTGTCGGGGTTGGAGTTGGAGGGCAATGAGGTTGCGAGTCATGGCGACGAGGTCTGGGTCGATCGCCGTCGCGTCGGCGTGATCACGAGCGGCACGCGCTCGCCACTGCTGGGAAGGTCGATCGCGCTGTGCCGGATGGCGGTGCAGTACGCGGAGCTCGGCACGGCGGTCGAAGTCGGCAAACTCGACGGCCTGCAGAAACGGCTCCCGGCGACGGTCGTGCGCTTTCCGTTCTACGACCCGGAGAAGAAGCGGCCAAGGTCGTGAGCGAGCGCAGCGGCGTGGCACGCCTTACGCGGGTGGTGAAGGTGGCGCCGCCCTCGGTCAGCACGGGCCTGATGCCGCCGCCGCGAGCGGCTGACGGCGAGCGCTCGGGCGGCGAGCACCCGGGCGGACGACGGGAATCGCGTGTGCCTGGTGCAGGCCCGCCGGTGCCCGCCGGGGCACCGCTGGCGCCGCACGTCGGCGTTGCACGCCTGACGCCGAAGGCCGCGGCGGCCGAGGCGGCCGCACGGGAGCTGCGGCAGGTGATGGGGCGGTTCGCGACGGGGGTGACCGTGGTTACGACCACGCACCGCTCGACGATCCACGGGATGACCGCCAACGCCTTCCTGTCGGTGTCGCTCCGGCCGCCGCTCGTGCTGGTGTCACTCGGTCGCTGCCGGATGAGCGAGATGTTGCCGCGGACGGGCCGCTACGCGGTCAGTGTGCTGGCCGCCGATCAGGAGGAGCTCGCGGCGCACTTCGCCGGCCAGCGGGTGGCGACGGTCGCGCCGGAGTTCGTCTGGGAGCACGACCTGCCCGTGCTCGCCGGAGCGCTCGCGCATGTGGGCTGCCGAGTCGTCGACGTGCACGCAGCCGGCGACCACGTGCTCTGGATCGGGGAGGTCGAGCACCTGAGCCACCGCAATGGCGAGCCACTGCTGTTCTACACCGGGCGCTTCGGCACGCTGCGCGAGGTCTCTGACGCGGCGTCAGCGGGCGACTGACGCTCCCCTGGCTTACGCCCTCCTGGGCACTCGCGCCATCTTCTCCTGGGCACTCGCGCCACCTTCTCCTGGGACATTAATCCTGTGTGGCAGGGATCGCTGTCGGGACTGCCAGTGGAGCTTCCTGGCGGTGCTCCGAGGCAGCGCGGCTCTTGCTGCTGCTGCTGCGCATGCCGGTAGCGACCATCGCACCCACTACCGAGAGCCCGGCAGCGACACCGAGCGCCGGCTTGAAACCGCTCAACACGCCGGCGGGGCTCGTCAGGCTGCCGTGGGCGTTGAACACGGCAGTCGCGATCGCGACGCCGAACACCGAGCCGAACTGCTGCAGCGTGTTGAGCGTGCCGGCCGCCTTCCCGAGCAGGCGCGGCGGCGCGGCGCTGAGGGCCGCGGCCGCGACGCATGGCAGCGCCATCGAGATCCCGACGCCGGCGATCACGAACGGCGGGATGTAGCTCGCGTAGCCGGCATGGTCCGCCGCCAGCGAGACGATCCAGGCGAAGCCGCCGGCCTGCATCGCCAGCCCCGGCACCACCAGTACGCGCGGGCCGACGCGGTCAAACAGCAACCCCGCGACCGGCGCGATCAGCAGCGGCGTCGCCGTCCACGGCAGGAACTTCAGACCAGATGTCAGCGGTGAGTTGCCCAGGCCGAGCTGGAAGAACTCGCTGGTGATGAATGCGGCCGAGTAGATCGCGGCGCTCAGCAGGAACTGCGTGGCCACCGCTGAGGAGAACGCCCGATTGCCGAAGAGGTTCAGGGGGATCATCGGATAACGGGCCCTGGCCTCGTGATAGACGAATCCCGACAGCAGGGCGATACCGGCTGCGATACCGGCCAGATTGGCGCTCGAACCCCAGCCGTCCTGACCACCGGAAACGACGCCCCAGATCAGCAGGCCGACGCCGCTCGTGACGAGCAACAGCGCCGGCAGGTCGAGCGGCGTGCGCGTGCCGTGGCTCTCCTTGAGATGCAGGCGCGCACCGATCGCCGCCACGACGCCTACAGGGACGTTGACCCAGAAGATCCAGTGCCAACTGATCCCTTGGGTTAGCGCGCCGCCGACGAGCGGGCCTGAGGCGACGGCAAGACCGGCGATCCCCTGCCAGATCCCGACGATGACGCCGCGGCGCTCGACGGGGAAGGCGGAGGTCAGCAGCGTCATGCCGAGCGGCATCACGCAGGCGGCGCCGAGCCCCTGCAGCGCGCGGAAACCGATCAGCAGGCCGGCGTTCGGCGCCAGCGCGCAGATCGCCGAGGCCGTCGTGAACGCGGTCAGTCCGAACAGGTACACACGCCGGCGGCCGAAGCGGTCGCCGAGCTCGGCGGCGGTGACGATCCCGGCGCCGAAGGTCATTGTGTAGGCGGTGATCGTCCACTGCAGGGTCGTGATGCCACCACCCAGCGAACGGTGGATCGACGGCAGCGCGGTCACCACGACGAGCGCGTCGAGCGTGACCATGAAGTTGGCAACAGAGGTGAGCAGCACGGTGAGCGTCTGCCTCGAGCTCCCTGTCGCCGGCTGGGTGCGGGTTTCAGTTGTCATCGTGCTGCTCCCTCGCGTCCGATACCTACGCCGCCGCGGGGATTTCGAGCAGCTCGCCGACCTCGAGCCCGAAGCCCTGCCGGATCGCCGGGCAGCCCTGGGCGAGCTCAGCAGCATGGTCCAGATCACGAGCGCTGATCACGGTGAAGCCGCTCACCCGCTGACTACCGTCGACGTTGCCGAGCTGGCGTGCGGTCGAGACGGCCGAGCCGGGCACCGTGATGTGCTCCCCGATCTCGTCGAACCACTTGAACCACTCGTCGGCGGCCTCCATGTTCAGTGGCTGGTCCTTCGGCTGGCGATAGGTGAAGACGTAGCTGGGCATGTCTGCCTCCTGGTACTGGCGCCCTGCGGCGCCGGATGACGGGTTACGTCAATGCAGACACGAGGCTGTCCAGAAACTGGGCGGTCTTTGAGCGCCCAGTTTCGGATGCCGGCGGTGTCTGCACAGCAGAGAGCTACATGGAAGGATGTGACCGTGACCGAACTGCTGCTGGACCGAGCTCGCGCAGGCGACGAGCAGGCCTTTGCCGAGCTGACCGAACCGTTCCAGCGCCAGCTGCACGTGCACTGCTACCGGATCCTCGGCTCGCTGCAGGACGCCGAGGATGCGCTGCAGGAGACGCTGCTGGCGGCCTGGCGCGGGCTCGACGGGTACGAGCGGCGCGCCTCGCTGCGCACCTGGCTCTATCGCATCGCCACCAACCGCTGCCTCAACAGTCTTCGCGCCACCGGTCGGCGCGCACCGGTGGAACCGTTGTTCGGTGACCTCACGGTTCCCGAGCCGACGCGGGAGACCGACATCGTCTGGCTCGAGCCGTACCCGGATGTGCTGCTCGCGGGTCTGCCTGATACCGCTCCTGGGCCGGAGGCTCTGATTGCAGCGCGCGAGTCGATCTCACTGGCGTTTGTCACCGTGCTTCAGACCCTGCCGCCGCGCCAGCGTGCGGTGCTGATCCTGCGTGACGTGATGGGCTTCCACGCCTCCGAGGTGGCCGAGATGCTCGAAAGCACCGAGGAGTCGGTGACGAGCGCTTTGAAGCGGGCGCGCGCTGCGCTTTCGCGCGCGCCCGAGCTGCGCCAGTCACCGCCGCCGGCTCCCGACTCGCCCGTGGAACGTGAGCTCCTGAGGAAGCTGACCATCGCCTACGAGACTGCGGACACCGACGCGCTCGTCGAACTGCTGACGGAGGATGTCTGGATGCGGATGCCGCCGGCGCCGCTCGAGTACCAGGGCCGGGAGCTGACCAGGCGCTTCATGTCGGCGGTCGCCTTCCGTCCCGGGCGCGAGTTCCGGGTGCTACCGACGCGCGCGAATCTGCAGCCCGCGTTCGGGCTGTACCCGCGCGACGAGGCGACCGGCCTGTTCCGCGCCTACGGCGTACTCGTCTTCACGCTCTCCGGTGACTCGATCTCCGCGATCACGCGCTTCGACAACAGCGTGCTCTCGCACTTCGGGTTGCCGCGAACGCTGCCGTAGGACTGGGGTCAGAGGATTGAGTTCGGCGGACCGGGCGCGCGTCAGAGGCTCGCCTCGGGTTGGCGCCCGCCCTCGTTGAAATGCCCGAACAGGCTCGCGAAGCGGGCCGTGTCGATGTTGCCGCCGGAAATCGTCACGCCTACTCGCTGGCCGCGCAAGTCAAGCTTCCCGGACATCAGCGCGGCGAGCGCCGTCGCGCCGCTAGGCTCGACGACGAGCTTGAGGCGCTCGAACAGAGGAAGCGCATCGTCGACAGAACGTCCTCGTCGGAGACGGTCACGGCATCCTCGAGCAGCGGTGCGGCAATCGCGAACGTCAGCGCACCGGGGGTCGGCAGTTGCTGACCATCGGCGATGGTCGCGCCAACCTCGACCGTCACGCGTCTACCAGAGCGCAACGACACCTGCCAATCGTCCGACGCCTCTGGCTCGACGGCGAACATCCGGGTGCCTGGCGACCGCTGCCTGACCGCCGCGCAACAGCCGGCAAGCAGCCCGCCTCCGCCCGTGCAGACAACGACTGCGTCAAGCTCGCCGGCATCCTCGATCAGTTCCAGACCCGCCGTGCCGGCGCCGGAGATGATGAACGGATCGTCATAGGCGTGCACGAGTGTCGCCCCGCGCTCCTGCGCGAGCTGCGTGGCGAGGGCCTCGCGGTCGTCGCCGTAGCGGTCGAACGGAATCACCTCGGCGCCGTAGCCGAGCGTGGCTTTCCTTTTGGATGCCGGAGCGTCCTCGGGCATCAGGATGGTCGCGCGCGTGTCGCACAGCCGTGCGGCAAGTGCGAGCGCCTGCGCGTGATTGCCCGATGACGAGGCGACGACACCGTGTTTGCGGTCTCCGGGGCTCAGCCTCGAGACGCGGTTATAGGCTCCGCGGAACTTGAACGCCCCCGCGCGCTGCATGTTCTCTGTCTTGAGGAAGAGACTCGCGCCGACCATCTCGTCGAGTGTCCTGCTCATAACGATCGGCGTGCGGTGCGCGATGCCAACGATCCGGCGCGCCGCCGACTCGACATCGACAAGACCTATCGCGGCTTGAACCTCGACGTCAGCACTCATCGGGACCTCCTCAGACGACCGCCTGTGTGCCGTACGCCGCTTCCCAGGCTAGTGCGGCACCCAGCAAGGTGACGCTGTCCTTGGCTGCGAGCTGCAATCCGCCGATCGAGATCGACGGCCATCCAAGGAAGCTGAAGATCCGGGTGTAGCCGAGCATCGCGGCGCGTACGTCTGGCTCCCAGACCTCCAGCGCGGGGACGGGCCCCGCCAGGGTGGGCGAGACATACAGGTCGGGGCCGGGCGCTGCCGCTGCGCGGCTGCGCCACCGCGGCAACTCTCGCCTGGACGCCTCAACGCTTGCTGGTGAAACGGCGAACGCGGCATCCAGCTTCATCTGCGTATCCGCTCCATAATCATCGCGCCGGGCGGGGAAGATATCCGCATGGGCGCACGCCGCCTCGTGGAGGACGAGAGGAACCAGGTCGTTGTCTGGCTGCAGAAGATGAGCCTCAGTCAGCCGCGCACCGAGCGACGCCAGCATCTCCAACTGCGTGCCTATCCGCGGCCCCTTCGGGTCCGAGGCTGCCCCGGGATCGAGCGGAGACATCCGTGGCGGATCCCCGAGCACGCCGACGACGAGCCCTTCCAGCCGAGGGTCCGGGACCGGCTCGCCGCTCAACACCGAGTAAGCCAGGACGCAGTCGGCGACGGTCCGCGCCATCGGGCCAAGTACGTCGAAGCTCGGTGACAGCGGGAAGGTCCCGGCAGTCGGAACTGCGCCGTGTGGGGGCTTGAAGCCGACCGTGCCGCAACACGCGGACGGGATCCTGACTGAGCCGGAGGTGTCGGTGCCCAAGCCGAGGATGGCGACGCCGGCGGCGAGCGCCGCCGCATTGCCGCCGGAGGAGCCGCCGGCCACGCACCCAGGTCGAACGGGGTTGCCGACGTAACCCCAGTGCGGGTTCTGACTCGTTGTTCCCCATGCGAACTCATGCAGGTTTGCCTTCGCGATCACGACGGCTCCCTCAGCCTCGAGCAGCGACACGGCGGGGGCGGTCCGGTCAGGCACATGCTCGGCGAATATGCGCGAGCCATAGGTCGTGCGCACGGCGGCGGTGTCGATCAGATCCTTGACGATCATCGGCACGCCGGCCAGGCGTCCGGTGAGTCCTGCCCGCGCTCGCTCGATCGCCTGTTCGGCGCATTCCGTGATGATTGCGTTGAGGGGGTCCAGTGTGTCGAGACGAGCGCAGTGCGCCTCGATGACGTCGCCGGGCTTCAGGTCGCCGCGCGCTACCGCCTCGGCAACCTCAGCCGCGCTAAGTCGGGTCAGGCCATCTGCGCTGCTCACCATCGCTCCGAGCACCAGATTCTGGACGCCACGAAGCTGCCGCCAAGCCCGGAGGCGTGCGGCCACAAGCCCGCTGGCTCGCGGTGAGCTTCGACCTTGAAGGTTCGCTTGGCGATGGTGCGTAGCGTACGCCCACCGGCCAGGGTTCATCACTCGGCTGAGCAACTCGATGGTCAAAAGGTCGCGGTCAAGATGCGGGACACGGTGCTCTACTTGAGGTGGCTGATTTGCAGGTAAGACGCCAGTACCACCAGCCGGAATCGAACCGGCGATCTCCTGCGTGAAAGTGGGCTACCCACGTCGCGAAGAAAAGTGACAAGTCGCACGAACGCCCGCAACTAGGCAGGTTTTCGAGCGACAGCCACGACTCAAGACAACCTCTGTGTCCGCCCGGCAAAGCGATCGCCAAACGCGAGCATGCCGCCAGACTCGGTTCAGGCCGGCTGTCGCTTTGGCCGACGGCTCCCCGTTGACCGTTGCCATCCCGAGCGGAAACCTCCGTGGCGCACCCGAGTTCCGGCCCGGAACCTCCAGCGTGACACAACGCCGCGGGAGCAGTCCACTGCGGAACACTGCCGCCCAGAGCCGAGCGTAGCGACGCGCCTGGCCATTGGCGAGTCCGCCCGCGTACATGTTGCGCAACTCGTCATCGGTGTGCCTAAACGGAAGCCCCACGTCAACGATTCTCCCGCGCTCCGGACCTGCTTACTTTGATGCAGGAGTCTCTCGAACGACACCGGAGAATCTCCCCCAAAGCGCAGGACGCAGAGCCCGGAGCGGAGTGCCGGACGATCGAGACGCGGGAGCTGCGCTGGTGCCGGACCTAGACATATAGGTGAAAGCAAGGGATCTCGACGACAGCGCTCGGCGGGCCGGTACCGTTTTGCCATGCCGATTGATGAGCTTGTCGCGCGGCTTCGCCAGGACGGCGACCACGAGACCTACCCAGCAGCGACGGGCCACGACATTGCGGCAACCGAGCAGGCGCTTTCCCGACCACTGCCAGTTTCGTTCCGTTATTTCGCGACCGAGTTCAGCAACGGCGGTTACCTGTTCATGCTCCAAGAGGTATCAGCGACCGGGGCTGGTAACAGGCAGATCGGCGCCATACAGGATGTGATCGCATACGCCATCTCAGCCTCTCCGACTGAGGACATCGCATTGGAGAATGGGGGTGCTGTTGAGGCGGGGGCGCTTGTGCCATTCTCGCTGGACAGCAACGGCAACTGCTGGTGCTTCCTAACGGGCGAGTCTGTGCCTGACGGCGAGTACCCCGTGGCTTACTTCGTGGCCGATCAGAAGCGGCTCGTCGGATGCCTTCCCGGCTTCGAGCACTGGTTGAGAAAACTCGTCGATGAGCGAGACGAAGTCATCCGTACGATGTACAACCCGGAAGAGCTGGATCTCGGTTAGGCACACGATCAGTAGGACGCGGCCTCGGGGACGTCCGCTTCCCGATTGATCAACATGCAGTAGTTGGCGATCGGAACGTTTAGCCAATCCAGAAGCGATGCTGCCCGCGTTGTGGTGTGTTGAGCCAGGCTCAGGTTGGGGCAGATGCGGAGCGAGCGATAGCAAGCTCCCAGTAGCCACACGCGAGATTCAATGACCCAACAGCCAGGAAGAAGGCTGCCCATCCGTAGACGCCGTACGACAGGCACACGATGCCCGCGGCGGCGACGACAACGCCGCCCACAATACGCGTGACCCCAAAGACGCGGGCGTGGCGGTACTCGAATGGCGCGAGCAAGCGTCGCATGCCAGATCTCGGAGGAGACAGCCACCACTGACGTAGAGCTTTCGCGCCGGTGCTGTCGTCGGCTGCGTTGATCGAAGGTGTACCGCTCATGCTCGCTTCAGAAACCTCAAATAGAACGCCGAGAACACGAGGACAATCCCGACGTTCACCATCAGGCGCTCCCAGAAGTGATGCCTGAAGAACAAGACGTCCACGCTGACCACCACGGTTACCAGCGCGAGCACGTAAATCACTATGCCTGCCCTCCCTCGCATCGTTCCACCGTACTACTCGAGGACGGCGTCGCGGTCATGGATGACGCCACCGCACACCGCGGCGAGACCCGCTGGCGACCAGTCGAACAGCCCAACTTGCAGGCCATTCCTGCGAGTAATACCCCCAGCCGGACTCGAACCGGCGATCTCCTGCGTGAAAGGCAGGCGTGGGGCGCACGATTCCAGTGTTTCCGGGGGAATCACTGTGGCCAGAATCCCCTTTATGTAAGCCATTCTGACCGACACTGTTGCCCGGACCGTTGCCCGAGCGTTCTGCACGCAGGAGGCGGGCAACAGTCGGGCAACAGTCCTCCGGGAAGTGTAGAGTGCCCACCGTGGCCACTCAGAACACCGCCGCGATCTCCCCAAAGCGCACCCCGCAGCCGACCTCCAGACCGTTCATCCGCGGACGCGCGAGCGGCCCTCACTGGTACGGGAAGTGGTATCGCGACGGCAAGCAGATCACCCGGGCCTTGGGCACAGCCTGGGCCGAATCGGACGGTAAAGGCGGCTGGCGCCCGCGGCGCGGACAGGCGCGCGACGGAGCGCTCACCGAGACGCAGGCGGCCCAGCGGATGCTCGAGCTGGTCGAGGCTCACCATGCCGAGCAGGCGAAGCTCGAGGAGGGCTTGGAGGATCGCGTCGGCGACCTTACCTTCCGCGGGCTCGCACACGAGTGGCTCGTGTATCTCGAACGCGAGAAGGGTGCGAAGCCCTCCACGCTCGTCGACTACCGCTGGATGCTGGTCGAACCCGGCACGCCCCACAAGCGCGGAAACGGAAAGTGCCCTGGCCCGCTGATGGCCGCGCTAGGCGATCGGCTCGTCGAGACCGTCACCACGCGCGAAGTCGCCGAGTTCCTACGCGGCCTCGACAAGTCGGGCTCGAAGCCGCGGATGGTGAACCGCTACCGACAGCTCATCTCCGCCGTATGGAACTACGGGATGCGCGAGGACGCCTACGAGCTGACCCACAACCCTGCGGCCGGCACGAGCAAGCGCCGCGAACCTCCCAAGGCGGTGCTCGACTTCTACGAGCCGGAGGAAGTCGAAATGCTGGCGGACGCGGCCGAGCGCGGGGCTCACCGGACGCCGGAGAACCGCTACGTCAGCGACGAGGAGCGCGAGGCCCGCGTGGCAGAAGACCGCCAGGACGCGAACCTCTACCGCATCGCCGCCTACACCGGCCTGCGCCAGGGAGAGGTGCTCGCCTTGCGCTGGGAGGATGTCAATCTCACAGACCGGCGGCTCGTCGTGCACCGGGCGTTCAGCGCCGGCATCGAGGGACCGACGAAGAGCTGGCAGGCGCGCTTCATCCCGATCTCCGACAGCGCCGCCGACGCTTTCGAGGACCTCCGGGAGCGTGACGAGTTCATCGAGCCGGACGACTATGTGTTTTGTTCACGGATCGGGCGGCCGCTGGATGCCGCCGTGATCCGGCGGCGCTTCAAGCGGACGGCGGAGGCAGCCGGACTGCGCGTGCTGCGGTTTCACGCGCTGCGTCATGGCGCCGGCTCGCTCGTCGCCCGACAGGCTGACCCGCGCTGGGTTCAGGGTTTCCTCGGTCATTCGAAGCTGTCGACCACGGAGCGCTACCTGCACACCAAGGCACGCCCCGAGGATGTTGAACGCCTCAATCGTGCCTTCGCCACTTCCGCGGAGGCTGCTGACAGATGACCTTGGCCGCCGGCAGGACGTGAGCGAGGTCAAGCGCCATTGGCGCGACTACCGGACATCCTCGGGCGCGCGGCCCGTGCGTGACTTCATCATGGGCTGCGAAAGCGAAGACCGGGCAGCGATTGCCGCCGCCATGTATGACATCAGGGCCAACGGCAACAAAGATGGCGGCGGACGCCACTTACAGGGCCCGATCTGGGAGGTCCGCGTGGACGGCAAGGCCGTCATCTACCGCGTCCTGTTCGCAACCGTCGGATCAAGAGGACGGATCCTGCTCTCGCTGCACGCCTTCAAGAAGAAGACGCAGAAGACTCCGAAGTCAGCCATCGATCTGGCGCAGAGACGACTGGCGGATTGGGAGCGGCGCGGCACGAACGCGCACTGATGCCCGCTTCGCTTTATCGGCCCTATCCGATATGCTGTGGCATATACGTAGGTAACCAGTAACCAGTTTGAGGCGAACAACCATGGAGAACGAACCCGACTTTCTCGACGAGATCATCTCGGAGAGCACGGCTCACGACCCCCAGTTCCCCGAGGCGTTCGAGCGAGCGCTGCGCAATCGGGAAGTCCTGCGCGCTCTCGCCGTCGAGCGCAAACAGCGCAGGATCTCTCAGACGGTCGTCGCAGCGGCGATGGGAACGTCCCAGTCGGCGGTGTCCGACCTCGAGACGAGTTCCTCCGACGCGCTCATGTCGACCGTTGAGAAGTACGCCGGCGCCCTCGGCTTCGCCGTGCAATATCACCTCGTGCCACTCAGCCATCCTCGTCGTGCGGTCGTTGTTGAGGATCGGCAGCGCAGCAGCGCGTGAGCCAACTGGCTTCTCGTGCAAGCTCGCTGGGGCGAGTCCAGTTTGCTGGAGCTGCTTGTCTGAGCTGTTCGTTTCCCATCGCATCCCTGCCTGGCAAAACGTTCTGTTACCGCCCGCAACTCTAGGGAATCGTCCGGGAACGTCCCCGAGCGTCCCCGGAAGTGCCCAAGAGTCCCCGAGCGTCCCCAAGCGTGGTAGAGACGTCCCAGCCTGTCGTGCAGGTTGTGGCGCATGAAAACCACAACCACACATTTCCATGCTGGTACCGCCGGCCGCGGGTTGACTCGCGATGAGGTGATGACCGCCTGGGAGGTCGCCGAACTCTTGGGGATCCCGGTCTCGGCGGTCTACTACCTCGCGCGTCAGGGGCAGCTGCCCCATAGCCGCCTTGGTCGCGCCTACCGGTTCCTGCGCCCCCGACTGGAGGCTCTGCTCGAGGGGACAGAAAGGTGAGCGACTGGGGACCTCAGCCAGGCCCGTGCACACCGGGCTGGTTCACGTCGCAGCGCTCCACAGCCACTCGACGCAGCGCACCCGTGTCCTCATCCCCGGCAAGGTCGCCAACATCCCCGCCGACCACGCGCTGCATCTGGATGGCCTGCGCTGAGAACTGGTGACGCTCACACCGGTCCACGCGGCTCACTCACCCTTCGAGGCGGTCTTTCATGCCTGCTGATCGCTGGGACGCTTGGGGACGCTTCGGAGCAAGCACAACGTGTGCGTACAGTGTGGCCTCTCTCGGGAGGTGCTGAACGGGTCGGCTGAGGGCACGCTCGTCACGCTCTCGAGGACGATGGCCACAAGCGTCTCGTCAACCTGATCGAGCGCCAGCGAGATCCACAGCGGGAGCGCAGCGGTCTCCATCGCGCGACGACTGGGACGGCTGATCCTGAGGCACGCTTCGCTGCTGGTTGCAGTGGGAGGTCCACGCGACAGAAGGGGTCGCGGAACGCTCCCAAGCTCGCGAAACAAGAGACGGCCGGAACACCAAAGCGCTGGTAGGTCAGAGTGTCGCGTTTAGCCCTAAGCAGCAGGCTTGAATCGTCGTTGTCTTCAGCCTTTGGTGTTCCGCGGTGCGGCAGTCGCCGGGCGTTCCCCCGCCTGATGTGGAGGGTCCCACCGAGCAAACCACGATTCGCCCTCGGATATCGCCAGAAACGCGCCACTGCGGAGGCCTAGCTCCGCCAGTAGGTCGGCTCTAGCCTGCGCTGGGTTCTCTGTGCTCGATGCCTCGATCTGAATGCCGTCCGCTGGATAGACACCGCTGGCCGTTAGGAGGTAACGACTCTTGCCGTCCCAGGCCAGCGGGAGGTAGAACGTCTGGCCGAGACCAGCCTCGTCGGTCTCCTCCCAGACCCAACCGTAGGCAGCCGTAAGCTCTTCGACCGCTCGGTCAAGGACGCCAATCGTCCAGGGCCGCTGGAACGGCACCCATTCCGAGTGAGTCTGTGCGGTCAGGCGCGACATCAGACACAGAGGATGCCGCATCGCGCGACGCGAGATCGCTCCTGGCCAGTGTCGCTGCGATCGAGACGCGGAAGCCGTCCGGCTACTGGTTGTCGCCCGATTCATGCGCTAAGCGGAGACGGTGCGAGGCTTCCGGTTCCTTGACATTGCGCTCGTCAGCTCGGCCAGGACGCCTGCGTGAATCCGATCGCAGGGTCATTGCCGGAATGGGAAGACTGGCGCAGTTCAGTCCCGGTCGCCGCCACGCCTCCGGGACAAGCGGACGACCCACCAGCCCACACCAAAGACGACGACGCATCCTACGACCACCAGCGCAACAATGGGGCCCGCATGGCCTGTCCGCTCCGGAGTGATTACGCCGAACGCAGCAGTCAGAGACATCACTCACTGCTGCTTCCTGCGCGCGGCGAACCATCGGCTGGCCGCCATTTTTGGCACGGTCGTTGCCGTCGTTCCGACCATCTGCTTGAACGCTGTCAAGGACTCCGTCACTGACCCGCTCACAAGCCCCTGCTCGGTTCGCAGCTCCGTCAGAGTCGCGGTCGCATTGATCAGTTCCTTGCCAACGAGTGCTGGGTCCTCTGGCTTATATAGCGCAATCGCCTGCTCGAACAGCTGCGCGGCCTCTTCGTTACGTCCAAGCGCGCGAGCGGCTCTCCCACGTCTTGCGACCGCCTTGGCGATGACGATTCGCTCGTCCGCCGGCCCAGCCGGATTGAGGAGCTCCAACGAAGTACCGGCAACGACATACAGGCGCTCATAGTCTTCGGTTTGCTCAAGCAGCAGCATCCACAGATCCACTCCGATATACCGGGGGTGGGGAAGCTGCTCGAACTTAGGAAAGCCTCCGAACTCTTTGACTAGGCGCTCAATCAGTGCGAGAGCGTCGGCAAAGCGACCCTCGTCCGCCGCAACCGTCGACTGCCGGAATCGTGCCATCGCCGCCCACTCCCTGTTGAGCGGCGAACCTAACGTCAAGAACGCTGTCGCGGCCTGCTCAAAGATCCGCTCGGCTTCCGCGTGTTCGCCTAGGCGGGCGCGGATCTCGCCAAGTCGGAAAAGCTCGTTTGCGTGCTTCTGCGCAACTTGCCGGCTAGGCGCGACAAAGGTCTCCGCGACAACGCGCTCGGTCTCGCCGGCCAAGCGCTCAAGACTCGGGCGATCACGAGGCAACGACATGCAAGTCAACCCGCATCGCATGGACGCACATATCGCCGCACCCTACAGCGTCCGGAAGCAATACCCGCAAGGCACCGACCTCGCGATTGCGCCACGAAACAAGCACTCCGGCCGCAAACGCGCTGCCTTCCGCTCAGATCGACACGTAACACTCTTGCCCGGACCTGCCTCACCCACCGAGAGGTCTTCTCGAAGCGGGCGTCGGAGCTGCAATGGGCATATGTCCGCACGCTGCAAAGAGCGAAAATCTCCTGCGCAGCGGCCAGCCGAACCTGAGTGCACCATCAACCCCGGACCGTTGCCCGGACCGTTGCCCGAAAGACAGGCTGCCTGTCTAAATCTCAATCTGCCACATAGAAAGTGGCCAATTTGCAGGCATAAGATTAGTACCCCCAGCCGGAATCGAACCGGCGATCTCCTGCGTGAAAGGCAGGCGTCCTAACCGCTAGACCATGGGGGCAGCAGGACCATTGTATGGGTGGCTCCGGGCCGGCCGGTCAGGCGGGTGAGCTGGTCGCGAGGCCCGACTCGGCCTCGAAGAACAACACAGCTCGGCGCGGCACGTGAAAGCTGACGGTGGACCCGAGTTCGAGACGTTCGTCGGCCGGCAGCTTGGCCACGAGCGCGCGCTCGCCGAAGCGGAGGTGCGCGAGGCGCTCGTCGCCGAGGTATTCGACGACCTCGACGACCGCGTCGAAGCGGCAACCGTCGGGCGCGGGTCCGACGCTGATGTGCTCGGGCCGGAAGCCGGCGAGCAGCGAATCCGAGCCGAGAGCCAGGACGGAGGCGGGAAGGAGGTTCATCGCCGGGGAGCCGATGAAGGTGGCGACGAACGCGTTGCGGGGCCGTGTGTAGAGCTGCTCGGGCGTGCCGATCTGCTGGAGCACGCCTTTGCGCATCACGGCGATGCGGTCGCCCATCGTCATCGCCTCGACCTGGTCGTGTGTGACGTAGATCGTGGTCGTCCCAAGCCGCTTCTGGAGCCTCAGGATCTCTGCCCGCGTCTGCACGCGCAGGGCCGCGTCGAGGTTCGAGAGCGGCTCGTCCATCAGGAACGCCGCCGGCTCGCGCACGATCGCCCGCCCCAGCGCGACCCGCTGGCGCTGGCCGCCGGAGAGCGCCTTAGGCTTGCGCTCGAGGTAGTCCTCGAGATCGAGGGCCGCAGCCGCGTCGGCGACCCGCCGCTCTATCTCGGGCTTGCCGAGGTGACGCAGCTTCAGGCCAAACGCAAGATTGTCGGCGACGGTCATGTGCGGGTACAGCGCGTAGTTCTGAAAGACCATCGCGATGTCGCGGTCCTTCGGCGAGATGTCGTTGACTGCGCGCTCGCCGATCCGAACGGTGCCGCCGCTGATCTCCTCGAGGCCGGCGACCATCCGCAACGCCGTGGTCTTGCCGCACCCTGACGGGCCGACGAGGACCATGAACTCGCCCTCCTCGATTTCGAGGTCGAGCGCATCGACGGCACAAGTGCCGTCGCCGT
Organism: Solirubrobacteraceae bacterium; assembly: GCA_035531655.1. Lineage (GTDB taxonomy): Bacteria > Actinomycetota > Thermoleophilia > Solirubrobacterales > Solirubrobacteraceae > Palsa-465. Next base: position 34,533 of record DATKSM010000115.1, read on the forward strand.
AGATCTTCGACACACCGTCGAAGCAGATTGCGGCCATCAGCACATCACCCCTTCAGCGCTCCGCTGAGACCGGTCCCGCGTAGGAAGGAGCGCTGGAAGATCAGGAATCCCACGATCGGAACAAGGCAGGCGATCAACATCGCTGCAAGAAACACGCCGAGATCGGTCTGCCCCGCGATCGTCGGCAGGCGAACCGACACCGGCTGCTTGCTGGGGTCGCTGAGGACCAGCAGCGGCCAGAGGAAGTCCTTCCACGAGGCCAGCACGGCGAAGATCGAAACCACGCCGAGGATCGGCTTGGACATCGGCAGCACGATCGAGACGAACAACCGGAACGGACCCGCACCATCGATGCGGGCTGCCTCGAAGATCTCACGCGGGAGGTTGTCGAAGAAGCGCTTCATGATGATGACGTTGAAGGCGCTGGCGCCCGCCGGCAGCCAGATGGCCCAATAGCTGTTGACGAACGAGTGGTTGATCACTGGCGGGTGGACAACTTCGAGATACAGCGGGACGAGCAGAACCACCGCCGGCACGAACAGCGTGGTCAGGAGCGCCCCGGTAATCACGCGACCCCACTTTGGGCGCAGCACTGACAGTGCAAAGGCGCCCGTGGTCGCCACGACAATCTGGCAGAGCCACGAGCCGAACGCGATCACGATCGTGTTCCAGATGTAGAGGCCGATGTCGACCTCGTTCCAGGCGTTGCTGATGTTGTTCCAATCGGCACCGTGCGGGAAGATCGCCATCGGGTTCGAGAGCGTGTCCTGGGTGGGGGTGACCGCCGCTTTGGCCAGCCACAGGATCGGTCCCAGCCCGATGATCACCAGCAGCACGAGCAGTGCCGTCTGGCTACCACCGAGCCCCCACCTGACGCTCGGGCGCTTCCAGTCGGCGGACTGCACCAGTCCCTGCTGGCCATCGGCCGCGGCCTGCCTCCGACGTGAGCGGAACTGTTGGAACTGGAGCGCGCTCACTCGTCGCTCCACGAGCGGGTCGCGCGCAGATAGATCAGGGAGAAGACGGCGAGGAAGGCCACAAGCATCAGGCTCAGCGCCGCCGCCTCACCGTAGGAGGCGCCGAGCGAGTTCCCGAAAGCGTAGTTGTAGATCAGCAGCAGAATCGTCATGGTCGCGTTGTCCGGCCCTCCCGAGGTGAACAGATACGGCTCGAGGAAGACTTGGGCGGTCCCGATGATCTGCAGGATCATCGTCACGAGCAGGACGGTGCGCATCTGCGGCAGCGTCACGTGCCAGATCTTCTTCCAGAGACCCGCGCCGTCGACCGATGCCGCCTCGTACAGCTCCGGGTTCACGCTTGTCAGAGCGGCCAGGTAGATGATCACGGTGGCTCCCGCATTCGCCCAGGTGGACTCGAGCACGAGCGACGGCATCGCCTGGCCGATGGATTGGATCCACTGCTGCGGCGGTATGCCGAACCAGCCGAGGATCGTGTTGAACACACCGCCTGGTCCACCGGCGTAGAAGGTCTTCCACAGCAGCACGGCCACGACCGGTGGAATCACAACGGGCAGGTAGGCGAGCGCGGCGTAGAGTCCACGCCGTTTCCTGACTTCGCTCATCAACACGGCTGCCACCAGCGGGATCGGGTAGCCGAAGAGAAGCGCCAGACCGGCGAATTCGGCCGTGTTCCGCAGTGCGATCGGGAAGAGCGGGTCGTGCAGCACCTCGCTGAAGTTCTGGAACCCGACCCACGTCGTCGTTACCTCGTTCGTGTGCTGAAGCGAGATCAGGACCAGCCGGACGATCGGATACCACGAGAAGGCACCGAAGATCGCGATCAGCGGCAGTAGGAATAACAGCCGCGAAATGCCACCGGCCTTGACCCACGCAAGCGGCGTGCGCCTGGAGCGGCGCACGCGGCGAAGTCCTGCAACACCCGGCGTCGTGAGCGCCGGTTCAATCGGCTCCAACTCGGCTGTCATCGGTCGACTGGTGGACATTCTGTCGTGTGAACCCGCCGCGAAGGTCGGGTGGTCGCGCCACCAGTGGCGCGACCACCCGAGACCAACTTCGCCGGCGTTCCTAACCGCCTGAGGCGATCGAGGCCTGCCCTGTGCTATTGGCCGCCGCTAGCAGCTGCGACGAATTGGCGCCCTGGTTGGCGAACACCGCCTGAACCGCCGAATCCAGATCGCCGTAAATCGCCTGCGTGGCCGACTCCGGCTCCGGGATCACGTGCTCTTTGAAGATGCCTTTGTTGAACGGCGCGAACTGGCTCTCAGGCACGTTGATGTACGGCTTGATCCACCTCTGGTTACGGTTGTAGACCGCCTGATTGAAGACTGGCAGCTCGGGTACGCCGACGGGCTGCTTGTTCTTGATCAGGGTCTTGGCGTCCTGGATCGCCGCCTTGCGATTGATGAGCTTGTCGACATAGTAGAAGCTGATCCACTTCATGGCAGCGTTGATCTGAGCCGGGCTTGACTTCGGGCTGACCGCGGCGAGTGTGCCGCCGCCCAACACGCCGGCGGTCTTGCTCTTGGCGAGCGGGATCGGGGCGAGGCCGTAGATCGACGGATTGATGTTGTCGGCCTGCACCATGTTGGTGTACACGTCAGAGCCGCTGATGAACATTCCGATCTGGCCTGCGGCGAACGACTGGTTCGAGGTGCCCCAGCTGAGGCCGAAGTTGGCGCCCATCGAGTGGTCGCTCCAGCGCATCTGCTTGAGTATGTTCAGCGCCTGAACCGCCTGCGGATTGTCGAACGTGGCCTTTGCGTGGGTCCCGATGCCGGTCTCCATACGTCCACCGAGCGCATCGGTGACCGTGGTCAGGATCCAGCCTGCGGTGTTGTCGCTCGCGCCCATCTCGGAATAACCGGTCTTGCCTGTCCTCTGGCTGATCTGCTTGGCGTCAGCCTCGAGCTGCGCCCAGGTTGTCGGGGGCTTGTTGGGGTTGAGGCCCGCCTCGCTGAACAGCTGGCGGTTGTAGTTCAGTGCCTGCGCGTAGGCGGCTGTCGGGATCGCGATGACCTGCTTCTTCGAGTCGATCCCCTCGGCGATGACCGACGGGTTGAAGTCCTTGTAGTAGGGCTCCGCCTTGGCGTACTTGGTCAGGTTCGCGAGCTGACCGTTGTCGCCGAGCGACCGGCCATCCGTGAACGGCACCGTGAACACCGTCGGCAGGGTTCCGCTGGCGAGTTTCGCGGCGAACGTCGCGGGGAGCCACTGATACTGCACGCCTCTGACCGCGATGCCCGGGTTGGCGGCCTCGAACTGCGCCACCTTGTTGTCGAACTCATTGAAGGCAGCCTGGGTGCTGCCGGGAATCAGCGATACGACGCTGATGTGGACCACCGAGGACTTCTTGGCCGCCGCATTGGAGGCCAGGCCCACAGTCATTGCCAGCACGCTGGCAGCGACGACGGCCAATCGAATCGACCTTGTCGCCCTGATGTTGAACTTCATGATCCTCTCCTCTCCTTCCCCGAACGGGGAGTTTCCCCGAAACGGGGAGTGCTGATTACGTTCGAATCGACTCCGGGTCGAACGAAGCCCGGTCTAATGTCTGGATGAGCCAGACGCTGGTGTCCTGCGGCACCACGTTGCCGACGAGTTCGGCACTCCCGACGAGCACGTCGGCCTCTACTGGAAGCTCGATCGGCTGTGGTCCGAAGTTGACGATGCAGATGAACCGCTCGCCGCGAGCGAAGGCGATCACGTCGTCGCCGTAGTCGAGCCACCGTAGCTCTGGGTCAACGCCCCACGGCGCGTCACGGCGGATGCGCAGCCCGGTTCTGTAGAGGCTGAGCATCGAGGCGGGGTCGTCGGTCTGCGCCTCCACCGACAGCGGCGCCCAGTCGTCGGGCTGGTCGAGCCAGAGCGGCGCCTCATCGTTGGGGCTAAAGCCGTATGGAGGCTTCGCCCCCGACCACGGGATCGGCACCCGGCAACCGTCGCGGCCCGGGTCGACGCCGCCGGAACGTCGCCACATCGGGTCCTGGCGCCGGTCGGTTGGGATGTTCTCCGCCTCCGGCAGACCGAGCTCGTCGCCCTGGTAGATGTACATCGAGCCGGGCAGCGCCATCGCGAGCAGTGCGGCCGCTCGCGCGCGCCGGGCTCCGCGCACGAGGTCGGTCGGCGTCCCCTCCCGCTTGGCCTCAAAGGCAAAGCGGGTGTCGACGCGCCCGTAGCGCGTGACCGGGCGGGTCACGTCGTGGTTGGAGAGCACCCAGGTCGCCGGCGCGTCCACCGGTGCATGCGCCGCCAGCGCCGACTTGATCGACGCGAGCATCGGGCCCGGCTCCCACGGGCAGGCGAGGAAATCGAAATTGAAAGCCGTGTGGAGCTCGTCGGGACGCAGATAGCGGGCAAAGCGCTCGGCGTCGGGGAGCCACACCTCGCCCACGAGCAGCCGCGGCTCGTCGTAACTGTCCGCGATCGTGCGCCAGCGGCGGTAGATGTAGTGCAGCTCGTCGCGGTCGGTGAACGGATGCTCGCCCGGGCCCGGGTTGGGCACCTCTTCGGGGAGGCCGGGATCCTTGACGAGCAGCGCCGCCGAGTCGATGCGCACGCCGGCAACGCCGCGTTCGAACCAGAAACGCAGGATGTCCTCGTGCTCGGCCCACACCTCGGGGTCCTCCCAGTTCAGGTCGGGCTGCTCGGGCGCGAACAGGTGCAGGTACCACTCGCCGTCGGCGACGCGTGTCCAAGCCTGCCCGCCGAATATCGACTGCCAGCCGTTCGGCGGCAGCTCGCCAGCGGTGCCGGTGCCCGGCCGTAACCAGAAGCGCTCGCGGGCCGGAGATCCGGGCGGGGACGCAAGCGCTTCCTGGAACCACGGGTGCTCGATGGAGACATGGTTGGGGACGATGTCGACGATCGTGCGGATGCCGAGCGTTCGCGCCTCCGCGATCAGCTGCTCGGCTTCCCAGATCGTCCCGAAGGCGGGATCGATCGAGCGGTAGTCGGAAATGTCGTAGCCGGCGTCGGCCAGCGGCGACGGGTACCACGGGTTGAACCAGAGCGCGTCGACGCCGAGCGCGGCCAGATACGGCAGGCGGGCGCGCACGCCCGAGATGTCGCCGATCCCGTCACCGTTCGCGTCGGCGAAGCTTCGGATGTAGACCTGGTAGACGACGGCATCACGCCACCACGGGCGCTCGATCGCGTCGTCGGCTACGGTGACGTCCGTCGCGGTCACGCCGGCCACGTCGGTCACGGCCGCTTCAGCTGCGCCGGTCACATCGCTCACGGCCGTCTCGGCCACGCTGGTCACATCGGTGACGGCCGTTTCAGCTACGCCGGTCACATCGGTCACGCCCGTCTCGGGCACGCCGGTCACGTCGGTCGCGGCCAGCTCGACCGCGCGGTCGGTCACGGCCACATCGGGCACGGCCACTTCGGGCGCGTCCGTCACGTCGACAACGTCACCGTTCACGGCCACCGGGGCAGCCGTCCCCACCTCCTCCGTCTCCCTCATGGGGCGCAGCATTGCAGGCCCGACAAGTGATTGCAAGAGTCAAACTTACTTTTGCATTATTCGTACTGTAGAGCGCAAGACTTTCAGCGCGAGCGTCGACGGGCGCCTCGGCACGAGTGCCGGCGCGGGCGTCAGCGTCAGCGTCCAGGGGCGTTTGCGGTCGACCCGCGCGCCACCACTTCGGGCTCGAAGAAGAGCTCAGTCGCGGAGACCGCCGAGCCCTCGATCTGCCCTGCGAGCATCTCCACAGCGGCGCGCCCGATCGCCTCGATCGGCTGTCGCACGGTTGTGAGCGGCGGGTCGGTGCAGGCCATGAAGGTGGAGTCGTCGTAACCGACCACCGAGAGGTCGCCGGGCACCGACAGATTCGCCCGACGGGCAGCGCGGATCGCGCCGAGTGCGAGCGGGTCGCTCGCGCAGATGATGCCCGTCACACGCCGGTCGATCAGACGCAGGGCCGCCGCGTGCCCGCCCTCGAGCGAGAACCGCGTCCACTCGACCAGCTCCGACGGCATCGACAGCTTCGCGACACGCTCGAAGGCCTCAAGCTTGCGCAATGAAGGCATGTGGTCCGGCGGCCCAAGGATCAGGCCGATCCGCTTGTGGCCGAGGTAGGCGAGGTGCGAATAGGCCTGCTCCACCGCGACGGCGTCATCGGTGGAGACACGCGGAAAGTCGAGGTGATCGGCGGCGGCGTTGATCAGCACGACCGGCAGGCGCAGCCGCAGCAGCCGTTCGTAATGCTCGTGCGGCGCATCGGCCTCCGCGTACTGGCCGCCGGAGAAGATCATTCCCGAGACCTGGCGCTCGAGCAGCATCTCGACGTACTCCGCCTCTGACATGCTGCCGGTGCGCGTGCAGAGCACAGCGTTGAAGCCGCGCTGTGCGAGCGCGCCCCCGATCACCTCGGCGAGCGCTGGGAAGACCGGGTTCTGGAGCTCCGGCACGATCAGCCCCACCATGCGAGCGCGCCGGACGCGCAGATGCGTGGGGCGCTCATAGCCGATCACGTCGAGCGCCGTCAGGACGGCGGCGCGCGTCCCCTCCGAGATCCCGGGACGGCCGTTCAGTACGCGGCTGACGGTGGCCTCGCTGACCCCCGCCTGTTTCGCGACGTCTGCAAGTTTGCGCGCCACACCGCAATTCTATGACAATTCTTGCAAGCGGCTTGCCAATCTTTATGGCAGCAGTTGCCGCGTGAGCCGTCGTGTCGCGAGCGCGAGCGCAAGCGACCCGAACGCAACCAGGTACAGCACGGCGACGAGCAGATCCCAGTGGAAGATGCCCAGCGCCGGCTCCCGCAGTAGCTGGATGCTCTGGTAGAGCGGCAGGATCTCGATTATCGGCCGCGCCCAGCTCGGATACACCGTCAGCGGATAGAAGGTCGTCGCGAACAGGAACATCGGCAGCATCACCAGCTGGATCAGCTGGAAGTCCGGGAAGTCGCGCATGTACGTCGTAACCATCAAGCCTGCGGCCGCAAACGCGTAGCCGACCAGCAGGGCACCTGGGATCGCCAGCAAGATGTCGGGCGAGACGACGAGGCCGAGGACGAGCATCACGAGCACGAAGCCGACGGAGGCGAACACGCCGCTGAGCACGGCGCTCACCACCTCACCGACTGCGATGTCGGCAACCGACAGCGGCGTCGGCACGATCGCGTCGTAGATCTTCTCGGTCTTGATCCGCATGAAGATCGCGAAGCTCGTCTGGTTGAAGGCCGCGTTCATGGCGGTAGTGGCCAGGATCGCCGGAGCGACGAACGCGGCGTAGCGCACGTTCACGCCGGCCACCTTGCCGACAAGCGTTCCGACGCCGAAGCCGATCGTGAGCAGGTAGAGCACAGGCTCGACGATGCTCGACAACACCGGCGTCAGCGAGCGCCGATAGATCAGCGCGTTGCGCTCGACCAGGCTGCCGGTGCGCCGCAGCGTCCAGCCGGTGGCGATCACGCGTGCAACCTCCTTCTGTACGTGATCCGGGCGGCCGCGATGCCGGCGAGAACGAACACAACCAGGTAGGCGATGTGCCCGGCGGCTGCGGGAAACGAAGCGGTCCCGAGGCTCAGCGAGCGACACAGCGCGACCCCCTGCGCGAGCGGCAGCGCCGACGCGATCAGCCGGATCCCGTGCGGTAGCTCGCTGAGCGCGAAGAAGGTCCCGGAGAACATGTACATCGGCATCAGCACGAACCGGAAGAACGCGTTGACGTGGCGGAAGGACCTGAGCGTCACCGCCCACGCGGCGATTGGAGCGGCGAACGCCAAGCCGGTGAGCAGCGCGGCCGGCCACACCGCGAGCGCCCACCAGCCGGACACCACGCCGAAGAGCTCCATGACAACGATGAAGGCGGCGCTCGAGGTGACCAGCCGGAAAGCGACGAAGAGCATGTGCCCGGCCAGGATCTCCTCGGGTTCGAGCGGCGTCGTCGCTGCGTTGCGGTAGGAGCCGGACCAGCCGGCCGCCGTGGTCACGCGCCCGCCGCTTTCGACGAACGCCGTCTGCATCGCCGATGCCGCGAGCAGCCCGGGGGCGAAGAAGGCCGAATACGAAACGCCGCCCAGCGCCGCCGAGTGGCCGTGATTGACGAGGTGGCCAAGGCCGACGCCGATCCCGAGCAGGAACAGCAGCGGATTGGCGACGCTGATCACGATCGTGCCGCGCCATGTCCGGCTGTAGAGCTTCAGCCAGTAGCGGAAGGCGTGCAGAGCCCGCGCCATGTCAGTCGATCAGTGAACGGCCGGTCAGCTTCAGAAAGACGTCCTCGAGGCTGGCACGCCGCACGAGCGCGGTGATCGGTGCAAGCGACAGCTTGTGGTGCACATCCGCAAGTGCCGCCTCGCCGTCATCGGCATAAACGATCACACGATCCGGAAGCAACTCAATCCGCTCTCCCAGACCGGCCGCGCGGAGACGCTCCGCAGCCTCGGCCTGGGTATCTGGCGCGAAGCGCAACTCGAGCACCTCGCGCGTGATGTGCGCTTCGATCAGCGCACGCGGCGAGCCCTCGGCGACGATCCTGCCCGCGTCCATCACCGCGAGGCGGTCACATAGTTGCTCGGCCTCGTCCATGTAGTGGGTCGTGATGATCAGGGTCACGCCGTCGGCCTTCAGGCGATATAGCCGGTCCCAGAGCACGTGCCGCGCCTGCGGGTCGAGGCCGGTGGTGGGCTCGTCGAGCAGCAGGATCTCCGGCTCGTTGATCAGCGAGCGCGCGATCGTGAGCCGGCGGCGCATGCCACCGGAGAGCATCTCGACCTGCGCGTCCGCCTTGTCCTCGAGCTGCGCGAACGTGAGCAGGCCAGCAAGTCGCTCGCCGATGACGCTCTTGCCCAGGCCGAAGTAGCGGCCATAGACGTAGATGTTCTCGCGGACAGTCAGCTCGCGGTCGAGGCAGTCGTCCTGCGGGACGACGCCGATCCGCGCCCGGATCTCGGGCCCGTCGTGCACGGGGTCCATGCCGAGCACCCGGAGCGTGCCGGCGGTCGCGGGCGAGATCGCGCCCAGCATCCGCATCGTCGAGGACTTGCCGGCCCCGTTGGGGCCGAGGAAGCCGAACGCCTCGCCGCGCCCGAACTCGAAATCGATGCCGTCAACGGCGCAGAAGGGCGGCGTGCCGTTCCGGGCGGGATACGTCTTCGTGAGGCCCCGAGCCTCGACCAGGAGCCTGCCGGACACCATCTGAGCGTATCGAAGGCGACTGTTGCGCGCAACAACTTGACGAGATGCCGCAACTTTCCGAGCGTCTGATGCCCTGCCAGACTCCATCTACCCATGGCAAGCCTCGGTCACGTTCTCTGGCACGGCGTCCGCGACGCGCTGCTGATGGGCTGGGAGGTGTGGTGGGCGCTCGCGTTCGGCTTCTTCATCTCCGCCGTTGTGCAGGCATGGATCCCGCGAGAACGCATCGAGTCGAGCCTTGGTGGCGGTGGCCTTGGCCCGCTGGCCAAGGCCACCGGACTCGGCGCGGCCTCCTCGTCCTGTTCCTACGCCGCGGTGGCGATCGCCAAGAGCCTGTTCCAGAAGGGCGCCTCCGCGCGCGCGGCGCTGGCCTTCCAGCTGGCGTCGACGAACCTCGTTTGGGAGCTCGGGTTCGTGCTCTGGGTGCTGATCGGCTGGCAGTTCGCGCTCGCCGAATACGTCGGCGGGCTGGTGATGATCGCGCTGGTGGCGCTGCTGCTGCGCCGCTTCGTCTCGCCGGCGCGCGAGCGGCAGGCGCGCGAGCACGCCAGCGCCGCCGACACCGGCCACCAGCATCACATGGCGGCCCAGAGCATGCCGCTGCGCAGGCGTCTTGAGAGCGTCGCCGCCTGGTCTGACGTCGCGCACAACTTCCGCGGCCACTGGCAGATGCTCTACAGGGAGATCGGGCTCGGTCTGCTGATCTCCGGGTTCGTCGCCCAGATCGACCCGAATGTATTCCACAGCATCTTCCTGAGTGGCTCGCCTGCGCTGGTACGGACGGTCTGGGGAGCTGTGATCGGACCGGTGATCGCGATGCTGACGTTCGTCTGCTCGGTCGGCAATATCCCGCTCGCGGCCGTTCTCTGGAGCGGCGGGATCAGCTTCGCCGGCGTGGTCGCGTTCATTTTCGGCGACCTGGTGATCCTGCCGATAGTCGCGATCTACCGGAAGTACTACGGCGGTGCGTTCACCGTGCGGCTGGTCGCTCTGTTGCTGGTCGCGATGGTGGTGGGGGCGCTGATCGTGCAGGCGCTGTTCGGCGGCCTGGGCCTGATCCCGTCCGGGGCGCGGCCGAACCACAGCCAGATCTTCAGCGCCGTCCACGTCGACTACAAACTCGTGCTGAACGCGCTCGGACTGCTGCTCTTCTGTGGCCTGTTCGGCCTGACCATGCGCCGCGGTGCCGTCGATCCGGTCTGCGGCATGATGGTCGACAGGCACCGAGCCGTGAGGCTCAGGCAGGACGGCCACACCTACTTCTTCTGCTCCGATGGCTGCAGGAACACCTTTGAGGCTGACTCCCACCTTCACCGGCACGACGCTTGACCGCATCTCCGACCAGCGCGGTGACCGCGTCGAGATCGAGCGGCTGCTGAAACACCCCCGGGCGGCGGTTGTCGGCGCGAGCGCCGACAACGTGCTGATCTCCGAGGACCCCCAGCCGCTGCTGCTGCGCCGCCCGGTCCAGGGACGCGTGAATCCATACCAGCCGATCCTGCTGGGGCTCGAGAACTCGCGCCCGCTGTTCGGCGCCGACCTCGACGACCCCGAGGCCGCCGGGGAAGTGGCCGAGACCGGCACTGGGCGGCTGATCTCGCTGCGCGACGCGGGCCTGCTGCTGCCGCAGGCCGAGGGCGGCCTCGCCGCCTACCTCGTCGCGCTGCTCAACTGGCACCGCCGCCACAGGTTCTGCTCGGTCTGCGGCGCCGGCACGCGCGTCGCCGACGCCGGGCTGTCAAGACGCTGTCCAAGCTGCAAGGCAACCCACTTCCCGCGCACCGACCCGGTGGTGATCATGCTGGTCGACGGCGGCGCCGGCAACGTGCTGCTCGGCCGTCGCATCGGCTGGGCCGAGGGCCGCTTCTCGATCCTCGCCGGCTACGTCTCGCCGGGCGAAACCCCCGAGGAGGCGGTGTTGCGGGAGGTGCGCGAAGAGTCGGGGATCGTCGCGCAGGCCCCGCGCTACGTTGCCTCGCAGCCGTGGCCATTCCCTTCTTCGCTGATGCTCGGCTACGAGGCCGGCGCCGAGCGCAGTGATCCGGTCCCGCAGCCAGGGGAGATGCTTGAGGTGCGCTGGTTCAGCCTCGAGCAGATACGCGAGGCGGCCGCGCGCTCGGAATCCGGCGGAGCCGCGGGCGGCGCGTCCGCCGGGCTGCGGCTTCCCGGGGAGGTCTCGATCGCGCGCGTGCTGATCGACGCCTGGGTCGCGCGCGGCGGTCGGCGACTGTAGAGGCCGGCCCAGCGGGGCCGGCCCACCTCACATTCCCAAAGGTCGCCCGAAGCGTCAAGCGCGATCCCGTCGCTCTAGAAGTTGGACCCGAACGAGCCCCAGCGGATCGCGATGATGACAATCACTGCGCCGCCGGCAAGGGCGACACCAGCGGCGATCGTCCCGCGCCTGCCGAATCGGGTGACCGGAGCGACCGCGAGCAAAGCACCAGCAATCGCGACGAACGCGAACCCGATCTCGGCGACCCTCACCCCAGTGTGCCTGGTGAAGGCGAATATGGTCATGCTCCCGCTTTCGCGGACCTACAGTGGTTCTCCTTCAAGCCACGCGGACATCAACCCTCGTCGTGCGCACCCGGATGCGAGCCCCGCTTATGTCAAAGGTTGGGCTGCGCGTCTGTCGTCGAGCTTCAGGTCCGCTTCCGATGGCTCGGCGACGGCGTGGAGGTGATGTAAGAGGGCTTGGACAACGGCTGGATCGAATTGGGTTCCGGCGTGATCGCGAAGTTCGGCCAATGCGTCTTGGTGGCTCCTTGCGCGCTGGTAACAGCGCTCGGAGGTCATCGCGTCGTAGGCGTCGCAGACCGCAATGATGCGGGCGCCGAGCGGGATGGCCTCGCCACTGAGACCGTCCGGATATCCGCCGCCGTCCCAGCGTTCATGCGCAGAGCGGACGATTCGCGCGACTGGGGCGAGGGCGGGCGTGGCGTTGAGAATTCGCTGGCCGATGATCGCATGTTGCTTCATGAAGGCCCACTCGCTGGCGTCGAGCGGCCCTGGCTTGTTCAGGATCGCGTCTGGGATTGCAAGTTTGCCGATGTCGTGGAGTTCGGCAGCCCGCAGAGTCTCGTCCAAAGCCTCGGCATCGAAGGCGAACTGAGCGGCGACCCCCGCGGTCATGGTGGCGACGCCGCCCACGTGGTCACGCAGTCCAGGCGCACGTTCGGTGAGCAGCTGAATCAACACGTCGCGGGCGGGAGTGCGCTGGGTGCGACCCTTATCCGCGTACATTCGCTCGTCGGCTAGTCGTAGGGCGGCGTCTGGAGTCCCTGCTTCGTCTGGCATGAGGGCGACCCCGACCGAGGTGGTGACGTCGAAGCCGCCGCCGCGCTCGGTGAGGGCTGATCTGGCGCTCGCAATGAGTTGATCGTGGGGCGGATAACGGCCATCGAGCAGAGCGCAGAATTCGTCGCCGCCGAGCCGGTACGCGGAGCCCTTGCCCGTAACTGCCGCGCTCAGAGCCGCCGCGAGCCGGACGAGAAGTGCGTCACCAACGATGTGCCCATAGGTGTCGTTGTAGCGCTTGAAGCCATCAAGGTCGAAGAACGCGAGCGTTGCCACTCGGTGACCGTCGCGGAACGAATCTTCGAGATCGGAGATCAGCTGCCGGCGATTGCTCAAGCCCGTGAGCGAGTCTGTGACCGCTTGACGGCTCGTCGTGCGCAGGATTCGGACGTTCTCCAGGTACGTCAGAGCTGAGCGCGCGGTTGCCAGGCCCAGCGCGCCGGCGGCGAGTCCAACCGCCAACGGAGTCACTGTCGAAAAGGCCGCAACGACGAGCAGCGCTAGTGCGATCATTGCCGCTACGAACGTGAGGACAATGGTGTCCGGGGCCCTCATAACCGGCTTGGTCCGACGGCTCGACGGCGCCCACGCGGCCAACGCCAGTAGCGAGAACGAGGTGAGATACGCCACGTTGAGCAGGGCGCCAGAGATATAGACGCCGCCGGCCACCTGGTCGGCGTAAAAGATGTCGGCGACCGCCATGAGTACTACACCGCTGCCCAACGCCAGCCAGTCGCGTCCGGGACGCCAGCCCGCCAGCGCGTAGGCGAGCACCACGAACATCAGCAGCATGAAGTCACCGACCGGGTAGGCGATCGTGACCGCGTCGGCGACGAACCGTCCCGTCGTCGTCCGCGCGATGTCCGCGAACGCCAGCGCGGCCGCCACCGCGCCCACCGCCAGAGCCACGACGCCGCCGTCCAGCCACTGAGCCGTGGCGGCTTTGCGGTTGCGCGATCGAATCAGGACCATCAGCGCGCCGTACATCGCCGGGTACATCAGCAGGTATGTGACGTCCGCACCGGAGGGATACGGCGGGCTGGCGAGATTATCCAACCAGACCGCCCACAGCAGATCGCCCACGCTCCAACACACGAGCGCAAAGGTCATCAACGTCCAGGCGAGGCGCTGCTCACGATGCTGCGCCACCCGTGCTGCGCAGACACCAATCGCAACGAACTCGACCGCCATGTACACCCAGTTGTTCGCCAACGAGTCCAGCGCTGACCCGCCCAGCCCAGTCACCGCCCGCAGAAGCTCAAACGCGATGCCGAGTCCCATAGCCGCGAACGCGCAGCGCAACAGTCGACTGGACACCTTTGCGTGCATATGCCGTTTGTCGGCATCTCGTTGCGGCTACTTAAGGGCTGTGCGAGCGGGAGGCGATGAGCTGATCGGCCTCACGGGTCGTCACGAGTGCCGGATCAGCGGTCGGTGTCGTCGTCGACTTGGGCGAGCTGGCCGGAGTGGCGGGAACGGTCAGCCCGAACAGGACCTCTTTGGCGGCGAGCGTCTTTGCGTGTCCTCGGTGGGGGTGCCGGTGATCCCCAACAGCTTGCTTTGAAATGAGGTTCGGCGGTCGAACGCGAGGATATAGAGCGGCTAGGCGTACCCCATGGTTACGGTGCCACGCCTTCTTGTGCCGGCACCGCGCCAGTCGCCGGGCTGTTGATTGGCCGAGGAATGCTTTGGCCGGACTTGTTGAGTGAGATGAACGCCGACTCTCCCCGCAGTAATTCGACCACGGCCTCGCGGCCAGCGCTGGACGCCAACGTGAGATCCAGGTTTGTCGTTGGCGCTGCGCGCTGTGAGTGGCCGAGGATTGTGGGGTGCACGCGGATGCCGCTCTTGTCTTGCAGCCTCGCGGCGATGTCGACCGCGTTGCCGATCGCCTCGGGCATGACCGCGATCGCCTCCCCGTCACCGGCGCGTCGCACGAGGCTTGCTGAAACCGCCGCGATCTCCTCGTCGTCCCCGCTGGTGAGTACGTCGGGAACGTTCGCGGCGTTCGCGACCGCGTCCGCGAGCCGGTGACCGCGGCCACCGAGGGTCTGGATCACGAAAGCGCGACCGGGCAGCGCGAAGCCGGTGAGGCGAAGCTGATGGATGATCTGCGCCCCATAGGTGACTGCAGAGTGATGCCCGAGCGTCGTGTCACTGACGGGAGCGCCGGGAATGTCGTTGTCGATCGTTGCGGGGATGAACGCGACACACACGCCGGCGTCCGCCAAGCGGCGGGCGCCGTTCAGCGATCCATCACCGCCGATCACGACGAGGCCGGTGAGGTTCGCGGCCTGGAGCTGCTCAACCACGGCGGCGAGGCCCTCCTCGGTTTGCATCGTCGGGTAGCGGGACGACTGAAGCCATGTCCCAGACTGCGCTGCGAGCGCCTGGGCTTCCCCCATCTGGATCAGCTGCTGCTCGCCTTGGCTGGCGCCGAGGTACCCGCGGCGGAACCCGATTGTCTCCAGACCCGCGCCGTGGGCGTGTTCGGCGACCGCGGCGATCGCAGCGGCCATGCCGGGGGCGTCCCCGCCGCTGGTTAGCACACCGATGCGCCCGCTCACGGGATGCTCTCCGCGGCCCGTACCTGTTGGTGGATGAACCGCACGCCGTCAAGCCAGTCGTGCTCACCGAACACCAGCGACCCGGGGACTACCCCGTCGGCACCGGCTTCGGCGAGCTTGGGGACGGTGTACCGCCGGATGCCGCCGTCGACGATGATCTCCGGCTTGCGGGCGCTGCGGTCCCTGAACGCGGCGAGCTGCTTGACCCGGGTGTACACGTCGGGGTCGATGTCGACACCCTTGATCCCGATCTCGGTGCCCATCATCACGATCCGGTCGACGACCTCGAGGTGACTGGCGGCGTAGGCGACGCTGAGGTCAGTAGTGATCGCAAGCCCGGCCCGCACCCCATGCGCTTCAATCTCCGCCAGGGTCTGCACAACGTCGGTGCAGCTCTGCGGGTGCACGGTCAGCATCTGCGCACCGGCGTCGCTGAACGGTGCGATCCACTGGTCGGCGTTTGTGACCATCAGGTGCACGTCGACTAGGCCCGCGGAGGCGCGGCGTGAGAGGGCCTGCACGGTGTCTGCGCCGAACAGCAGCTCACGGACGAAGTGACCGTCCATGATGTCGAGGTGAAAGCCCTCGACGTGCGCGTCTAGGCGGTCGACCGCGCTGCCCAGATCGAGCAGGTCAGCTGACCACAGCGATACGTAGGCCCTCATACCGGCGCTCCTTGTCGGGTCCGCGAGACCGACATGACGGTCAGGCTCGCTGCGTTGATGACGCAACCAGCGCCGACCGCTTGCCCGGTGCACGGCCAGCGCTCTGCTCTGTCGCCCACCTGGGGCTTCAGCGTGTGGCCGCAGCCTGTGCAGCGGTAGAAGTGCTGGCAGGGCGTTCGCGGGCGTCGTTTCCCTCGCCTGCGTGCCGCACAGTGGCCAGATGATCGTCGCCTCAGTGCGGATCGCGCCTTCCAAGTCGGTAAGTCGCGCTCGGATCTATGACGCGCTTGGCGGCTCGGCCTGCGAGGGTGGAGGGCCTGCGGGTGCTGCGAGGCTGGCCTTGACACGCTCGTATTCCTGGACGCTGATCTCGCCCGTGGCGAGGCGGCGATCGAGGATCTCGCCCGCGGACCCGCCGACGGGATGATGGTCGCGGTGTGGGCGGCGCCGCTGGTCCTGCATGAGCCAGATGACGAACGCGGCAAGCAAGCCCAACAAGACGACGGCGATGAGCGCCATGAACACCCAGCCCCCAGCGCCCATATGGTTTCCGTCGTAGTACACCGCGCGATACCTCACGGCAAGCCTCGCTTTCAGAATCCGTCGCCCAGTGTACGCGCGCTCCGAGTCCGCGACCGTGATCCGGGTTGGCGTGACAGCATTGCCGTGCTCGACGCTTGTCTATTGGGAGGCCAGCTGCGGCGGCCGTGTTGCTCAGTCCCCTTCCTCGGGACGCCACGGAGGTTGGGGAGGGGCTGAAACGAGTGCTCGGCGAAGCAGCATGAGCAGTTGGCGACGCTCGGAAGTGCTGAGCTCGCCCAGCACGTACTCCTCCACGTCGGCGACGAGCTGCCGAGCCCGCTCCAGGGTGCGCCGACCCGCCGGCGTGATCGTGACCTCCCACGCGCGGCGATCACCCGGACGTCGTCGACGCTCGGCCAACCCGGCGGCTTCGAGCTCGTTGATCAGCTTGACCATGGCGCTCGGGTCGATGCCCATGTCGAAGCTCAGCTGCTGCTGGATAGCCCCGTCGCGGGCGCCGAGCACGTTGAGCAGCGCGAACAGCGCGGGCGTGAGCCCAATCGAATCGAGCGTCTCGGCGGTGCGGGTATGCGAGGCGCGCCAGAGCCGGAAGAAGAGCTGGCCGGCGAATTCGGCCACCTCGATGTCGGTCGAGAGAGATGCCATTGCTCAAAGGTTCGCAGATCCGCTGGACGAGGACAATGGTTGACAGCCACAATGATAGGGCGATACCATGATTATGGCCCAGCATCCAGGTGACGCGCAATTGCCCGCCGCCGTGACCCACGACAAAGGCAGTGACCATGACCGACTCGTCTACGCAGGCGCGATCAAGACCGTGCTGCATCCCGTGTCGGCTTGACCCAAGACCACTGATGCCGATCCCAACCCGCACGAAAAGCGGCTGCCATGACCTCCATTCAGTCTCTCAGCCCTCGAAGTGCCTGACCCCATGGCCGCCAAGGCCTTCTATACGGCCGCGTTCGATTTGGGCGATCGAGGCAGCTCGTCCGGCGTTCGCGCGATCGCGCAGGCCACCTGATCCGCATCCATTCAGAAGCTGCGCTGAGCCGTCCGGCGATCGCAGACATCACGAAAACAGCATGAGGAGATCTCGATGAGCCCAAACACGCAACAGTCCGCCAAGAGCACCACCAGCAAGCAGTCCAAGGGCTTCACGGCCGAGGAGCGCGCCGCGATGAGAGAGCGCGCCAAGGAGCTGAAGGCGGCCGCCAGTAAGGCGGACGGCGAAAAAGACGTGCTTGCGAAGATCGCGGAGATGCAGAAACCGGACCGCGTCATCGCCGAGCGGATCCATGCGATCGTCACCGCCACCGCGCCAGATCTCACCCCGAGAACCTGGTACGGGATGCCCGCCTACGCCAAGGACGACAAGGTCGTCTGCCACTTCCGCGACGCGCAGAAGTTCAAGACCAGGTACGCAACGTTTGGCTTCAGCGACAAGGCCAATCTCGATCACGGCGCGATGTGGCCGACCGACTACGCGGTCAAGGAGCTGACGCCCGAGGTCGAGAAAAGGATCGCCGCACTGGTGAAGAACGCAGTGAGCTAAAGGACCGCTAGGAGTGCTGGGCCGCGACATGATCCCGACGACGTATCGAGTCCTGCTCGCAGACCGGCGCGCGCCGGGCGCTCGCCGTCCTTGAGGTAGTAATCCCCAGGCCCGGAGCCCACAGTCTTGCCCTCCAGGTAGTCAGCGTAGGTGGCCGCTCGTGAAGCGGGCACCTTCTTGACCATCAACACCAGGCACCGCTATTCCATAGAACTGCGGCCCGCCGAGATGCGCTGGCGCCGCAGTCGAAGAAGACGCCTCAGTCACCTATTTGGAAACTGAAGCTAACTGTCGCAGTGCCGGCGCCCGGACTCGAACCGGGGCGCTTCGGATTAAAAGTCCGCTGCTCTACCAACTGAGCTACGCCGGCTTGCGGGACTGATGATGGCACCCGCACCCGTCAAGCGGACGCGAAGTTGGGGCGGCTCGAGGCGCACCTCTCAAAGGGCGAATTACGTTATAACGATGCGGTTATAACGCAATTCGTGAAAGAGGAAGGCTTCTTCCGGCCCGCGGCGGTCAGCCTGCGGTCGGGGCCGCCGGCCTCGGGCGAGGAAGCGAGGAAGCAGGTGACAGGGACCCGCCGACACTCAGTCGTGGTAGGCCATCAGCTCGATCTCGACGAGCATGCGCGGGTCGATCAGCCCGGATACCTCGACCATCGTCGCCGCCGGCCCGGCACCGCCGAACGCCTCGCCGTGGGCGCGGCCGACCTCCTCTGAGCGGGAGATGTCTGTCACGTACATGCGCGTAAGGACGACGTCGTCTGCAGACAGACCCACCCGGGCGAGCTCGTGCATCAGCTTGTTGAGGATCGCGACGCTCTGCTCGTAAGGTGTCGTGCCGACGACGAAGCCGCTGGGGTCGACCGAGGTGGTGCCACTGATGAGGATCCACGGCCCCGCCGTGACGACGCGGTTGAACCCGAACATGCCCTCGTAGGGGGAGGGCGGGTCCCCGCCCAGCCGCCTGATGCTCGGTTCGCCTCCGAGCTGTCGGATGCTCGGGTCGTCGTCAGACACGTGGACTCCGGGCCTCGCCGAGCAGCGCGCGCTAGTGCCGGAAATGTCGGCGGTTGGTGAAGACCATCGCCGCGCCCGCACGATCCACGACCTCGACCACCTGTGGGTCGCGAACAGACCCGCCCGGCTGGATAAGCGCGGTCACGCCCTGCTCCAGAGCGAGCTCGGGACCATCCGGGAACGGGAAGAACGCATCTGAGGCGAGCACTGAGCCACGCACGGGGCTTTGTGACTTCTCGATCGCGATCCGCACTGAGTCGACGCGACTCATCTGGCCGGCGCCGAGACCGATCGTCGCTCCGTCACGAGCCAGCACGATCGCGTTTGACTTCACGTGCTTGCAGACGCGCCACGCGAACAGCAGCTCCGACCACTCCTCTTCGGTCGGGCGCCGCTCAGACACGACCTGCATCTCCTCACGGTCTTCGTTGGAGGCGTCACGGTCCTGCACCAGCAGCCCCCCGATCACCTGCCGGAAGGCCGGCTCGAGCAGCACGTCGAGGCGCCGCTCGCGGTCGTCGAGGATCCGCATGTTCGGCTTGTCCGAGAAGATCTCCAGGGCCTCATCGTCAAATCCGCGCGCCAGTACCACCTCGGCGAACTGCTCATGGATCGCCGCGGCCGTCAGGTGATCGACGCGCCTGTTCAGCACGATCACGCCGCCGTAGGCGGAGGTCGGGTCGCAGGCGAACGCCTGCCGATAGGCCTGGAGCGTCGTCTGCGCCACGGCTACGCCGCACGGGTTGTTGTGCTTGACGATCACGCACGCCGGCACGACGAACTCCGCCAGCAGCTGGCGCGCAGAGTCGAGGTCCAGCAGGTTGTTGAACGACAGCTCCTTACCGGCGAGCTGCGCGACCTGCGAGAGCACGTGCGAGCGAGTGCCGATCTGCGTGTAGAACGCCGCCCGCTGGTGCGGGTTCTCGCCGTAGGGCAGCTCGAGCTGGCGCTCGAAGGCCCGCATGATCAGCGGCGGGAAGTCCTCGTGCTTCTCCTGGAACCAGCGCGTGATCGCGGTGTCGTAGCGGGCCGTGTAGGCGAACGCCTCGGCGGCCAGGCTCTCGCGCGTCTGCAGCGACAGCTTGCGGTCCGAGCCTCGCAGCTCGTCGAGGACAGCGTCATAGCTCGCGGGCGAGACAACCGGCGCCGCGAAGGCAAAATTCTTGGCGGCAGCGCGGATCATCGTCGGGCCGCCGATGTCGATGTTTTCGATCACCTCCGCGTCGGACACGCCGCGGCTCGCCGCGGTGCGCTCGAACGGGTACAGGTTCACGCACACGAGGTCGACCGGCTCGACGTCATGCGCGACCGCGGCATCGATGTGCGATTGATCGTCGCGTACCGCCAGCAGGCTCGCGTACAGCTTCGGATGAAGAGTCTTGATGCGCCCATCCATGATCTCGGGGAAGCCGGTCAGGTCCGTGATCGAACGCACCGCGATCCCGGCCTCGCTGAGCTCACGCGCGGTCCCACCCGTGGAGATGATCTCGACCCCGAGCCCCGTGAGCCCGCGAGCGAAATCGACGATCCCGGCCTTGTCGGATACCGACAGCAATGCCCGGGCGATCTGAACCTCACCTGGCGCAGACGGCTGCAACGACTCCTCGGCGTTGGTTCGGGTCGTCATATGGCGCGACTCTATCGCGACGGACCCTCCGGCATGACGGCAAGGGGCCCGACGAGCACGCGTCGGGAGTGGGTCGACGCGATGCGCACGGCGCCCCGCGCGAACAATCGGACCACCTCCGGCAGGATCTGGTGCTCGATCGCGTGCAGGTGCGGCCAGACGTCATCGGGCTCGCGCGCGTCGGGGAGCTCGACGGCGCGCTGCATGATCACCGGGCCTGTGTCGAGCCCACCGTCGGCGAAGTGCACGGTCACGCCGAAGATCTTGACTCCGTAGGCGAGCGACTGGCCGACCGCGTCCATGCCCGGGAACGCCGGCAGCAGCGAGGGGTGAAGGTTGATCACGGCGTCCGGGAAACGATCCAGGAACTCCTCGGAGACCAGCTGCATGTAGCCGGCCATCACCACCAGCTGCGTGCCCTGCTCGCGCAGCCAGTCTGCCAACGCGCGATCCCGCGCCAGCCGGTCCCCCGCGAAAGCGGCGCGGGAGAAGACGGCGGTCGGCACATCCGCGGCGGCAGCACGCTCGAGCGCGTGGGCCTCCGGGTTGTCGGAGGCGACGGCGACGATGCTAACGCCCTGCCTGCCGTGGACCTGATCGAGCAGCGCCTGCAGGTTCGTGCCGCTGCCCGAAACGAGCACCGCGACCTTCAAGGATCCGGCCGGGGTCATCGACAGGTGCGATCGAGCCTCACCGCGGCGCGGCTGATGAGACCAGCGGTAGCTCGACCTGCTCGAGCGCAAACTTGCCGCCCGAATCCTCTGTACCCGCGAGCGGGTATTCGCCGCTGAAGCAGGCGTCGCAGTGCATCGACCGCTGGCCCTGCACGGCCTCGTAGACGCCCTCCAACGAGAGATAGTGCAGCGAGTCGGCTCTGATCGCCCGGCACACCTGATCGACCGAACGACCGTACGCGACCATCTCCTCACGTGTGGACATGTCGATCCCGTAGTGGCACGGGTTCCTGATCGGCGGCGAGGAGATCCGCAGATGGATCTCGGCGGCCCCGGCGTCCCGCAGCATCTGCACGATCTGCGGCATCGTGTTGCCGCGCACGATCGAGTCGTCGACCACGATCAGCCGCTTGCCGGCCACGACCTCCGGCAGCGGGTTGAACTTGAGCCGCAGCCCGTTGCGGCGGAGCTGCTGCCCAGGCTGGATGAAGGTGCGCGCGACGTAGCGATTCTTGATGAAGCCGTCGTCCTGCGGTAGCTCGGCGGCCCGTGCGAGCCCACGCGCGGCGGCGTTGCCGGAGTCGGGAATCGGGATCACTAGGTCAGCGTCGACCGGCGCCTCGCGCCACAGGATCTCGCCCATCCTGGCGCGCGAGACCTGCAGGCGGCTGCCGCCCATCAGCGAGTCCGGCCGCGCGAAGTAGATGTACTCGAACACGCAGAAGGCACGCCGCTGACCGCCGGCGACGACCCGCGAATGCATGCCGTCCTGATCGAGCGTCACGACCTCACCGGGCTCGACGTCACGCAGGTAGCGGGCGCCGATCAGATCAAAAGCGCACGACTCGCTGGCGACGCAGTACACGGGCGCGCCGGTTTCGTCATCGATCACGCCGAGCGCCAACGGCCGCAGGCCGTGTGGGTCACGGAACGCGACGACCTTGTCCTCGCTCATCACGACCGTCGAGAAGGCGCCGCGCAGCTGCGGCAGCACGTCGGCGACGGCCTCGTCGATCGAGTCCGCCGGGTGCGTGGCCAGCAGCGCGGCGATGATCTCCGAGTCCGACGTCGAACGAAACGGAACGTCGCGCCCGCGCAGCTCGCTGTGCAGCTCGACCGCGTTGATCAGGTTGCCGTTGTGCGCCAGCGCCAGCGTGCGGATGTCGTCGCGCACGATCGGTTGGGCGTTCTCCCATTCGGACGAGCCCGTGGTGGAGTAGCGAACGTGCCCGATCGCCAGATCGCCGACCAGCGAGCGCAGCATGTGCTCGTTGAAAACCTGCGCCACGAGTCCCTGCTCGCGCGTGCCCATGATCGAGCCGCCGAGCGGCGCGACAGCAATTCCCGCCGACTCCTGGCCGCGGTGCTGGAGCGCGAACAGCCCAAAGTACGCGAGCCGCGCAACGTCGACGCCCGGGGCGTAGATGCCGAAGACACCGCACTCGTCGCGCGGTCCGTCACGATGGTCGAGAGGAGTGGACACCGATGGATGACCCACCCCGAGCTTAGCTGAGCAGTGCGGACAGACCGCCGGCGTGGAGGGCGCTCACTTCGGAAATTGGGACCTCGAGCAGATCCGTGATGATCAGATCGCGTCCACCGACGGCACCGATGATCGGCAGCCCGGCGAGCGCCTCGGTCGTGCCGGACACGATGAACGCGGTGCCGAGATCCTCGCCAAACGGGTCCAACCCCTCCGGCAACCTGATCACCGCACCGACGCCGCCGGCGATGCAGCACTCGGCCAGCGCCACCGCGATCCCGCCCTCGGCGATGTCGTGCGCACTCACGAAGTCCTTCGCGCGCACGCCCTCGCGCACGCGCGAATGGGCGACGCGGATCGCTGATACGTCCTTGGCAGGCAGTGCGCCAGCGGGCGCGCTGCCGTGCAGCTTCGCAACCTCGGAGCCGTCGCGCGACGGGTGGAACTCCCCGATCAGCGCGATTCTGTCACCCGCGTTTGCGAACCCGATCTGCCCGGCGCGGCGCGCGTCGGGGAGCTTGCCGACCATGCCGATCACCGGCGTCGGCAGGATCGGCCCGTCGGGCGATTCGTTGTACAGCGAGACGTTGCCCCCAACGACCGGCACCTCGAGGTCGCGGCAGGCCTGCGCGAGCCCGTCGACCGCCTCGCTCAGCTGCCAGGCGACGTGCGGCTTCTCGGGGTTGCCGAAGTTCAGGCAGTTGGTCAGGCCGAGCGGCTCCGCGCCGACGCACGCGAGGTTCGCGGCGCACTCGTAGACCACCTCGGCGGCGCCGGCGCGCGGATCGACCGCGACGCGACGGCCGTTGCCATCGATCGAGACGGCGATCGCCGGGATCGGCGCGCCTCCGGCACCGGTCGCGACCGAGAGCACCGGCAACGCCAGCACGGCGGCGTCGGCCTGCTCGGGACGGCGCGCCGTGCGCGACTGCACGATCGAGTCGTACTGCTCGAAGACGACGCGGCGGGAGGTGATGTTGGGGCTCGCGAGCAGCGCCCTGAGGATCGTGACCGGATCAGCGTCGGTGGCGACTTGCTGTTCGCCACCGACATACAGCGGCACAGTCGGCGGCTCGGGCTCGAGGTCGTACAGCGGGCAGTCGTCAACCAGCAGCGGGACGGGCAGCTCACCCACCAACTCGCCGTCCTTGAAGATCCGGAAGCTGTGCGTGTCGGTCACCTCGCCGATCGCGGTCGCCGGCACCTCCCACTTCTCGCAGACGCTCAGCACCTCGGGCACCCGGCCCGGCTCGACGACGCAGAGCATGCGCTCCTGGGATTCGGAGACCATGATCTCGAACGGCTCCATGTCTGCCTCGCGCAGCGGCACCCTGCCCACGTCGATGTCGAGTCCGACACCGCCCTTGCTTGCCATCTCCGATGCCGAGGACGTGAGCCCGGCGGCGCCGAGATCCTGCAGCGCGGCCAGCAGGCCGCGGTCGAGCAGCTCGAGGCTGCACTCCATCAGCTTCTTCTCCGTGAACGGGTCGCCGATCTGGACCGTCGGGCGTTTGGCCTCGTCGCCCTCGCCGAGCTCGGCGCTGGCCAGCACCGAGGCGCCACCGATGCCGTCGCGGCCCGTGAGCGCGCCGAACAGGACGACGACGTTGCCGACGCCCGCGGCCGCAGCGCTCGTAAGCCGATCGTGGGGAGCGAGGCCCACGGCCATCGCGTTGATCAGGCAGTTCTGCTCGTAGCTCGGCTCGAAGTAGATCTCGCCGCCGATCGTGGGGACGCCGATTGAGTTGCCGTAGTGGCCGATGCCGGCGACCGCGTGCTCGAGCAGGTAGCGGGAGCGCTGCGAGGTCGCGGGCTCGCCGAAGCGGAGGCTGTCGAGCACCGCGATCGGGCGGGCGCCGACTGCGAACACGTCACGCAGGATCCCGCCGACGCCGGTGGCGGCACCCTGGAACGGCTCGACCGCGCTCGGGTGGTTATGGGATTCAACCTTGAAGGCGATCGCGAGGCCGTCGCCGACGTCGACGGCGCCGGCGTTCTCGCCGGGACCGACGAGCACGTGCTCGCCCTCAGTCGGGAGGCGTCTCAACAGCTTCTTCGAGTGCTTGTAGGCGCAGTGCTCTGACCACATCAGCGAGAGCATCGCCAGCTCGACGTCGACGGGCTCGCGGCCGAGTCCGGTCACGATCAGGTCGTACTCGTGATCTGTCAGACCGAGCTCGCGATGCTTGGGCTGGGCGCCGGCGCTCATCGGGTGAGTTGCGCTCAAGCCACCCGCACGCGCTCGTCGACGGCGGCTCGGATCGACTCGAAGATCGTGAGCCCGTCCTCGGAGCCGGTGAGCGGGTCGACCGCGTGCTCGGGGTGTGGCATCAGGCCGAACACGTTGCCGGCGATGTTGACGACACCCGCGATGTCGTCTTGCGAACCGTTCGGGTTGTGACCCGCCGCGTACCTGAGCACGACCTGGACCGGCTCGGGCGAGTAGTACCGGCCCGACATGTGCTTGACCGGGATCGAGAGCGTCGGCGGGCAGTTGCGGGTGAACGGCGTGTTGCGGTCGACGACGTCCATCTGCACCTGGCGGAAGACGAACTTGAGGCTCTCGTTGTCCAGCAGCGCACCCGGGAGCAGGCCCGCCTCGCAGAGGATCTGGAAGCCGTTGCAGATGCCGAGCACGAGCCCGCCATCGTTTGCGAACTCGATCACGGACTCCATCACCGGGGCGAAGCGGGCGATCGCGCCGGCGCGCAGCTAATCGCCGTAGGAGAACCCGCCGGGTACGACGACGGCGTCGACGCCCTTCAGGTCACGGTCGCCGTGCCAGAGCAACTCTGCCTCGCCGACGCGAGCGGCGGCGAGCTGGGCGTCGACGTCGTCACACGTGCCGGGGAAGCGGATGACGCCGAACTTCACGCGTTCTCGATGATCTCGTAGTCCTCGACGAGCGGGTTCGCCAGTAGGCGTTCGCACATCGATGGGAGCTGAGTCGCGTCATCGACGTCCAACTCGACGAGGCGGCCGACGTGCACGGCCGACACACCGGAGAAGCCCAGCGCCGGCAGCGCTCGCTCGACGGCCTGCCCCTGCGGGTCGAGGATGCCTGCCTTGGGCCGGATCAGCACACGTGCCCGCATCAGTGGCCGCTCGCCTGGGTACGGGCGGCCCAATCGGCGAAGGCGTTACCGGTGATGCGCTCGTAGGCCTCTATGTACTTCGCGCGTGTGCGGGCGACCACGTCCTCCGGGATCTCGGGGGCGGGCGGGCGCTTGTCCCAGCCGGTGGAGGATGCCCAGTCGCGCACGATCTGCTTGTCGAAGCTCGGCTGGCCGTGGCCGGGCTCGTAACCGTCGGCCGGCCAGAAGCGCGAGGAGTCGGGCGTGCACGCCTCGTCGCCGAGCGTGAGCCGGCCATCGCCGTCCAGGCCGAACTCGAACTTGGTGTCCGCCAGGATGATCCCGCGAGCGCGGGCGTGCGCGGCGGCGTGCTGGTAGACGGCG
Source organism: Solirubrobacteraceae bacterium (assembly GCA_035531655.1). Taxonomy (GTDB): domain Bacteria; phylum Actinomycetota; class Thermoleophilia; order Solirubrobacterales; family Solirubrobacteraceae; genus Palsa-465. The sequence goes on from DATKSM010000115.1 coordinate 60,546, forward strand.
ATTGAGGCTTTGCGGAGGCGCTCCGCGAGATCGCGATCGCCGATCAGCTCGGCGGCGCGGTCGAAGTCGATCGCCTCGTCGTGGCCGACGTCCGCCTTCGTGGAGGGAGTGAAGATCGGCTCGGGGAGTTGGTCGGACTCCCGCAGGCCGGCGGGCAGCGCCACGCCGGAGACGCTCCCGGTCTGCTGGTAGTCCTTCCAGCCCGAGCCGGTGATGTAGCCGCGCACGATCGCCTCGACGGGCAGCATGCTCAGCTTCTTGACGACCATCGCGCGGCCGCGGACCTCGTCGGGGACTCCGTCGGTCACCGACACGAGGTGGTTCGGCACGAGGCTCGAGGTCTGCTCGAACCAAAACGTCGAGATCGCGGTGAGCACCGCGCCCTTCCCCGGGATCGGGTTCGGGTGCACTACGTCATAGGTAGAGATCCGGTCGGAGGCTACGAGCAGCAGCTGATCGTCGAGCTCGTAGATCTCACGGACCTTGCCGGAGGCGATAAGCCTCAGGTCTGAGACGGCGGCCATGCCGCCGATCCTAGCGGCTGGCGAGGGCTCCCCGCTCGCAAGTCAGACGCCGCCGCGCGCGCTGGTCAGACCCGCCGACCTCGCTAGTGAGACGGGCGCGGGCGCGCGAACGGCAGGTGCATGATGTGGCCCGCGACGGTCTGCACCTCGGCCCGTAGGTCGAGCATCGTCCCCATCCAGACGAGCGCGTACTCGAGCCCGAAACGGAGCCCCTCGACACGGCGGATCTCGAGCTGCTGCTCAGGGTTGGCGCGGGCCGCGAGGATCGAGATCAGCGCCGGCGCCCCGGTTGCCCGCGCCATCGCGATCACGCCGGCGGTGCTGCCGATCGCGGCGGTCGCAGGGACGCGCTCGAGCCCAAACCGCTCGAGCGTCGAGTTCACGATCCGGCTCGAGTTGGACCACGGGTCGCGCTGCACCACGGACGTCGACGCAAAGTCTTCGGCCGGCACCTCCTCCATATCCTCCCACGGATGGCCAGGCGGCACCACGAGCACCAGCTCGTCGCGCCAAACGATCCGTTCCTCCAGGCCGTCGGCGTGCAGGGCGTAGGGGTCGATGCTGGCAATACCGAGGTCACTGCGTCCGTCGCGGACGAGCTCCCGCACAAGCCCGGAGTTGGCGGAGATCAGCTCTGCGCTGAGCCCGTGCTCACTGCCGGCGAGCTCGCTCAGCACCTGCGGCAGGCGCAGCTCAGCGATCGTCGGACTGGAGGCGATCCGGACCGGCATCGACGGCGCGGTCTTGATCAGCGCCTGCACCGAGTCGGCGCTGCGCAGCAGCCGACGGGCTGCGCTGTAGAGCTGAACGCCCGCAGCCGTCAGCGTCACACCGCGACTGGAACGCTCGAACAGCTCGGCGCCGGCGACGTTTTCGAGCGCGCGCAGCCGCTTGGACATCGCCGGCTGGCTCACCCTCATCGAGCGCGCGGCCTCAGCGATGCTGCCGAGTGTCGCGGCCGCGCAGAAAGCCCTTAATTCGCCGACCTCAAGGTCGCGAACTGGTACGTGACCGCGGCTCCCGAACCCCTCAGCTCGCTCGTCCGCGGGCTGGCCCTGCCGGAGCGCCGACATGCGGCGGAGCATA
>DATKSM010000116.1:0-13192 GCA_035531655.1 Solirubrobacteraceae bacterium
CGCGAGAGCAGCGGTCAGCGAGGAGCCAGCCAGCCGGCAGGCGTGCGAACCGCGTGCCCGGCCGCCACGAGTTCGGCGAGCGCGGCGCTGAGCACTTGGCCGTGCCCGTCGTATCCCGCGGCGCCGGCAATCTCTTGGCGAGTGCGCGGCTCGTGCCCGAGCACGTGCTCGATGCGGCCGGTTAGAAGTGGTGCGTATTGATGCATCTCTCTACCCCTATCGACGGCTCAGTCCTTTTCCTTGCGCCGGATGTTGCAGCGCCCGTCGATCGCGGCCATGCGGCCGCGTCTTGCGACGCTCCATCGCCCAGCCTGCGGACGATGCATTGGCCCTCGGCCTGCGCTCCGGTGGTCAGGTCGGGGGTTTGTCGGTGCGACGCCGCGGGTAACCCGTGGCTGTGCCGGCGATCGGGATTGATTGGGGCGGAGCCGTCGTCGAGGATGCGACGCTCAAGGTCGGGTTGACCGCGCGACCGGCAAGGGGTTGGGGCCGCCGGTTCCGCACCGTGCTCGCACTGCTCGATCGCTCGTCCGGTGAGTGGGATGCGATCAGCCTGCGCGCCGCGGCGATCACGGCGACGAACCTGCGTGAGGGCAGCGAGGAAAAGCTTCGCCACCTGCTTGACAGCATCGTCACCGAGGTCAACGGCGGTCGTGTTGAGGAGAACGGACCCCACGACGAGCAGCGCGAGACGCTGCGCGCCCGCGATCAGCGCATGACCGACGCCTTTCGTCGCTTGACGGGCGATCACGTGTTCGCGCGCGACGCGGCCGTGCAGCAATGAACCTCTCGCTCAGGGCAACCGACGGCGAGTGCTGCTGATCGCGACGAGCGGCACACGCCGTCGCTCGCCCGTGGTCTCGGTCGGATGCCAGCGGGAGGACGGTGCTCAGCGGACGGGGGCCGCGCTGAGGTAATCGACCACCATGTCCGACAGCATCGCGCGGTAGTGCTCCCGGCGGCCGGAATCGGCGAGGTCGCGGCCGAAGATTGCGCCGAACGTGTACCGGTTGGCAACGCGGAAAACACAGAAGCTGCTGATCATCATGTGTACGTCGAGTGCGTCCACGCGGCGCCTGAAGAGCCCTTCCGCCTGGCCGCGTTCGAGAATGCGCGCGATCAACTCGCGAATCGGGCTGTTCAGGTCGGCGAAGATTCCCGCCTTCGCCATGTGCTCACCCCGGTGGATGTTCTCGATACTGACCAGCCGGATGAAGTCGGGGTTTGCCTCGTGGTGGTCGAACGTCAGCTCGGCAAGCCGGCGGATCGCCGAAACGGGATCAAGACCGTCGACATCGAGCTCGGCTTCGGCGGCGCGGATCCCGGCATACGCGCGCTTGAGGACCTCGACGTAGAGCTGCTCCTTGCCGCCGAAGTAGTAGTAGATCATCCGCTTCGTCGTCTGCATCTGCGCGGCGATCTCGTCGACGCGGGCACCGGCGTAGCCGTGGTTCGAGAATTCGCGTGCGGCGACGTCGAGGATCTCGCTGCGAGTTCTCTGGGCATCGCGCTGCCGCTTGTGGGCGTCGGCATCGACACGCGTTCCGGGCATCGTCCTCCTTGGGCGCCGCTGTGGCCGGCCGTGATCCTACTCCCCGGCCAGGCCGTATATTGACGACTAACGGACTAGATCGTACACTTTCGGAATGGAAGCGAATGCCCCGTCGACTCGGGACCGTCACGTAGTCGGTCTGATCGGGGGCGACATCTGCACCTCGCTCAGTCCAGCGCTGCACGAGACGGAAGCCGACGAGCTCGGACTCCGTTACGCCTACCAGCTGATCGACATCGACGAACTCGGTCTCGAGGCCGGCGAGGTCGGACAACTGCTTGGCGAAGCACGGCGCATGGGCTTCAGCGGGGTCAACATCACCTATCCGTGCAAGCAGGTCGTCATCGAGCATCTCGACGAGCTCTCTGCGGAGGCGGCAGCGCTGGGGGCGGTGAACACGGTCGTCTTCGCCGACACTCGGATGATCGGCCACAACACCGACGGGCTGGCGTTCCAGGAGAGCTTCGTCGCCGGGTTACCGGGCGTCGCCACCAACCGCGTCGTGCTCATCGGCGCAGGCGGGGCGGGCGCGGCGGTGGCCCACGCCGTGCTGACGCTCGGCGTCGAGGAAATCGCGATCGTCGACGCTGACGGCGATCGCGCCGTCGAGCTGGCCGCCTCCCTCGGACGGCGATTTGCCGCCGCGCGTGTCGAGCCGGTGAGCGGGGCGAGCATCGCTCGCCATCTCGAACGGGCCGATGGGCTCATTCACGCGACGCCGACGGGGATGGCGTCGCGACCGGGGGTGCCGCTTCCGGTGGACTTGCTCCGGCCGGATCTGTGGGTGGCGGACATCGTCTACCGGCCGCTCGAGACGGAGCTGCTGCGCCATGCTCGCCAGCTGGGCTGCAGAACGCTGGACGGCGGAGGCATGGCGGTCATCCAGGCGGCCGAGTCCTTGGCGCAGTTCACCGGCCTCCAGCCCGACCGGGCGCGCATGTTCCGGCATTTCGCCGCGCTGGTCGACGCCGAGGAGCGGGGCGCCGTCCTGTCTCCGGCCGAGGGGTGACCGACGCCGTGCGCCGGGCAATCGCGACGGTCTCGCTGAGCGGGACGCTGGAGGAGAAGCTATTGGCGTCGGCGCGGGCCGGCTTCGACGGCGTCGAGCTGTTCGAGCCGGACCTTCTCAGCTCGCAGCTGACCCACGTCGAGGTGCAGGAGTATGCATATGACCTCGGGCTGGCGATCATGCTCTACCAGCCGTTCCGCGACTTCGAGGGCGTCTCGGACGCGGCACTCGCCCGCAATGTGCGCCGCGCCGAAAGCAAGTTCGACGTCATGGAGCGTCTTGGCGCCGACCTGATCCTCGTCTGCTCGAACGTGTCCGAGCATGCCATCGACGACGACGAACTCGCCGCCGCGCAATTGCACCAGCTCGCTGAGCGCGCGGCGAGCCGCGGCATTCGCGTCGCATACGAAGCGCTGGCGTGGGGTCGCCACGTTCGCGACTACGAACGCTCGTGGGCAATCGTCGCCGCCGCGGACCACCCACAGCTCGGCATCTGCCTCGATAGCTTCCACATCCTGTCGCGCGGTGGCGACCCGCGTGGCATCCGCGAGATTCCCGCGGAGAAGATCTTCTTCGTCCAGCTCGCCGACGCCCCGCGCCTAGTCATGGACGTCCTGCAGTGGAGCCGGCACTACCGATGCTTCCCCGGGCAGGGCGGCTTCGACCTCCGCGGCTTCCTCGGCCAGGTTCTCGACGCCGGATACGACGGCCCGCTGTCGCTCGAGGTCTTCAACGACGTGTTCCGCCAGTCCGATCCCCAGCGGACCGCCATCGACGCGATGCGCTCCCTGCTGTTGCTCGAAGATGGGCTCCGGCCTGCACGAACCGTCGAAGGAGCCGCGCTTCCGCCCCCGGTTCCCCTGCGCGGCTATGCCTTCGTCGAACTCGGCGTCGATTTCGAGTCTTCCCTCGCCGCGCAGCGGCTGCTGGCTGCCATGGGCTTCGCGCGCGTCGGCGAGCACCGCTCGAAGCGCGTCGAGCTGTGGCAGCAGGCAGACGTTCGTGTCGTGCTGAGTTGTACCTCAGGGGTTGGGGACGTCCCGCGCGTGGCCGCGATCGCCCTCGAGAGCGTCGATCCGGCTGGCTCGCTGCGGCGCGCGACGGAGCTGCTCGCGCCGGTGGTTGCGCTGCGGCACCAGCCCGAAGAAGCCGACATTGCCGCGATCTCCGCGCCCGACGGCACGGCGATCTTCTTCTGCCGCACGGAGTCGAACGATGAGACGAGCTGGTTCGGTGACTTCGAAGCCATCGCCGGCGCCGAGGCTGACAGCCCGGCGAATCTGCTGCAGATTGACCATGTGGCCCTCTCCCAGCCGCTCGACTGCTTCGACGAGGCGGCACTGTTCTATCGCTCGGTGCTCGACCTGCAGCCACGCGACAGAGAGGAGCTCGCGTCGCCCGACGGGCTCGTGCGCAGCCGTGCCCTGGCGGATTCGGAGGCGCACGTCCGCTTCGTGCTCAACGCGCCGGCGCTCGGCGACGGAGGCTATGGCGCCGCGGCCGGGGCGCAGCACGTCGCCTTCGCGTGCGACGACGCATTGCTGGCCGCGCGTGTGCTGAGCGAGCGCGGTGTGCGGACGCTGCGCATCTCGGACAACTACTACGACGACCTCGCCGCGCGCCTGGATCTCGAGCCCACCCTGCTGGAGGCAATGCGCGAGCTCGGCGTCCTCTACGACCGTAGCGATGACGGCGAGTTCCTGCACTTCTACATCGAGATGCCGGGGGCGCGCCTGTTCTTTGAGATCGTGGAGCGCCGCGGACGCTACGACGGCTACGGAGCGGTCAATTCGCCGATCCGGATGGCAGCACAGCGGACGAGTCCGCTCGTCGGGCCGCGGGCGGTGGGGCACTGAGCGCTCGAACCCGCTGCTTGCGCCAGCGCGGCGCGCTCAGATGCCGAGATAGATGCGCCGGATGTCCGGATCCGCACGCAGCTCGGCCGATCTTCCCGACTTCACGCAGCGCCCGTTCTCCAAGACGATGCACCGATCCGCGAGGGTGAAGGTGACGTGGGCGTTCTGCTCGACCAGGAGCAGGCTCAAACCCTGCTTCCTGAGTTCGCCGAGCTGCGCCGAGATCTCCTGGACCACGACCGGGGCGAGCCCCATCGAGGGCTCGTCGAGCACGAGCAGCGTGGGATCGCTCATCAGCGCGCGTCCGATGGCGAGCATCTGCTGCTGGCCGCCGCTCAGCGCACCGGCCAGGCGCTTTTCGAAGTCGCGGAGCACCGGAAACAGCATGTAGACGCGCTCGAGGCGCTCACGAACCGTGTCGTCCCACCGGTGCCGGTACGCCCCGAGCTGCAGGTTCTTCGCGACGCTCAGGCCCGGGAAGACGTGACGGCCCTCGGGGACGTAGCCGATGCCCAGATCGACGATCCGGTGCGGCTTGGTCTTGTCGAGTCGGTGACCGGCGAAGAGGATCGACTCAGCCTGGTAGCGGATCAGGCCGAGCAGTGCGCGCAGCGTCGAGGTCTTGCCCGCGCCGTTTGCGCCGATGATCCCGAAGCCCTCACCGGCCGGCACTTCGAAACTCAACTCGTGGACGGCATGGATGTGTCCGTAGGAGACGTCGAGCTTGTTGACCGACAACAGGGGCTCGCCACGGGAGGGCGCGTGCGGCGCCGCGCCCGGCGGCCTCGCGTCGGCGTCGGCGCTCACGCGAAGCTCTTCTCGATAGCGGACTCCGCGCTGACCCCGAGGTAGGCTTCGATGACGCGTGGATCGCGAGCGATCGCGTCGGGCTTCCCGTCGGCGAGCACCGAGCCGCTCGCGAGCACCGTCACACGCTCGCACAGCGACATCACCAGGCCCATGTTGTGCTCGATCAACAAGACGGTGGTTCCCGCCTGGCGGATGTGCCGGATCAACCCGGCCAGATCGCGCATCTCATGCGAGTTCAAACCGGCGGCCGGCTCATCGAGCAAGAGAATGCTGGGCCGCGCCGCCATGGCCCGCGCTATTTCGACGAGCCGCTGCTGTCCGTACGGAAGGTTCGTGCCGAGGAAATCCGCCACCGAAGCAAGGCCGTAGCGCGCCAGGTGGCGGTCAGCCCCACGGCGGAGCTCGCGCTCTGCGACCAGCACGAGCCAGGGTGCGAGCGCATAACGCCAGATGGACCGTGGCCGGCTGGCATCAAGCGCGACCATCACGTTCTCGCGCACGGTGAGCGAGTGGAACAGGCGCACGCCTTGAAAGGTGCGCGCCACGCCCTGCCGCGCGACACGGTATGCACGCCTGCCCGAGACACGTGTCCCGCGCAGCTGCACGCTGCCGGCACTCGGCGCATAGACACCCGTGATGATGTTGAACAAGGTCGTCTTGCCGGACCCATTCGGACCGACGATGCCGTGGATCGTCCCCGGGAACAGGTCGATCGTGACCCGGTCGAGCGCGACAAGTCCGCGGAACCGCTTGGTCACATCGACGATCCGCAGGATCGGAGCGCCGTCGGTCACCGGCGCATGCGCGACGGGCGCCGGCGCGAGCGCAGCGGCACGCGCGTCGACGCCCAGGCCGTCCACCGACCCCTCCGCCAGGGTGCGGATGCGGGACGGGCCGTGAGCGGTGCCGGCCAGCTTGAGCAGGCGGGTCCAGGCGCTGGTCACCAGACCGGCGAGTCCCGAGGGGGCGAACACGACCATCAACACGATCAGCGAGCCGTAGCCGACCTGCTCGTACTGTTGCAGGCTGACAAATTCCTGGCGGACGATGATCAGCACGACTGCGCCGAGGGCCGCCCCGTAGAGGCTGTCGCGGCCTCCCATGATCACCATCGCCAGCAGCAGGAACATGATCGTCAGGCTGTACGTGTCGGGGCTGACGTAGTGCACCATCCCGGCGTAGAGCGCTCCCGCGACGCCGGCGTATGCGCCCGCGAGGACGAACGCGATTATTCGGTACAGCGGCACCTCGACGCCGCTGTGGGCCGCTGCCACGCTGTCGTCGCGCAGTGCCTTGAACCGGCGGCCGACGCTCGTGGTCATCATCAGCGTTGCGAGGGCGAACAGCACGACGACCACGACGAGCAACAGGTAGTAGTAGGCGCTCGAGTCGGCGAAGTTCGCGCCGGGAAATGTCGGTCCCGGGATTCCGGGCAGGCCGATCGCGGCGCCGGTGAGCGGCCAGTTCGTGAGGATCGCGGTGAACGACAACGCGAGCCCGAGGGTGACGATGCCGAGGTAGTGGGATTGCACGCGCAGCGACGGGATCGCCACGACCAGGCCGAGCAGGCCGCCGCCGACGATGCTGAGCGGGAACGCGCCCCAGTAGCCGATGCCCGTCTTCAGCGTCAGGATGGCCAGCGTGTAGCTGCCCATGCCGAAGCAGGCGGCTTGGGCCAGGTTCACCTGGCCGGCGTAGCCGAGCGCCATGCTCAGCCCGAGCGACAAGATCACGTAGACGAGCGCGAGGTCCAGGATGTAGACGCTGAAGGAGCCCAGCATCGACGGCAATGCAAGGAGTGCGGCGAGCAGGGCGAGGTGTGCGACGCCACGCCTGACTGTCACGGCCGCGCCACCGTCTGCTCGCCGAGCAGCCCGGTCGGGCGGATCATGATCACCAGCGTGAACGCCACAAAGGTGATCACGTCGGTGTAGGCGCCGTAACTGCTGCCCTGGGCGAATTCCTCAATCAGGCCGAAGACCAAGCCACCGACGATCGCACCCGGAATGTTGCCAAAGCCGCCGAGGATCGCCGCGGCAAAGCCGCGGATGCCGATCGAGCTGCCCATCGAGACCTGGACGTAGACGAGCGGGCCGACCAGCCCGCCGGCGATCGCCGCCAAGCCCGCTCCGATCGCGAATGCCCGTCCGTTGCATCGCGAGACGTTGATGCCCACCGCCGTCGCCGCGTCGTAGTCCATCGCCGCCGCCTGCATGGCGATGCCCGCCTTCGTGCGGTTGAGGAACACGTACAGCGCGGCCATCACGAAGGTGGCCGCTGCGAGGACGAGAAGGTCGTAGGGGCTGATGATCACCCCCCCGACGTGAAGCGGAGTGTTGGCGATCGGCGTGGGCACGGCCGTTCCGATCGATCCCCAGATGAGCTGCGCGACGCCTTCGAGGGCGATGCCGAAGCCGATCGTCCCGATCAGCATCAGGTTCAGATCGCTGCGCTCGAGCGGCCGGAGGATTCGCTCGAACCCGAACCCCATGACAGCGGCGACCATCACGGCCAGCACGATCGCGACCGGGAACGGCAGATGCCAACTCGTGAAGAACGTCGCGGTCAGGAACGCGCCGACCATCAGGATGTCGCCGTGGCCGAAGTTCACCAAACCCATGGTGCGAAAGACGATCGAGAACCCGAGGGCGACAAGCGCGTACACCGTGCCGATGCTCAGGCCCCCGACGGCGGTTTGGAGAAACTGGGTCACGCGTTATCACGCTCCGTCGATCATGCAAACGGCGGTGACAGCAGGACGCGAGCAACGGTCCCGCTGTCACCGCCTGTCAGCCGGCAGCCTACTGCTACTTGGAGGGTCGACTCACGGCGTTCTTGGGGATCACGAGGGCCCCCTTGTTGTTGATCACGGCGATCTGCGTGGCGTGCAGTCCGAGGCCACGCGAGTCGAATACGAACTTGCCCGTGAGACCCGTGTATTTGACGCGATGCATGGCGGCGGCGAGCGTCGGGCCTGTCCATTTGCCCTTCAGCATGTTGAGCGCCGTCGCGACGATCATCATCCCGTCATAGGCCTTCGCCCCGTGGAGTTCGGGCGCAACGCCAAACGCCTTCATGTATGCCGCGGCGAACGCCTTCGTCTGTGCGTTCAGCGTGTTCGACAGATACGGCGAGGAGACGATCGTGCCGACGACATTCGACAGCCCGGCCGTCTGGACGTAGATCGGCGTGGCGGCCGGCGCGCCTTCGAGGATGACCGCCTTGATGCCGAGGGCTCGGGCCTGCTTGACGGCCAAGCCGGACTGGACCTCCTCCATGCCAAGGAAGAGCACCTTTGGATTGGCCTTCGCGATCAGGCTCAGCGCACCGGTCATGTCCGTCGCGGTTGGAACGACGACCTCGTCGTCGGTTGGAGTGAGTCCCCGGGCCGTCAGATTCGCCAGCATCGCGGTGTGCTCGCTGGCGCCGTAGGAGTCGTTGTTCGTGAGCATCGCGACGCGCGAGTCGCCCAGCTTGTCGAAGGCGTACTTCGCGAGCGTGGCGTCGTAGATCGAGCTTGGCGCGCTGTTCAAGAAGACGTAGCCGTCGCCCTGCGCCAGGATCGCGTTCGACTGACCGGAGGTGACCTCGGGAATGTGCGCCGCCGACAAGACGGGCATCATCGCGAGCGTGTCGGTGCTCAACGAGGATCCGTACACCAGGTCGTAGTGGCCGCTGGCCACCTCCTGCGCGAGGTTCGCGGCGGTTGTCGGATCGCCCTGATCGTCAAATTTGGTGATCTTGATATGCACGTTGTGGAACGCGCTCGGGTGTGAGTTGATGTAGGCGGCCGCGAGGGTGGTCCCCTGGTAGTCCCAGGTGCCGAGGTCCGCGTTCGTACCGCTGTCGGACCCGATCAGCGCGACGTTGAACGTCTTCGCCGGCGGAAGCTTCGTCGCCTTGGGTTGCGCGGTCCCCACGCCGGTTCCAACCGCAAGCGAAAGGACGACGGCGCTCCCCGCTGCCAGGGCGCGCCGCCGGCGCGACCTGTGGCCAAACCTGATTGTTCGCACGACCAATGCCTCCTCCGGGTCGGGTCTATGCGTACTAACGTACTAGATCGTACATGACGATGCAAGTGGCAAGGTCAGGGTCCGGGCAGGGGCGAGCGGCGTGCAATCGAACCCGGGTGGGCGCGAGCCGGGGATGCGCCGAAACCGGCCGGAGAGGCCAAATGGAGTGTGCATTGTCATTGACCGTTCGGAGGTTTGGGTGTTTACTGGGCCTTCACAGCCAACCGAACCATCCCCGAAGAGAACGGAGCAGGCGATGTCTCGTATCGCGTCACGCGGCGCGACCATGGCCGTCGACTGGGAGCAGCGGATCGACTTCGCAAAGCTCCGGGGCGACCGTCTGGAGCGCGCACGGGCCGAATTGCAAGCCTCGGATCTGGGGGCGCTGCTCCTTTTCGACCCCAACAACATCCGCTACGTGACGAGCACGCACATCGGCGAATGGGCCCGCGACAAGAACGCCCGCTTCGCCCTGTTGCCGCGTGACGGCTCGCCGATCCTGTGGGACTTCGGGTCTGCCGCGCGCCATCACCAGCTGTATGCCCCGTGGCTTCCCGCCGAGAACTTTCGGGCCGGCGTGTCTCCGATGCGGGGGGCGATGCCCGACGCCACGGGTGTCCCCGACGCATTGGCGTCGGCGGTCAAGCACGAGCTTGACGAACTGGGCCTTGCCGGCGAGCCGCTCGGGATCGACATGACCGACATGCTGTCCCTGCACGCCCTTCAACGCGCCGGTATCGCGACGGCGGACGGATCGCAGGTGATGCTCGGTGCCCGAGCCATCAAGACCGACGAGGAGGTGGCGTTGCTCGATCATGCGGCAGCGATCGTTGACGCAGTCTACGAGCGGATCTATGAGCTGTTGCGACCGGGCGTCACCGAGAGCCAGATCGTCGCCGAGGCGCAGCGGCTGCTGTTCGAGCTCGGGTCCGAGCAGGTGGAGGCGATCAACGCGGTCTCGGGAGACCGCTGCAATCCACATCCTCACGTCTTCTCCGACCGGCTGCTGCGACCGGGGGATCAGGCCTTCTTCGACATCATCCATTCGTTCATGGGGTATCGCACCTGCTACTACCGGACGTTCAGCGTTGGCGGCGCCAACCAGGCGCAGCTCGACGCCTACAGGCAGTGCCGCCAGTGGCTGGACGAAGCGATCGACCTCGTCAAGCCGGGCACCACGACGGACCAGATCGCCGCTGTCTGGCCGACGGCGCAGGAGCTGGGCTTTCGAGACGAAACCTCGTGCTTCGGCCTGCAATTCGGGCATGGCCTGGGGGTGGGCCTCTACGAATCACCGATGATTTCGAGGCTGCACAGCCTCGAGCATCCGGTTCGCATCGAGCAGGGGATGGTGTTCGCGCTCGAGACCTACTGCGCCGCCAGCGACGGAATCTCGGCGGCGCGAATCGAGGAGGAGGTCCTTGTCACGGCCGACGGAAACCGCATCCTCACGCGGTTCCCGGCCGATGAGTTGCTCGTCGCCGGTCGCGTGTACGTGCGCGGGGCAGACCTCGTCGGCCGCAACGGGGCGATCCCGGAGGTGGCGGCGGTGACCTAGCCGCGTTCGCGTGCGCGGACAGCCCTAACTGAGGCGCGCGCTTCCCTGGCGCCCGACGGCGAACCAGATTGCGCGCACCGGCTCTTCGCCGATCGTGGCGAGGCGATGTGGCATCGTCGAGTCGAACGAGATCGCATCGTCTGGCCCGAGGACGTGCTTGACGAACCCGAGCGTCACCTCCAGCCTGCCGGACAGGACGTAGCCGTACTCGCGCCCAGGATGGCGCATCAGCCCGTCGGGATCGCAGGACGCGCCGCCAGGTTGGTAGACGACGTAGAAGTGCTCGACGTTGGGGTCGTTCGAACGGGTGAGCCGATCCCAACTGACGCCCGATGCCAGCTGAATTCGCACCCGCTCGTTGGGGTGCACCACGGCATCGAGCTCCCCGTCGGCTAGGCCCGCGCCGTTCTCGCCGGCCAGCACGGCCGCCAGCACGGACCCCGTGTGCGCGGCCCCGGCCGCGGCATCCCCGCTCTCGGAGAACAGCGCGTCCATCGACATGCGCAGCTCCGTCGTCCATGCGTAGAGGGTTCCCACCGACGGGGATGCCTTGCCGCGCTCGATTTGCGAAATCAGGCTTGGCGACAGCGACAGGCGCCGCGCCAACTCGCGCACCGAGATGCCCAGCGACAGCCGTCGTTGCCTGAGTCGGGGACCTGCGTGAGGCAGTCCGACACGGGGGACCGCAGCGGCTTCCTCCTCGAGCACGCCAGCAGTGTAGCTGAGCCACCGACCTAGCCAGGCGTGTACGACCCTACTTGACATTCCCCTACGGCTGTGTAGTAAGCTTGCGCCGCCTGTGCAGTGGGTCTTAACGAGGGTGTGAGAGAGTCGCATGTCTTTCAGCGATGACAGCGCAGACACCGACGGCGCGGCGGCAGCTGCGGGGGGGCCGACTGGCGACCGTTCGCCCAGGGAGCGGGAAGGCGCCACACGCTGGGCCGGCGGGCGGCGGCTGACAGGCGTCCTCGGGTGGGCGTCCACCCCGATCTGCGTTGCCACCGCGGTCCTGTTCCTCGTCAGCTGGATCCTCGAGCCGTCGAGCGTCAGGGGGTCGGCGCTACTGGGGATGCTGCCCTTCGCCGGCCTGCTCGCGATCGCCGCGATGGGCCAGACGCTCGTCATTCAGCAGGGCGGCATCGACCTGTCGGTCGCCGGGATGCTGTCGATGACGGTCGTGATCATGACCCTGTACCCCAACGGGGACTCGAGCAAGTTGCCGGTGGCGGTGCTGCTGGCCTTCGCGGTCACGCTCGCGGCGGGCCTGTTCACGGGCATCGTCGTGAGCCGGATCGGAGTCACGCCGATCGTGGCCACGCTGGGCATGAATGCTCTGCTCTACGGTGGAGTGATCGAGCTGTCGCACGGCTTCCTGCCGACGACAACCAGCGGATTGTTCAACTTCGCGAGCGGCCGCTTCCTCGGTGTGCCGAACACGATCATCGTCGCGGTCGTCCTGACGGCCGCCGTCGGCTTTGGGATCAAGCGGACCGTGTTTGGCCGCCGCTTCGAAGCGGTGGGAGCCGGATTGTTCGGAGCGCGCGCTGCCGGGTTGGGGACCTGGCGCTACCAGCTCGGGGCCTACGTCGCCGCGGCGGCGCTGTACTGCACTGCCGGGATCCTGCTGGCCGGCGTCGTCTCGACGCCAAGCGTGTTCCAGGGCGATTCATACCTCCTGCCATCGGTCGCCGCCGTGGTGCTCGGGGGTACCTCCCTGCTCGGCGGTCGAGGGAGCGTCGCCGCGACGGCAATCGCCGCTCTGTTCATCACGCAGCTCGGCCAGTTCGTGCTCGAGACCGGGGCTGCTCAGGCCGTGCAGAACCTCGTGAATGCGGGAGCGCTCGCGGTGGGCCTCGCCATCTACAGCGTCCCGTGGCGGCGGCTCACGACGGCAATCCGAGGACGCTCCGGCAATGACCTGCCCGGCATGCCCGAAAACCCGAGCATGGGAATGCGAGCGGCCTGAAGCTTGGCGCGCAGCCAGCGCCATCACCAGACAAGCAAGGGAGACGAAAGGGTGGAGAGAAGCATGAATCGAAAGCTCAGAGGAGCGCTCGCGGCGCTGGGCGTTGCGGGACTCGCATCGGTAACGGCGGTGCTCGGCTTGGGTGCCAGCTCGAGCGCGGCTTCACCGTCTACGGCGACGACAAGCGCCGTACCGTCCTGGTGCGGCCCGAAGAAGATCACGCTCGCGCTCGCCGACGGCTTTGGTGACAACAACTGGCGCCAGATCACCACCGAGAACGCCAGGGTCGAAGCCGCCGAGTGCCCGAGCGTCACGAAGTTCGTCTACACGGACGGGCAGGGCAACACGCAAAAGGCGATCTCCGACATCCAGGGACTGGTCGCCCAGGGCATCAGCGCGATGGTCGACTTCCCGGACGCTGGCCCCGC
>DATKSM010000117.1:0-50596 GCA_035531655.1 Solirubrobacteraceae bacterium
GCGTCAGGCTCTGGCAGCAGCGGCACCGCAAAGCGTAGGCGCGGGTCGTAGGGCCAGCACGGCAGCCCCGCCGCGCGCAGCGGATCCGCCGGGCGGAGCGGACTTTGCGGGTGTCGCCGGAACAGGCCGTCACGCCCAGCGCGCCAAAGCGAGTGCCCCCGGACCGGATCCGCCGAACCGCGAACGTCGCTATAGATCCTGGCTGTCTGACGCCGCCAGTCAGCCAGCGTCAGCTCTGTTGGCGCCTTCTGCCCACCACCGTGCTGAACCTCTCCCGCTGACACAGGGCGATGCTAGACCGCGGCCGCGGTGAAATCATGCGATCTGGGTTGCCGATTTGTCGGATCGCGCTGGTTCGCCACCAGAGCCGACTTGCTGCGCCGGCGCGGCCGCTCCACCGACGCACGGAGCGCGTATGACGCCGCCATCGAGCTCGCTGTCAACTCTGCCGAGATTCGCTGCGTGAAGCGGCGCCGGGCAAGTCTTGTGCCGGCAGCCGCTGAGCCGAGCAGCGGGATCCGCCCTCCCCTATTGCGGCTCGAGCGCGCCGGGCACCTCTCGCCACATCACCACATGAGGACCGATGTCGAGATCGTCCCACGGCTCGCCCCAGGCCTCCATGCCGCCGCGCTCGTAAAAGCGTCTCGCGGCGAGCCGCGCGTTACACCACAGGATTCCGCCGCCAGAGGTGGCCAGGTGGCCGATCATCGCCTGGAACAGCTCCGCCCCCACTCCAAAGTTGCGGGCATCCGGGCTCGTCGCCATGCCCCGTAAACGCCAGCTCGGACGGTGGCCAGCGTCGAACGGCGGCTGTTCGGGCGTGAGCCGCGCGACCGATATCACTTGATCATCCGGGGTGACGGCGCCGAAGGCAACGGTCGTCGACAGCCGATCGTCGTCCAGGATGAAGCGCTCATCGCCGAGGTACGGGCGCAACACAGCCTGGCGGAGTGCGAGGGTCCGTTCCACGGGAATCCTCTGAACCGTGTATTCGAGCGGCTCCATTCAGCTCTTCAACGCGACAGCGGCCTCCGGAGTCGCCACGTGGAAGCTGAAGCTCTCCTCCAGATAGAGATGCACCTCTTCGGCGTTGTGCGAGTCGTAGCCGATCGAGAGGTCCTGCCCCGAATCGAAGACAAAGTCACCGCCGCGCAGGCTGAGAAGCACGGCGTCGTCGAGCCCGGGCACCCAGACGACCGGGCCGTCGAGAATCTTCGCGACGTGCTCGCGAAGCGGGTAACCGCCGGGCTCAGAGGCACTATTGAGGACGCGGTGCTGCTCGCTACCGACGGCGAGCGAATAGGGACCGGCAACGCCAACGCCGAGCAGCAGTTCGACCGCTGCGACCACGCGGTCCGGGTAGCGGTCCGGGCTTGTCCCGGACAGCGTGTCGTGCGGTGTGGCCTCGATGATCCCGGTGAACGCGTCGGCCCAGCCGTGGAACACGGCCGCGCCTTCGGCCACGGCGACCTGGTGAGCGGCGGTGTCCAGCGGTGTCAGGTCGACATCGTCGGCGCCGCGATCAACGTCGCGAAGCTCGCCGCGAGACAGAGTGAAGTCTGCGCGGAGCTCGACCAGGGGAAGGACACGGCGCTGCAGCGCCGTCACGCCGCCGGCGTCCCCCACGCTGAGAGGCGCGGCGCGCCCGAGGTTTGTCGCCGAATGCTCCCAGCCGGCCGGACCGCGGAAGTCAACCAACTTGCGAGCGCCGAGCGCCGGGGTCAGGCGCTGACGCGCCTCCTGGTCGAGCAGTGCCCAGCCACCATCGCTGATCGGCGCTAACGAACGAAGCAGGTGGTTCACGCTGATGCTCCTCTCAGATCGCCGATTCCGAGCGATCCGTCGTGGTTGGTTGGTGGCGGCGTCGCCGCGGCGTCGGTCGTCAGCTTGACGACACCCCGAGTCGGCTCAGGATCGGCCAGGCCGTCGAGCAGATCGACGGTCGGCACGAAGAAGAGATTCCCGGTCACGGCTGTTGAGAAGTCGAGTATCCGGTCGTGGTTGCCGGGCGGATCGCCCATGAACATGTTCCGGAGCATCTGCTCGATGACATCCGGGTCACGCGCGTAGCCGATGAAGTAGGTACCGAACTCAGCATCTCTGACGCGGCCGAACGGCATGTTGAAGCGCACGATGTCGCGCTCAACCCCGTCCGCGTCGACGATCGTGTTGAGCGCGACGTGTGAGTTGGCTGGCTTGACGTCATCGGGCAGCTCGATGTCGGTCAGCTTGGTTCGACCGACCGCACGCTCCTGCTCCTCGACCGGGAGTGCATCCCAGGAGTTCAGGTCGTGCAGGTACTTCTGCACTATCACGTAGCTGCCGCCGGCGAATTCCGGATCATCGTCGGCGATCGTGACAGCCCGCAGCGCCGCGGCGCCCTCGGGATTCTCGGTCCCGTCGACGAACCCCAGCAGGTCGCGCTCGTCGAAGGACCGGAACCCATGGACCTCGTCGATGACCGTGACAAGACCCGACAGGCGGTCGGTCAGTCGTTGCGCCAGCTCGAAGCAAAGGTCCAGCCGGTGCGCACGGATATGGAAGAGCAGATCGCCCGGCGTCGACACGGCCGTGTGAGTCGCGCCGGCCAGCGGGATGAAGCGATGTAGCCGCTGCGGCCGCGGGTCGCCGGCACATATCCGGTCCCACAGATCCGAGCCGAGCCCAAGCACACAGCTGAGCTCGCCCTCCGGGATCCGGAACCCAACCGAGCGCTTAAGGCCGGAAACTTCGGCGAGCGCTGCTCGCAGAGCCTCATCGCCGCCGGTTGCTGCGATACCGACGAGGAAGATCGCAGCCTCCGTGAGCGGCCCCAGAATGGCTTGCGGCTGCTCCGCTTCGGGTGGCGACACGGACGGATATGTTGCCAGGGCGGGGCGTTCCGTGAACCGACGCTACGCGCGATCCCGCACCAGAGCCTCGACCACGCGAATCAGCTCGATCGTGTCAGCCGCTGAGCCGACGATGATCACCTGCAGGCGCCGGCGCTGTTCGTCGTAGAACGGTTCGACGCGCAGCGTCGGGTCCTCTGTTGTGTGTGCGACGACGGCTGCTGTGAGTGTGCGCGTGATGCGC
Source organism: Solirubrobacteraceae bacterium (assembly GCA_035531655.1). Lineage (GTDB taxonomy): Bacteria > Actinomycetota > Thermoleophilia > Solirubrobacterales > Solirubrobacteraceae > Palsa-465. The sequence goes on from DATKSM010000117.1 coordinate 3,076, forward strand.
CCGGCCTCGTCCGCATCGATCCCGCCAACCTGTACGACGCTAGATACCTCGACCGCCGTACGTGGCGGCAGCGGTGGAGCGGGCGCAGGGCCGCCCGCACTCGTGGGTCCGCCCCCCGCGAACGCCTCGAGCGCCGAGCGTGCGATCCGGTACTGCTTGCCGATGCGGACGCCGGGCAGCCGGCCCTCGCGCACGTAGTTGCGCACCGTGCGGACCTGGAGTCCCAGGATCTGGGCCGCCTCCTCTGCCGAGTACAGCTGTTCGGTCATCCCCACCACTCGATGTTATGACCCCTCGCCCCATGCAATGGGTCGTTTACGGCAGTTTACAGTAGTTTGGCGGCGGTTAGAGCAGCTATAACCGCTGGTTAGGGCGCTCGCTGAGGCGTTATATGCCGGCGTCTGGCCACCTAGCGTCCCCTTAGCTATAACCGGTGGTTAGAGCACCTATCGCCCGCAATCATGTCCAGGCGGCCCTGATCCGCCATAGCCCCCAGGGCGTTGACCGCGATAACGCCTCGCTTTGCTGGCTATGCCCGCTGGTTATGGCCTAACCGACCCCAACGCGACGCTAACCGCATAACTCCAGCCTCTGGCGGGTTTAACTCAGGTAAAGGACAAGGCCTCCGATGAGGGGGCCACTACGGGAGGTTCTGATGCGGAAATTGACCCTGGTCGCGGCTGTTGCAGCTGCACTGATCTACGCGCCGGTTGCGCTCGCGGCTTCGTCGCCGACCGTCTCCGCCAGTGCGCCGACAGCGATTGGCCAAACGGCGGCGACGCTACACGGGACGGTGAAGCCCAATGGGCTCGCCACGACGTACCAGTTCGAGTACGGCACCACCGCCGCGCTCGGCAGTAAGTCGCCGGCAACGGCCGGCAGCGTGGGATCCGGCACGGTCGCGGTGGCCGAGTCGGCGAGGATCGTTGGGCTCTCGCCTGATACGAAGTATTACTTCGAGCTCACCGCGTCGAATAGCGCCGGTTCGTCCAACACACCGGTCCAGGCGTTCAAGACGACTGGGAACCCGGCTCCGGGCGTCACGACGGAGCCCGCCGCCAACGTCGGCCGCTACACGGCCACGCTGGTTGGGACGATCAGCCCCAACAACCAGGCAACGAGCTACTACTTCCAGTACGGACTGACCAACACGTACGGGTATCAGACCGCCGGGAAGTCGATCCCGGCGGGCTCGACGCCGATCACGGTGAGCATTACGCTTCCTGGGATCGCGCCGGGAACGATCTACCACTACCGCCTGATCGCCAGCCACGGCCCGACCGCGACGACCGACGGGGCCGACGTGACGTTTGCGACGCTTCCGTGGCCGCGGCCGCACACCAGCCTGCGCTTCGCAGTCCGCCCGCGATTGGCAAAGAAGTCTTCGCCCAGGTTCACGGCACGCGGCCACATTGGCCTCGCCTACACGACATCAGCCGCATTGGGATGCCACGGGTCGGTGACGATCGGTTACTACCGCGGCCGGACCAAGGTGGCTGCTGCAAAGGCAGCCGTCAACTCGTCATGCGCCTTCAGGGCGAGCACGCGGATCAGGCACCTCGGCAGCGGCCGCGTCCGCCTCATCGTGAAGCTGCGCTTCAACGGTGACGACTACGCCGCGCCCTCGCGCACGAGGACGACGGTGGTCACGGTCGGCTGAAGCGCTTAGCGGGTTGGGCTGAGTCGGCGGGACGCCGGCTCAGCCCAGGCCTGAACTAGCGACCACCTCCGCGATGATCTGCGAGAGCCGGCTCCCCTGCCAGGCGACCGGAGAGCTACCCGGAGCGTCGGTGATCAGCCGCGAATTGGGGAGCGCTTGCGCATATGCGATCCCGAGCTCCTCCGGGTGCTCGGGATCGGCGTCATCGTTGGAGGCGACGACCACCGCGGGCACCGTAACGGCCGCCAACTCCCCCAGGCTCGCGAATGGTCGTGACCGCGGGAGCGCGCTGAGCGCGTCTGCCAGCGCTTCGGGATGGTCGTGCTCCGAGAGTCGCTGGCGTGTGACTTTCAAAACCGTGGCCGCAAACCCTGGTTTGGCCGTCTCAGGGGCGCCCATCGCCTCGATGAAGCCCTCCACCCCACCGGTGCGCAAGCCCTTGGACAGGCGGTCCCAGTGCTCGAGCCGCTCCTCCCCGACCGGATCGCCGCTGTAAGCCGGCGTTATGACGACGACTCCCGCGACTCGTTCGGGGTGGCGCAGGGCCACGTTGAGCAGCGTATGCGCGCCCATCGAGGCGCCCGCGAGCACCGCCCGCGCCACCCCACCGGCGTCAAGCACGGCGATCGCGTCGTCCGCGAGCAAATCGTAGGTATAGGCGTCCGGACTGGGAGCCGGCGACGAGTGACCATGCGCCCGGGCGTCGTATTTGATGACGCGGTGCCCGGAGCGCTCGAGCATCTTCGACCCCATCACGACGTAGCGGCGAGTCGCGGTCAACCCGTGCAGCAGCAGCACCGGCGGGCCGTCACCGGACTCGTCTGCGGACAGCGTGACGCCACCGCTCTGGATCGTGAGGTCGGCTGCCACGACTCGGAGACTCTAAGCTCAGAGACGTATGGACGTCACCGAGGCGACATTCGCCACCGCCGTAATCGAGCGCTCGAAACAGGTGCCGGTCGTGGTCGACTTCTGGGCGGAGTGGTGCGCCCCCTGTCGCCAACTCGGCCCGGTGCTCGAGCGCGCCGTGGCGGAGCGCGGCGGCAAGATCGAGCTCGTCAAGGTCGACACCGACAGCAATCAGCAGCTGGCGCGGGCGTTCAGCATCCAGGGAATCCCTGCGGTCAAGGCCTTCAAGGACGGCAGCGTCGCCTCCGAGTTCGTCGGCGTGCAACCGCCGGACGCGGTCGATCGCTTCCTCGACGCGCTGCTTCCCTCGGAGGCGGACGGTCTGGTCACGCAGGGCGACGAGGCATCGCTCAGGCGCGCGGTCGAGCTCGAGCCCGGCCGTGCCGACGCCGCCGTGCCACTCGCCAAGCTGCTGCATGCGCGCGGCGAGGCGGACGAGGCCGCGGCGATCCTGGAGCGTGTGTCAGGAAGCTTCGCGGCCGACGGTCTGCTCGCCCGCATCGACCTCGAACGCGCCGGGACGCCCGAGCTCGGCGATGCCTTCGCCGCGCTTGACGCCGGGGCGACTGAGCGTGGGCTCGATCTGCTGCTCGACGCGATCCCGTCTGCGGATGGCGAAAGGGACGAGCTCCGCAAGGTCATCGTCGGCGTGCTCGACGAGCTCGGTCCCGAGAGCGAGCTCGCGCGCGCCTCGCGCCGCCGGCTCGCCACCGCGCTTTACTAGTGCCGTGACTCGCTAATTCGCCTCACGGCACAAGCGTTAGACGCAGAGCGCCAGCTGCTCGGGCTCGACCTCGGCCGAGCTGAGGCCGGCGACACGCACGCCCAGCAGTCTGACCGGGCGCGGCGGCTCGAAGGCCCTCAGTAGCTCGAGCGCCACTCTCCCGACGTCCTCGACACCGTTCACCGGCACCGCCAGCGTGCGTGCGCGCGTGTGCGTCGAGAAATCGTCGAGCCGCACCTTGATCCCGACCGTGCGCCCGCGGCGGCCCTGGCGCCCAAGTGCCGCACAGAGTTCGTCGACCTGCCGTGCCAGGACCATCTCGAGCTCCGAGAGTTCCTCGACGTCGCGGTCGAAGGTCAGCTCGCGTGATTCCGACACGACCTTGCGCTCCTCGGTCACGGCACTGTCGTGCTCGAAGCGCGCCAACGCCTGCAGATACAGCGCCGTACGGGCCGTGAATGCAGAGCCGAGAGTCTCGAGCGGCGCGTGAGCCAGTGCGCCCACCGTCCCCACGCCCAGCGCCTGCAGGCGCTCCGCGGTCTTGCCGCCGATCCCCGGGATCAGTCTGCAGGGCGACTGCGCGAACCGCGCGCATGCCTGCGCCCGCGTCAGGACGACGAATCCGTTCGGCTTCTCGGCATCTGAGGCGACCTTCGCGACGAGCTTGTTGGGGCCGATCCCGACGGACGCACTCAACCCCGTCCGCTGCTTGATCTCGGCGACGATCCGGCGCATGCCGGCCTTCGGCACCGGGAGGCCTGTCAGCTCCAGATACGCCTCGTCGAGGCCGACCACCTCGACCGTCTCGACGTTGCCCCTCACGATCCCCATCACCTCGGTCGAGGCGGCCCGGTAGTAGGGGAAGTCCGGTGGCAGGAACACGCCCCGCGGGCACAGCCGCCGCGCCTGGGAAGCGGGCATCGCCGAGCCCACGCCAAAGCGCCGCGCTTCGTAAGAAGCGGTCGTAACGACCGACCTCGGGCCACCGCCGGCGACGATCACGGGCCGGCCGCGCAGTTCCGGCCGCCGACGCAGCTCCACGGACACATAGAAAGCATCCATGTCGAGATGTCCGACGCAGCGCTCGCTCACGCCATGTATGCAAGCGCGCCCTCCGGACAGAACACCTGTTCGCGTTCGGGGGGCTCCCCTACATGTTGGTGCGGGACTTCACCAGGCCCGCGTGAGGCCCGAGGATCGCGCTGGTCCCGTGCTGGATCAGCCCAACTGCGTAGGAGGGCCAGAACTTGCCCACACCAGGGTCACCGGCGCCGCAGGGGCCGTCGGAGTTGCCGGGATCGTTGAACCAGAGCAGCCCGTCGAGGTACTCGTAGCCGGTGTCCCAACTCAGCGGCCCGGCACCGCGGCCTGCCGGGTTGCAGAGGCTCTCGTTGCCGTTGTTCTTGCGGTCGCTGGGCACGAGCGGTCCGCGACCGGAGTCGTCGCTCTGAACGATGAAGTGCTTGCCGCCGGTCAGGCGCGCGATCTCCTGGCCGTAGTGGATGTCGCTGGTCAGCCAGTCGTAGTGGGTTGCGTTGACGAAGAATCCCGCCGCCTGCGCGATATCGGCCTCCTTGAGATCACGGGCCGTCTCACGGGCCGTGAGCCATCCGTCGGGCGCGCCGGCGTCCATGTAGATCAGCAGGTGAGGATCCTGTGAGAGCACGTTGACCGCGTAGGCCAACTCGTCTTTGAGGCGGACCTGCAACTGCGCGTGGCTGAGGCAGTGCGTCTCCATCAGCGAGTCCTCCTCGAGGTAGAGGACGACGCGGAAGTTGCCGATGCCGTGCGCTAGCTGGGTGATCCAGTTCTGGTAGCGCTTCTCGATTGCGCTCGGGTTCTCGCAAGCGCCATGCACGAGCGAGTAGGTGCTGAGCGCGACGGTCGTGTTGGGCTGCGCGGCTTCGGCGTCGGCGAGATACTTCTCGACCGTGTTGGCGAGCGTCGCGGCCGGCTGGTTCCACATCCAGAAGCGATAGCTCCAGGACCCGGGCGTCATCGCGAACTTGTCGAGCGCCTGTGCCCAGGCGGGGTGTGAGCCTTCGTAGACATGTGCGTACTCCCCCGGGGCGGTCTGTGACCCGAACACGTACCACTTCACGTATTGCAGCGGGTCGCCGTTGGTGGGCGTCTGCGTATAGCCGAGCGGATTTTCCGGATCCTTCACGTCCAGCGGGTCGTTCTGCAAGAGCTCGATCGTCGCCTGGCTGGGGGTTCCCAGTGGCTGCGGGTGGGCACCGTAGAGGTAGGCGCGCGCAAACCGCATCGGCCCGTTGATGCCCTGGTCGTGGATCGTCATGTCGAACGTGGCGGTGCTCTGCCCTGGCGCGAAGCGGACCGTGCTGTTGGGGACCTTGTCGAAGGGGTTACCGGCCTCGGAACCCTTGTTGGTGACGCCGTAGTACACGGTCTCAGGCCCGGAGGTGTCCGTGCGAGTGATCGTTACGGCGAACTGCCCGACGGCCTCACTGGCCCGGTAGACGGCGCTCGAGAACGAAACGCTCCCGGACTTCGAGTTGTCGGCGCCGCTGTGCCCGGTGCGCACCGACACGCCCGCGGCAAACACCTGCGGAGCCAGCGCGAGGCAGATGACGGCGCTCGAAACGAGCGTGATTATGCGGCGGTGCTTGTTGCTCACATGGTCCTTATCGGCGCGATTGCTCCGATGGTCAAGCTACCGCCGGTGCCTCGACAGATCTACGAGGCGCGTAGCCCCTGCGATCTGGCCAGCGCGGCGATCAGACCGACGCGAGCACCTGTGCCACGCCCCACATGCCGAGATAATGCGCGGTGTTCTGGTTGAGATCGAAGCTGCGGCCGTACACGTACGGGCCGCGGTCATCGACGGTCGCGACCACGGTGCGGCCCCCGTAGGAAAGTGTCACCTTGGTCCCGCACGGGAGCGTCTTGTTGGCGACGCCATAGGTGGCGTGAAAGCCGCAGGCCGTGTTGCCGGCGTCGTCGTACCAGGACGCGACGGTGGGCTGCAGGCCGACGATCTTCCCTGCGGGCGCAGACGCCGCGCGGCGGCCGGCGCCGCCGTCGTAGCGCACGCGGACGGGGGTGGCGCCGCCACCGCGCACCCGGTAGCGGATGCCGAAGCGGCCGCCGCGGCGGGTGCGGCCGATGGCGAGTGTGCGCCAGCGGCCTCCGGTTCGGGCAACGAGCTTCACCTCAGTGCGCCGGGCGCTGGGAAGCAGGAAGCCGTGCACCACGACGGTGCTGCCGCTCGGGCGCACAATCGCGCCGCGCTTGACCACGAACCGCGAGACCGCGCCGCTCGCAGCTGCTGAGTCGCTTCCGATGATGAGTCCGACCACCGGCAGTGTGACAAGAAACAAGCCCGTCGCCAGCTTTGCCGCGCCGGGCACGCGCGATCTTCGAATGGCTCTCATGTGCTGAGGCCCTCCTTTTCAACTCCTCGACCGGGCGCCTACGGGGTTAGCTGACGGGCTCGCGGAAGCCGCACCGCGCCTGTTGGCGCTGACGCACTCTCGCTACGGGTGGAGCCGGCTTTTCGCCGACAACCGATTCGCCCCAGCCAGGTGCTATCTGCCTGGCAATGGATCCCCCGTTCGCCCCGCACCGGGCGGAGACGATTCGGCAGGTCGATTTGATGTAGCGGGCAGCGTGCCAGCGATAAACGGCCGCCGTGTGTGACCTTGGTCACGTAATGCCTGTTAAGAGAGTGTTTGTCCCTGCAAATAGACATTTTTCTGGGGCTTGCAAGAATGGACGTGTGCCCCACGTGGATCGCCTCAGCGGCCTTGACAGCTCGTTTCTGCACCTGGAGGGCGGCGGCGCGCATATGCACGTGGGCGCCTGTGCCATCTTCGATGGACCTGTTCCCGCATACGAGGACCTCGTCCGGACGGTTGGCGAGCGCCTCCACCTCGTTCCGCGCTACCGCCAGCGACTCGCGTTCGTGCCGCTGCAGCAGGGACGCCCAGTGTGGGTGGACGACCCGCAGTTCCGTCTCCCCTTCCATATCCGTCACACCGCCCTACCCAAGCCCGGCAGCGACGAGCAGCTGCGCGGGCTCGCCGGTCGCATCTTCTCGCAGGCGCTCGACCGCGGACGCCCACTCTGGGAGCTATGGCTCATAGACGGGCTGAGCGGCGGGCGCTTCGCGCTGGTCTCGAAGACCCATCACGCGCTTGTCGACGGCATCTCCGGTGTCGACATCGCGAGCATCATCTTCGATTCGAGTCCCGACCCGCGCCCGGTCGCGCCGCCACCGCGCCCGTGGCTGCCGCGCCCGATGCCGACGGCGGCGCAGCTTCTGGCGGACGCGCTACTCGAGCGCGCGACCGTCCCGGGTGAGGCGATGCGCAGCATCACATCGCTGGTACAGGGCCAGCGTGAGCTCCTCGGCCGCGCCGGCACCGCGCTTGCAGGGCTCGGTGCGCTCGCGTGGGCCGGACTCGAACCCGCGCCGCGCAGCCCCTTCAACGTGCCGATCGGCCCGCATCGCCGGTTCATGGCGGTCGACGCTTCGCTGGGCGAGTTCCGGGTTCTCAAGAACGCCCTCGGCGCCACGATCAACGACCTGATCCTCACGGTGGTCGCGGGCGCGCTGGGCAGCTACATGCGCCGCCATGCGTTCGACACCGACGAGCTAGTGCTCAAGGCGCTGGTGCCGGTCTCGGTTCGCGAGCCGAGCGAGCGCGGCGCGCTTGGCAACCGGCTCGCGGCGATGTCGGCGCCGCTACCTGTCGGGATCGACGACCCGGTCGAGCGCCTGGCGGTGATCTCCAAGTCGATGGCGGGCATGAAGCGCTCCGGGCGGGCGGTCGGTGCCCAGACGCTGGTTGAGCTGTCCGGTTTCGCCTCGCCGACGCTCGTGGCGCTCGCGGCACGGCTGCAGGCGCGCCAGCGCCTCTTCAATGTGGTCGTGACCAACGTCCCCGGGCCCCAGTTCCCGCTCTACCTGTTGGGCCGGCACATGCGGGCGATCTACCCGCTGGTGCCGCTCGCCGCCAACACGGCCCTCGGCATCGCGGTGATGAGCTACGACGGCGCGCTCAACTTCGGCTTGAACGCCGACTACGACGCACTCCCGGACCTCGAACTGCTGGCCGACGATCTGCGCGACGCGATCGCTGCACTCGTCAACGCCGGGGTCGCAATGCCGCCAGCGCCCGCGCCGGCCTGAGCCGAGCGCGAAAGCGCTCGCCTGCGCGTGCTCAACTGGGCGACGGCGGATCCCGGATCGCCATCGTCACCCGCGACAGCGCACACAGCCGACCCTGATCGTCGCGCATCTCGACCTCCCACACCCAGGTCGTGCGGCCCGCGTGCTTGCGCACCGCGGTGGCGTGGATCGTCCCGGCGCTGACCGGTCGCAGGAAGCTCGCCTGATTCGACAGTCCGCTCGCGACCTTGCCCTGGGGCAGGACAACCTTGACCGTTGCGTAGGACGCCAGACCCTCGGCGATCGCGGCGTAGATGCCGCCGTGCACGATGCCGAACGGCTGCTTGTGGTCCTCCCTGACGGCGAGCTGCGCGCGCGCCAGCTCTGGGTTCAGTTCAAGCAGCTCGAGCCCGTAGAACGCGTCGTAGCCACGGCTCTCGGTGAACGGATCGGCGCCTGACATTCGCGCTCACGATAACGCGCGCGGCAGCCGGTTCACACCCGCACGCTCCACTACGCTCTGCACGCCATGGGTGCCATCGACAAGCTGCCGCCCGACCAGCGGGCCGTCCTGCAGATGGTGTTGCAGCGCGGCCACAGCTATGACCAGATCGCGGGCCTGCTGTCGATCGATCGCGAGGCGGTCCGTCAGCGTGCGCTCGACGGCTTCGATGCACTCACGCCGATAGCGATCCTGCCGGGACCCGAACGCGCGCTCGTGACCGACTACCTGCTCGGTCAGCTCCCGGACAGGGTCGCCGAGGAGGTCCACGGCTACCTGCAGACCTCCGATGCCGACCGCGAGTGGGCCACGGCTGTCGCCGCCGAGGTGGCACCGCTCTCGCCACGGCCGCTGCCTGAGGTCCCGGTCGGCGCCCCGCTGGGCGCCGACGACTGGCTTGTTGGTGGCCTCGAGCCGCCCAGCGATTCGCCCGCGGACGTGTCCGAACTGCCGCGCGCGAGTCATTGGGAGCTGCCGCTCGAGAACGAAGAGGAGCCGCCCGGGGCTGTCCCGTCGCGTCCCAGCTCGCGGCGCGGCGGCACGATCCTGCTGGGCAGCGTTGCCGTCCTGATCGTCGCGGGGATCCTCGTCGCAGTGTTGAGCGCCGCTGGCTCGAGTCCCAAGAAGGCGACGTCGACCACGGCGAGCACCACGACGCCACAGATTCTCGCCCAGCTGAACCTCACCTCGCCGAGCGGTGCGGGCAAGACGGTCGGGGTGGCCGACGTGATTCGCGAGAACGGTGTACCCGGCATCGTGATCGACGCGCAGGGCCTTCCGGCGAACACCGCGCACAATGCCTACGCCGTCTGGCTGTACAACTCGCCGTCCAGCCACAGCTTCGCCGGCTTCGTAAAGAACCTGGTCACCAAGAACGGCAGGCTCGCGGCGCAGGGCAGGCTCCCCGCGGGCGCGAGTAGATACCACCACCTGCTGATCACGCTCGAGACACAGCAAAAGCCGACCAGCCCTGGTGAAGTCGTATTGTCGGGCCCGTTCCGAGAGCACTCCTGACGAACGGCCGATCCGCGGCATTCGTGCGGGCGAGCCGGTCAGAACAGCGCTGAGAGCCCTCGCAGCGCAGATTCCACGCGCCGACGCGCCGGACGGCGCTGAAGCAGGGCTCCGGCGCGGAGCGAGCCTTTCAGCTGCTGGCGCTCCTCCACCGTGACGATGCAGGCGTCGCCGTCGGGCAGCAGCGTGATGGTCGTGGTCCAGGCGCTGAGGAGCCGCTCGAACGGCGTCCCCTGGAGATCCTGGGTCCACGTCAGGCGCTCAGGCGCGCGCGACTCGACGATCCGGAAGTCCAGTCGCATCGGTTTGCCTCGCCGCGTGGGGATCACCTCGGTGAAGCGATCGCGGGCGACGTTCTCCACGCGCGTGACTCCAGGCCACCAACGCGGCAGGTGGTGCGCGTCGGAGACGACCGCCCAGATCTCCTCCGCCGTGCCCGCGATCTTCTGACTGCGGGTCACTGCCGAGACTTCGTAGGGGAATGATCTGCGACCTTCACGGCGTCTGGACAGCCCCTTTAGTGCGCCCGTCTGGCGGCTGGTACCACCAGTACCTGCCTTGCGAGACGGTCTCCCCAGTCACGCCCAGCCACTCATCAATTCCCACAACTAATTCCCCCTACGGACCCTTAGGCGTACTGGATCAGCGAGTGGACCGAGTAGCCCTCGAGTTGCTTGCGGCCCTCGAAGGCCTCGAGCTCCACCAGGAACACGCACGCGACGACCTCGCCGCCGAGGCGGCGGACGAGATCCGCCAGTGCGCGCGCGGTGCCGCCGGTTGCGAGCAGGTCATCGTGCAGCAGCACACGGGCGCCGCCGGCGAACGCGTCGGCGTGCATCTCCAGCGCATCGATCCCGTACTCGAGCGCGTACTCGGAGCTGACGGTCTCGTGCGGCAGCTTTCCCCGCTTGCGCGCCGGCACGAAACCCGCGTGCAAGCCGCGAGCGAGCGCGCCGCCGAGGATGAAACCGCGCGCCTCGGCCGCCACGACGAAGTCGATGTCGAGATCGCGCGCGTACTTGGTCAGGCGCGAGACGGCGGCGTCCAACGCGCGCGGGTCCAACAGCAGGGGCGTAATGTCCCTGAAGAGGATCCCAGGCGTTGGGAAGTCAGGGATGTCGCGAACGAAGCCGCGGAGATTGACGCCGTCCTCGGAGCGGGCAGCTGACATCGAGTCAGGTCGGTCAGGTCGCGATCTTGCGCAGGTCGCGAATCAGCAGCAGGTGCTTGAGGTGGGTGGTGACCGACGCTAGGTTCTCGAGCGCCTCCACCGCCTCCTTACGCCGCTCGGGGTTGCGAGAGCGGAGCGCCGGGGCGAGGATGCTCTGGAGCAGTTGCGCCTCACGGTCAGCCGAGGTGCGGAACACCCGCAGGTTGCGGCCGCCGACCCCGTAACGGGCGAGTTCCGAGACGGCGCGCACGATCTCCCGCTCGGTGTCGTCGAAGTAGCGTGCCCCACCGCGTACATCACCCTTGATCACCGAGAACTCGACGAGCTCTGCCACCAGCTTCGGGTCGGCGCCCGTCTCCTCGACAACATCCTCGAGCGAATACAGCGCGCCCGGATCTCCGGTCACCGTGGTTCGCCGCAGCGTGTGTGCGTCGGCTCCGGAGCCGACCTCGCGGTCGCTGCGGCCGCCGGCGAGCTCGTGGCGGATGACGCGCAGCGGCAGGAACTCGTCGCGCTGGAGCCGCAGGATCGTCCGCAGGCGCTGGACATCGTCGGGCGTGTAGAGCCGGTAGCCGCCCTGTGTGCGGCGTGGCGTCAGAAGCTTCTGGTCCTCCAGATAGCGGATCTTGGAGATCGAGATATCCGGGAACTCGAGTTCGAGCGCCTTGCATACGGCGCCGATCGTGACCGCCTTCTGGCGCGGTCGGCCGTTGTCTGCCGGAGGCGGTTCGGGCAGATCGAGTGGAAGCTCGTTGCGATCGGTGGCTGCCATCAGTGCCCCAGAAACGCGAGCTTGTATTTGCCGATCTGCAGCTCATCGCCGTCGTTGAGCCGTTGTGATTCGATGCGCCGCCGGTTCACGTACGTGCCGTTGAGCGAGCCGCAATCGTCGAGGTAGTAGTGCTCGCCGCGCTTGACGACGACGGCGTGGTCGCGCGAAACTGTGACGTCGTCCAGGAACATATCGCTGTCGGGCCTGCGGCCCACGGTGAGGCGTGCGCGCTCGAGCGGAAATGCCTCGCCGGCGCGCCCGCCGCCCGCGCGGATGACCAGCGCCGCTCCGCGTGCGGTGACGGCCTCGATCTGGACCTCCTCGAAGTCTCCGGCCTCGCCGATCATGTAGGTCGCGGTTGAATCGCCGGTGCTGGGGTCTGAGCCGCCCATGAAGGCGCCGCAGCGCTGGCAGTAGTTGGCGCCGTCGGCGTTGGCGAAGCCGCACTCAGGGCAGTGCTGGGCCACGATCTTGGCGTCAGCCGCGGTCTGGAGACTGCTCGCCCGGCGCTTCGTCCGCGGGCGGGTAGTTCCCGGTCAGGATGTCCGTGAGCTGCTGCACGTCGGCGCCGCTGATCACGAGCTCGCCGCTCTCATCCTTGCGCCGCAAGCGGTTGACGAGCTCGGCCCGCAGGATGTCGATCTTGCCGTGGAGCAGCCGCCGTTTGTAGGAGACCTCGATCTCCTCGTCCTTCATCTCCTTGATCAGGTCCTTGAGCTCTTGATCCGTGAGCGAACCGAGGTCTGGAAAGGTGTCCATACGGCTAGTCCTCCGTGCTGCAGCGCGACGATCGAGAATGATCCGTGAGAGCTGAGTATAACTGCCGTGCTCAGAGGGTCAATCTGAGCTTGAGAGTTCTTGCAGACCCAGGCGAATGTAAAGATAGGTCGCGGTCAGCGACAGCGCCAGTCCGACGTAGAGCATCACCAGCGCGAGCCAATGCACGCCTGCCATCGCGAAGAACGGCGCCCCCATCGTCGGCGCGACGGCCAGTCGTCCCACCCAGTTGATCTTGATCTCGACGCCACGTCGAAGGCTGTAGCGGCTCAATACGACCATCAGCAGCTCACGCGCTATCACGATCGCCAGCGCCCAGCGGGGCAGTAATGCGAAGTCCCACGCCACGGCCATTCCCGAGATCACCAGCATGCGATCGATGATCGGGTCGAGCAGCGCGCCGAGGCGGCTGAACTGCCCCGTCAGACGGGCCGTGAAGCCATCGAGGTAATCGGCCCAGCCGATGACTCCGAACAGCGTGGCGCCGAGAGCACTGCGGCCGTCCGAGCTCGAGACGGCCACGATTAGGAACACCGGTATCAGCGCCAGCCGCGCGAATCCAATCGCGTTCGGGATCGTCAGCGGGTGCAGGGGCTGGTCAGACCGTGTCGCCTCCGGGTTCGGGCCGGAGCGATCGACGCCGAGCAGGCGCTTCGTGCTCAGCCGAGCTCGCGCCACAGGTCAGCGATCGCTGGTGCCGCGCCCTCCAGCGGGAGGGCGCGGGCCTCCTGCCCCCTGCGCACCTGCACCTCGAGTTCCCCAGCCTGCAGCGTCCGGCGTCCTACCGTCACGCGCAGCGGGCAGCCGAGCAACTCGGCATCGGCGAACTTCTCGCCGGGCCCGGCGTCGCGCTCGTCGTAGATGGCTGTGAGTCCGGCCGCCTGAAGCTCCTCGTAGAGACGGTCAGACAGCGCGCGCTCGTCGGAACCCGGCTTGCCCAGCGTCACCAGATGCACGTCGAACGGCGCGATCGCGGGCGGCCACGAGATCCCGCGGTCGTCGGCGAACTGCTCGATTGCGGCGGCGGCGATGCGCGCCGGTCCGATGCCGTAGCACCCCATCCAGAGCGTCTGACTCGCGCCGGCCTGGTCGAGGTAGCTGGCGCCGAGCACGTCGCTGTACCGCGTGCCGAGCTTGAAGATGTTGCCGACCTCGATTGCGGGCTCGATCCGCAGCGGGTGCCCGCCGACCGTGTCCCCTAAGACGACGCTGCGCACGTCCGCCGACTCGTAGACGAAGTCCCGCCCGGGGACCACGCCGCGAAGATGCTCGTCGCGACGGTTCGCGCCGACGACGTAGCCGCCGGCGTCGGCGCGCACGGCCTCATCGAGAACGATCCGCATCTGTGCCCCCACCGGACCGATGAAGCCTGGCGGGCCGAGGCGCTGCTCGATCTCCTCGGCTCGCGTGGGGCGGAAATCCGAGCCGAGCGCCAGCCGGAGCTTGACCTCGTTGACGCGGTGGTCACCACGAACGACGATGAGCACGAACGAATCGTCCGGCAGCACAACAGGGAAGGCTTTGAGCAGCGCGCCGTCAGCCAGGCCGAGCGCCCCGGACACCTGCGCGACGGTCGTCATCCCCGGTGTGTGCACGGCCTCCGGCGCATCGAGCGCGGCGGGCAACTGGACCGACTGGGCCTCCGCGGCGGCAACCTCGACGTTGGCAGCGTATCCAGGCGCCAACGCGACGTCGTTCTCGCCGGCGGGGCAGGGCGCCATGTACTCGTGAGCGCCAAACCCGCCCATCGCGCCGACATCCGCCTCGACGCTGTACCACTCGAGCCCGCAGCGGTCGAAGATGCGGTCATAGGCGCGCGCGTGCTTGTCGTAGGAGACGTCGAGCCCCTCGCGATCGCGGTCGAAGCTGTATGAGTCCTTCATCACGAACTCGCGGGAGCGCAGCACCGCCGCTCGCGGGCGCGGCTCGTCCCTTTCCTTGGTCTGGAAGTGGTACAGGATCTTCGGCAGGTCGCGGTAGGAGCGGATCACCGTCGAGGCATGCGTCGTGACAACCTCCTCGCTCGTCGGGCCCAGGACCATGTCGGCATCCTTGCGGTCCTTGAGCTTGAAGAGCTCTTCGCCAAAACCCTCGTAGCGTCCGCTGCGCTTCCAGAGCTCCGCGGGCTGCATGATCGGCATGAGCATCTCCATGCCGCCGATCGCGTCCATCTCCTCGCGCACGATCTGCACGACCCGCTCGTGCGTACGCCAGCCTGCCGGCAACCACGTCCACAGTCCCGCGCCGACCTGGCGGATCAGCCCGGCGCGCACCATCAGCTTGTGGCTCAGCGCCTCGGCGTCGGCCGGCGGTTCACGTTCGGTCGGAAGCAGGTACTCGGAAAGGCGCGGCATGGCGAGCAAGCGTACCCGTGGCGCTGGCCGAGACGCCGGCAGAGGCCACCGAACAGGCGCTCTGATAGAACGAAATCAGCAGAGAGAGACCCCGGAGACAGGAGTAAACATGGCCTTTTCCGTACCAGACCTCCCCTACGCCTTTGACGCGCTCGAGCCCTACATCGACGCTCAGACGATGGAGATCCATCACGACAAACACCACGGCGCGTACGTCACCAATGCAAACGCCGCCCTGGCGGGCACCGAATGGGCCGACACGCCGGTGGAGGACATCCTCAAGAGCCTCGGCGCCCTCCCGGCCGACAAGCAGGGCCCGGTCCGCAACAACGCCGGCGGTCACTACAACCACTCGCTCTTCTGGGTGTCGATGGGCCCCGGCAAAGGTGGTGAGCCCGCCGGCGCGCTGGCTGACGCAATCGCCTCGACGTTCGGCTCCTTCAGCGACTTCCAGGCAAAGCTGAAGGCCGCGGGCATCGGCCGGTTCGGCTCGGGCTGGGCCTGGCTCGTGCACAACGGCTCGGGCCTTGAGATCGTCTCAACGCCCAACCAGGACAATCCGATCAGCGACGGTAAAACGCCGCTGCTGGGCGTCGACGTCTGGGAGCACGCGTACTACCTGAAGTACCAGAACCGGCGCCCCGATTACCTGGATGCGTGGTGGAACACGGTCAACTGGGACACCGTGGCTGAGAGGTTCGCCGCGGTCTGACCGTTTGGGTTGAGAGGCCCTGGGATTGGTCCCGGGGCCTCTCCCCTGCGGCGCCCGTGACCCGAACTTTCGACGTATGGAGCGCAGAACGAGCACCATAGGTCGAAAGTTCGCGCCAGGTAACCGCCCTCAAAGCTTGGACGACGGCGCTGACGGCTATTGGCGGTGAGTCATCGCCTGAAGCGCCCAGCCGTTGCCGTCGGGGTCAGTGAAGTAGACGAAGCTCCCCCATGGGAAGACCTGTACGTCGCTGACCTCGACGCCGCGCGCTGCCAGCTCTTGGCGGCTCGCCTCGGCATCGTCCACCACCATCTGCAGGCCCTCGACCGAGCCGGGAGCCATCTGGTGCGCACCGGAAGTGAGGGCGATCGAGCAGGCGGAGCCGGGCGGCGTGAGCTGCACGAAGCGGAGCTCGTCGTTGACCTGAGTGTCGTTGTCGGCGGCGAACCCCACCTTGTCGACGTAGAACGCCTTCGCCCGGTCGATATCGGATACCGGAACCTGGATCAGCTCGAGTCGCATCGCGGTTGCCATCTTGGTCTCCTCCTTCAGCTAGAACAGTGGTCGTGATAGGCTGTCTTTTAGTGTCTAAATAGTTTAGCAACTAAGAGAGTGACCCGCAAATGCCTCCCCGGTCGAAGGACGGACTGATCGACGAGTTGATCCAGGAGTTCAGGGCGAGCGGCAATCAAGACCAGGCCTTTGACAACGTCGCGGCCGAGTGGCTTGGTGTCGGCGACACGGATCTGCGCTGCCTGAACATCATCGAAAACGCCCGCGGAATCACCGCCGGCGAGCTCGCGAGCCGCTCAGGGCTCACGGCCGGTGCGGTAACCGGCGTTATCGACCGTCTCGAGAACCACGGCTACGCCCGCCGCCTGCCCGACCCGGCCGACCGCCGACGCGTGAGAATCGAGGTTACGCAGGCGTTCTACCGGGCGGCTGAACGCATCTGGGGGCCGATGGCGGCGGACTGGCACGCGGCCCTCTCCGAGCAGTTCACCAGCGATGAGTTGCAGCTGGTGATCGCTTTTCTCCGCTCCAGCAGCGAACTCGGGCGCCGCCACCTGGATCGCCTGCGCTCCGTGCCCGACTGACTAATCGCTGCAGATCGGCGTCACGCAGGAGCTGATCCAGGCGGCCCGCTGGCGGGCCAGGGCGATACGGTTTCGCAGCCAAAGTCCTCGGGTGCGACGTCGCGGATGCTCTCGCAGAACGCCCAGCGGTGGCCGGCAAGGTCCTCAACCATGAAATCGCGCTCGCCGTACTCGCGCTCGGTCGGTGGCTCCAGCACCCGGCCGCCGCGGGCCACAACGCGCTCGTACTGCGCATCTGCGTCCTCCACACGTACTCGAATCATCTGTGTCACGGCGCCGGCCGTCGGCGCGACCTGAGCGCCCCGGACATCGGCCACGATCACAGCGCCGTCACGACCGATGCCGAGTTGCGATCGATGGTCCACCCCGATCCTGGTGCGCTCGACGAACCCGAAGACGTCTGTCAGCCACGCAACAGCGGCGCGCACGTCCGGGTAGACCAGGATCGGGACCACCGTTGCAGGGGGAACCGAACGGTTTGTCTTCATCACGTGAAGCTTGACACGAGCGTCATCCTGAGGACGTGAGCCTGCAGATCGATGACAACCCAGAGGAGCATCGCTACGAGGCGCTGGTCGACGGGAAACTGGCCGGGTTCATCCAGTACCGGCTGCAGGACGGGCGGATGGCGATGGTCCACGCCGAGGTCGAGCCGGCGTATGAGGGCCAGGGTGTTGGCAGCGAGATGGCGACCGTCGCGCTCGCGGATGTGCGCGAGCGCGGGCTCAAGCTCGTGCCGCTCTGCCCGTTCATCGCCAGTTACGTGCGCCGGCACCCCGACCGCTACCTCGACCTCGTGCCTGAACCACTGCGCGAGAAAGTGATGGCCGGCTCAGGCCACGCCGAACCTGAGCGCTGACCGGTTCTAGGAGGTGCGGGTGAAGCGTCGCCCGGCGACGGGCGAGAGCGCCTCGTCCAGCTTCGCCGCCGCTTCGGGCTCGTTCGCGGCTGCCGCCTCGAGTGCGGCCAGACGCTCCGGCGTCATCGCCGTCTCGTCCTCATTCTCGGCGAGCCAATCACGCGCCTCGGCGGCCGCCGCCTCGTCGCGGACGACGTTCTTGCCCGATGCGTAGTACTTGTCGATCTCCGCGAAGAGCTCGTCGACCAAGTTCTCGGTTGGGACCTTCTTGAGCGGCTCTCCGCGCGAGTAGATCATGCCCATGTCCTTGGCGCCGGTGATCCCGAAGTCCGCGTGGCGGGCCTCGCCGATTCCGTTCACCGCACAACCCAGGACCGACACCTCGATCGGATCCTCATAGGCTTCGAGCCGCTTCTCAACCTCGGCGACGACGGTGTCCATGTCGAACTGCAGCCGTCCGCAGGTCGGGCATGCGATCAGATCGGGTCCGCGGCGCCGCAGCCGCAGCGCCTTGAGGATCTCCCAGGCGACCTTGACCTCTTCCTCGGCCTGGAAGGTCGAGAGCGAGATCCGGATGGTGTCGCCGATGCCGTCGGCCAGCAGCGTGCCGAGCCCCACGGCCGACTTGAGCGAACCCGACCACTTGGTGCCGGCCTCGGTCACGCCGAGGTGCAGCGGGTACGGGATCCGCTCGGCCAGCAGGCGGTTCGACGCGATCGTGTTGGGGACGCTGGTCGACTTCATCGAGACCTTGAAGTTGGTGAAGTCGAGCCGCTCCATCAAGTTGACGAACTCGACGGCGGCGGTGACGAGCGCCTCGACGGGGTTGTCGAACTCGAGTTCGCGCAGGTGCGCAGGCAACGAGCCGGAGTTGACGCCGATTCGCAGGGGCGTCCCGAGTGCATTGGCCTTCGCGGCGACCTCGGCGACCTTGTCGGGACCGCCGATGTTGCCCGGGTTCAGGCGGATGCAATGGGCGCCGGCGTCGAGCGCCTTGAGCGCGAGTGTGTGGTTGAAGTGGATGTCGGCGATCACCGGGATCGGGGATTCGCGCACGATCGTCTTCAGCGCCTCCGCGTCCTTGTCGCGTGGGACCGCGACGCGGACGAGGTCGGCGCCGGCCTCCGCGACGCGCTTGATCTGCGCCAGCGTCGCCTGGAGGTCGGCGGTCTCGGTCTTGGTCATCGTCTGCACGGCAACGGGCGCGCCGCCGCCGATCGCGACGCCGCCGACGTGGATCTGGTTCCTCGAGGACATCCACGGTGAGTCTAGTGCGGCTCAGAGCCACTGCCGGGGTTGGGCAGGGAGCGTTCACATCAGGGAAACTTGAGCGATGGAGGAAGGCGCTGAAGTGGTCGCCCGCGCGCGGCTGATATGCGGTGAGCAACACGTGCTCACCGCCCCCACAGTGCTCTCGACCTACCGCTCGGACGGACTGCGCCGTAGCGGCCCGTTGCCGCTTGCGGCAATCCTGCCGGGCAGCGCCGCCGAGGTCGCCGGCGTCGTCTCGGCCTGCGCGGCCACGGGCACGCGGTTTGTGGTCCGCGGCGCGGGTACCAGTCACAGCGGCGGGGCGCTGCCAACTGCCGATGGCGTGCTGATCGTGCTTACGCGGATGCGCCGCATCGTGGCCCTCGACGAGGGTGGCGATGAGATCACCGTCGAGCCCGGGGCGCCGCCCGCGGCGCTTGCGCGCGCGGCGCCGGCACGCTGGTTCGCCGACGCGGATCCGATCGGCACAGTCGGCGGCCACATCGCCGAAACGCCGGGCATCGGCAACGTGTGCGGCCTCGAGCTCGTGCAATCGGATGGCACGTCGGTTCGTCTGGACGCTCGCGACCCCGGCTATGGCATCACCGGCGCGTTTCCCGGGTCCCGTGGACGGGCGGGGATCGCTGTCGCGATCACGTTGCGCACGGTGTCACGCCGGTGAGCGAGACCGTCGTCCCGCGCAGCTTCAGCGAGGCTGCCGCCGCGCTCGCCGGCGCGGCTGCGCAGGAGCGGCCCGTGCGCGTGGTCGGCGGCGGTACGAAACTCGGCTGGGGCGGGGCCGCCCCACCCCGTGCTCTGCGTCTTCTGACGACGCACCTCGACCGCGTCGTCGTCCATGACGACGGCGTCATCGCGACGCTCAACGCCGGCACGTCACTGGTGCGCACACAGGCGATCCTGGGCCGAACCGGGCTGATGTTCGCCGTGGATCCCCAGCTTGGCCTGGGGCGGCCGGCAGCGACTGTCGGCGGCGTGGTTGCGACCGGCGACGCGGGACCGCTCAGCCACCGTTTCGGGACGGTTGCCGACCAGATCGTCGGCATCACCGTCGCCTTGAGCGACGGGACTGTTGTGCGGACGGGCCCGCGCAGCGGCCAGGAGCAGGACGGCTACGACCTCGCGAAACTGCTGACGGGCTCGTTCGGGACGCTCGGAGTGATCCTTGCCGTCGACGCGCACGTGCGCCTGGTCCCGGCCGAGACGGCCACAGCGCTCGGCTCGAGCGGCGATCCGGGGCTCCTGCGCGACGTTGTGGAAGTCGTCACCGCCCGGCACGGTGACCTCGAGGCCTTCGACGTCGCGTGGATCGCTGGACGTGGCGGGCTGCTCGCGCAACTCGGTGGCGACGAGTCGAACGCACGGGCAGCGGCCGTGGCCCAGACGATGCGGGCCTGCGGCCTCGACGGGACGACGGTGCGTGTCGACGACGCGGGTTTGTGGGCGCGTCAGCGCGCCGGTCAGCGCTCGGCCGTTCGCGCAGTGCTCCGTGTCCACACCCGGCGGCGCGAGCTCGACGTGGTCTTGAAGCTGGCCGACGAGGTCGGCGGGACGCTCGTCGGGCGCGCCGCGCGCGGCATCGCGTACCTGACGCTTGATGTCGGGCGGATAGCCGCTGTCCGTGCGGGACTGCCGGCCGGCTCGGCAGCCGTCGCGCTCGACCTGCCGGCGGGCGCACGCGGCGCCGTCGACCCGTGGAACGTTGGCGAGGGCTCAGAGCTCGAATTGATGCGCGGGCTCAAAGCCGGCTTCGATCCGGCCCGGGTCTGCAACCCCGGCGTGTTCGTCGGTGGGATCTGACCATGCTCGGCAGGATCTGACCATGCTCGGGAGGATCTGACGATGAGCTGCACGCACTGCGGGCTGTGCCTCGAGAGCTGCCCGACCTACACGCTCTGGGGCACGGAGGCCGACTCACCGCGCGGCCGCATCGTGCTGATCCAGGATGCGCTCGCCCCAGGTGGATCGGCCACGGCCGCCATGGCTGCGCACATCGACTCCTGCCTCGGATGCATGGCATGCATGAGCGTGTGTCCTGAGGACGTTCCGTACGTTGACCTGCTGGCCTCCGCCCGGTCGACGATCGAGCGTCAGGTTCAGCGGCCGGCGCGCGAACGGATGCGCCGGCGGGCCGCACTCACAGCCCTCCCCCGCGCCGCGCACGCCACCCGCCTGAGTCGCCGCGCGCCGATCCCCAACTTCACACCGGCGCAGGGCGCGTCCCGCGGCCGCGTGGGGCTGCTGCTCGGCTGCGTGCAGCGCGTCGAGCACCGCGCCGTGCATGAGGCGACGATCGCCGTGCTGGCGGCCGAAGGCTATGAGGTCATCGCACCGCGGCTACCCGACTGCTGCGGCGCATTGGAACTGCACAGCGGTCAGCGAAATCACGGGGCACGTCGCGCCGAGGCGACGATCGCCGCATTTGCCGGCGTCGGTGGCGTCGACCACGTCCTCACCAGCGCTGGCGGGTGTGGCGTGGCGATGAAGCAGTACGGACGCTTGCTGGGGACGCCCGAGGCCAACGCCTTCAGCGCCCTGGTGCTGGACATCCATGAGTTCCTGGTGCAAGCGCCGCTGCGCTCGCGCCTGAGGCCGCTGGCGATCCGGCTCGCCTACCACGACGCCTGTCAGCTGCGCCATGGTCAGGGCGTCGCCGAATCGCCACGCGAGCTTCTGCGCCGGATCCCTGGCGTCGAGCTGGTCGAACTGCCGCCGGAGGCGGGAGCATGCTGCGGAGCGCCCGGCATCTACCGCACCGTTCAGCCTGAGGCCGCCGTCGCGCTCGCGACACGTCAGGCGCAGGCGATCATCGCCTCAGGCGCCGAGATGGTGGTGAGCGGCGACTACGCCTGCATCGGCCAGTTGGAGCGTCAGCTTCGCGCCGTCGGCCGGCCGCTCGCGGTCCATCACCCGGTTGAGGTGCTTGCGCGCGCTCTCAGTGCAGGTTGAGACCCTTGCCGGCGAGCGCCGAGACGTCGTTGCTGACGCCGATGAAGAGCACGATCGCCAGCAGTGCGATCCCGACCAGGCCGGCCCGCTCCATGACGGCGACCGGGATCCTGCGCCCACGGACCTTCTCCGCGAGCGCCCAGAAGATGTGACCGCCGTCCAACGGCAGGAACGGGAAGAGGTTGATGATGCCAAGGGACAGCGAGATCAGCGCAATGATCCAGATCCCGTTCTGCCAGCCGGACGCGATCGCCTCCTGTGTGTACTTGTAGCCCCCGATGATGCTGTGGAGCTGCTTGCGCGCCTTCGGCTTGAACAGCTCGACGATGTCCGTCACGGTTCGCGTGGTCACTCTCCAGAGCGCACGGGCGCTGTCACCGACCGCGGCCACGGCGCTGGTCGAGACGTAGCGCACTCTGAACTCGAAGCCGACCAGCATCGATTTCGCTGCGGCGCTGTAGTGCGGCTTGATCCGAAACGTGCGCAGTGCTCCGTCACGCCGCACCACCAGTGTCGCGGCCGTCGTCGCCACGCAGCCGTTGACCCGCGTACGGCCGGCGCAGGTGTGGGTCGCGATCTGCGTGTGCAACGCCGCGGCGTCGCCCCTGACGCTGTCGACCGACATGAGCTGGTCACCCGGTCTCAGAACGCTGGCCGCTGCACCGCTCTTGAGAACCGAGGCGATTCTGTTGCTCGCGACCGGCTGGCTCGGCGCGACGAAGAGCACCCAGACGAGCACGAACGCGAGTGCCACATTGACCGCGGGTCCCGCCGCGATCACGGCGATCCGCTTCCAGACGGGCTGGTTGTAGTAGGCCCGGGCCTCGATCTCCGGCGTCTCGAACTCCTCCTCAGAGCTCATGCCGGTGATCTTCACGTAGCCACCGAGTGGAATCGCGGCGATGCCGTATTCGGTCTCGCCGATCCGGCGACTCCAGAGCATCCGTCCGAAGAACAGCGAGAAGCGCTCGACCCGCATCCCCACGGCCTTGGCCGCGACGAAATGACCAGCCTCGTGGAGGATGATCAGCAGCGCGAATCCCAGGAAGGCCAGGACGTACGACATCAGAACCTAGTCTGACAGGCGCGTCACGCGCTCCGAAGCGACCGACCGTGCCTCGAGATCCGCGTCCATCAGCGAATCGAAGGAATGCACGGCCCGCGCCGGAAGCGCGGCCAAGGTTTCCTCGATCACCTGCGCGATCCCGAGAAACGCGAGCCTGCCGGACAGAAACGCGTGCACGGCCACCTCGTTGGCGGCGTTGAGCGTGCACGGCGCCGTCCCGCCGGCGACGCCGGCATCGCACGCGAGCCGCAGGCACGAGAAGGTTTCGATGTCGGGCGGCTCGAAGGTCAGCGCACCCACCGCAGCCAGGTCCAGCGCGGGCAGCGGGACCTCGGCGCGATTCGGGTGGTGTAGCGCATATGCGATCGGCACGCGCATGTCCGGATAGCCGAGATGGGCCAGCGTTGCGCCGTCGCAGAGCTGGATCAGGCTGTGAACGATCGACTGCGGGTGCACGACGACATCGATCTGGTCATACGGCGTGCCGAACAGATGGTGGGCCTCGATCACCTCAAGCCCCTTGTTCATCAATGTGGCCGAGTCGATCGTGATCTTGCCGCCCATCGACCAGGTCGGATGCGCGAGCGCCTGCTCGACCGTGACGTCCGCCAGCTCGGATCGGGTGCGGCCGCGGAATGGGCCGCCGGAGGCGGTCAGCAGCAGGCGATCGATCGTGCCGGCTTGTTCACCCGCGATCAGCTGGTGCAGGGCGGAGTGCTCGGAATCGACCGGCAGTATCTGCGCGCCCGTCGCCTCCGCCAGTTGATTGACGAGCTCGCCGCCGACGACCAGCGACTCCTTGTTGGCGAGCGCGAGATCGATGCCCTCGCCGAGCGTGGCAACGGTGGCGAGCAGGCCCGCTGAGCCGACGATTGCGTTCAGCACCATCTCGCAATCCGATTCAGTGACGAGCGCGACGAGACCGTCAGGGCCCGATAGCACCTCCCCACCGGTCCATGCCTCGGAGGCGCGTGCCGCAGCGTCGCCGTCGGCCAGCGCGATCCTCCCGACGCCGTACTTCTCGGCCTGCTCGATCAGCTGCTGCCAATCGCGGCCGGCGCTGAGGCCTACGAGCTCGAGCTCGCCGTCGCTGCGCGCGACCACGTCGAGGGCTTGGGTGCCGATCGAACCGGTCGAGCCGAGGATCACGAGACGACGTGGACGACTTGCCATCTGGCTCCAGCCCTCAATGCGGGATGTTGATCGCGATGAAATACCCGGCGACGACCGTGAACATGACCGCGTCGAGCCTGTCGAGCGCACCGCCGTGCGCACCGAACAGCGTGCCGGCGTCCTTTGCGCCCACGTCGCGCTTCATCAGCGACTCGAAGAGGTCGCCGATCGGCCCCAAAACGGCCACGGCGATCCCCAGGAGCAGCGCGGTGCCGTGCGGCAGCCACGTCTCCTGGTACAGACCAGCGACGACAACCGCGAGGACCGATACGAGCGCGCCGCAGCCGAGTCCCTCGATCGTCTTCTTCGGGGAGATCGTCGGCGCCAACGGATGGCGACCGAACAGGCGACCGCCCAGGTATGCGGCGGTATCACCAAGGAATGTGCCGACCATCACGTCGATCATGATCCCCTTGCCGTGCGGGACCTGTCGCAGCAGCGTCGCGAGCGCGAAGGCGAAGCCGATCCAGAAGATGCCGAGCAACGTCGAGGCGATCGAGAGTGTGGCGCCGCCAGTCTGGCCACGTAGGAGGATGGCCAGGAACACCAGTGGCGGGCCCGTGAGCGCAGCGCCCGCCACATCGGCGGCTGTGCCATAGCGCGCCGCCACGCACATGCCGATCACGACCAGGAAGCCAACCCCCGAGACCGGGCGCCAGTCGGGCAGCATCCGATACAGCTCGCTCAGGCACGCGCAGGCAAGCACCGCCATCAGCAGCATCCACCCGACCCCGCCGATGTCGACGAAGACGATCGCGAGCACGGCCGCCGGGACGCCGACGAGGATCCGCGCCAGTAGGTCTGAGCGGCGGCGCGGCGGCGTCCGCTGCGCGACACGACGAGCTTGAGGCATCAGCGGCCGCCGAAGCGTCGTTGGCGCGCCGCGAACTCGGCCAGGCTCGCCGCGAACACGTCGCGCGTGAAGTCCGGCCACAGCTCGTCGCGGAATACGAACTCGGAGTACGCGGACTGCCAGGTCAGGAAGTTCGAGACCCGTTGCTCGCCGCTTGTGCGGATGATCAGATCGGGGTCGTGCATGTCGGGCGCGTACAGGTGACGGCGGAACTCCTCTTCGTCATTGCCGGAGAACGAGCGTGCGGCGTCGAGGATCTCCGCGCGACCACCGTAGTTGAACGCGACGAACAGGGTGATTCGATCATTGCCCGCAGTCTCGGCCTCGGCCCACTCCATCTTCGCGATCAGGCGTTTTGAGACGGGTGGCGCGCGGCGGCCGATGAAGCGCATGCGCACCCCCTCGGCCTTGAGCTCGGGGGTCTCCGCGTCGATCCGCCGCGCGAACATCCGCATCAGGCCTGAGACCTCCGTCTTTGACCTGCTCCAGTTCTCGGTCGAGAACGAGTAGACCGTGAGCTCCCTGATCCCAAACCTGACCGCGTCGCGCAGGCGCTCCTTGACGACGTCTGCCCCGGCCTCGTGTCCCCTGATCGCCGGAAGCCCACGTTGCTTGGCCCAGCGACCGTTGCCGTCAGTGATGATCGCGACGTAACGAGGGCCGTCGGCGCCCGGATCTGGCGCAGCGCCCTCCCTCACGTCAGACCTCGAGGATCTCTTCTTCCTTGGCCTTCAGCAGCTCGTCGAGCTCGGTGATGCTCGAGTCGGTCACCTTCTGCAGATCGGTCTCGGCGCGGTGCTCGTCGTCGGCGCCGAGGTCGCCGCCCTCCTTGAGCTCGCGCAGGTCGTGCATGACGTCGCGCCGGATGTTGCGGATCGCCACGCGGCCCTCTTCGGCGATGCCGCGCACGACCTTGACGAGCTCCTTGCGGCGCTCCTCGGTCAGCTCCGGCAGCACCAGCCGGATCATGGCGCCGTCGTTGGACGGCGTCAGGCCGATGTCGGACTCGAGGATCGCCTTCTCGATCGCCTTGATCGAGCTCTTGTCGTAGGGCTGGATCGAGAGCAGCCGAGCCTCTGGGGTGCTGATCGTGGAAAGCTGCTTGAGCGGCGTTACGGCGCCGTAGTAGTCGACATTGATGCGGTCCAGCAGCGCCGGGCTGGCGCGCCCGGTGCGGACGGATCCGAACTCGTGCCGCGTCGACTCGACGCTCTTGTGCATGCGCTCACGCGCATCGTCGAGGAGGCCTGAAACGAGATCGTCGTCGCTCATGTCTTTACGAGGGTTCCAACCCGCTCACCGGACACTATCCGGTTGATGTTGGTGCCGTCGGCCATGTTGAAGACGACGATCGGGAGGTTGTTGTCCATGCAGAGCGCGAACGCCGTCGAGTCCATCACCTGGAGACCCTGCGTGAGCGCCTCCTTGTGCGTGAGCTCGGGAATGAACGTTGCGTTCGGGTCCGTCGCCGGGTCCGCCGTGTATACGCCCTCGACGCCGTTCTTGGCCATCAGCACCACCTCGGCGTGAACCTCCGCAGCGCGAAGCGCCGCGGCTGTGTCCGTCGTGAAGAAGGGGTTGCCAGTCCCGGCGGCAAAGATCACGACGCGGCCCTTCTCGAGGTGGCGGATCGCACGGCGCCGGATGTAGGGCTCGGCGACCTCGGAGATCGTGATCGCAGACTGTACCCGCGTCGGGATCTCGGCCTTCTCGAGCGCGTCCTGCAGCGCCAGCGCGTTCAGCACGGTGGCCAGCATGCCCATGTAGTCGCCGGTCGCACGGTCCATGCCGCGCGCGGCAGCTGCCAGCCCACGATATATGTTGCCACCGCCGACGACGATCGCGACCTCGACACCGCGCCGGTGGATCGTCGCGATCTCCTGGGCGATCGCGCGCACGCGCTCCGGGTCGGTCCCGTATTCGAGGTCGCCCATCAGCGCCTCGCCCGAGAGCTTGAGCAGCACCCGCGCGTAAGCGGGTGCGCCTCCGTTTGTGCTCAGTGTGCTCACCTCGGAGGCCGGATCCTAGCCGCCGACGGCAAAGCGCGCAAAGCGCCTGACCACGACGTTCTCGCCAGTATCGGAAGCGAGCTTGGCCCGCAGATCCTCGATCGTCTGGCCCTCGTGCTTGACGTGCTCCTGACGCAGTAGCACGACCTCGTCGAGCCACTTGTCGACCTTGCCCTGGACGATGCGCTCACGCACGTTCTCGGGGCGATCGGCCGCCTGCTCGGTCGCGATCCGGATCTCACGCTCGCGATCTTCGGCGGGCACTTCCTCGTCGGTGACCGCCACGGTCGACGGCGACGCCGCAATGTGCAGGGCCAGGTCCTTGGCGAACGCCACGAACGCGTCGTTGCGTGCAACGAAGTCGGTCTCGCAGTCGATCTCGACCAGCACGCCGATCTTGCTGCCCAGGTGGATGTAGCTCTGGATCGTGCCCTCGGTCGCGTCGTTGCCTGCCCGCTTGGCGGCCTGCGCCTCACCTCGCGCGCGCAGCAACTCGACGGCCTGCTCGATGTCGCCGTCTGACTCGGCCAGGGCGTTCTTGCAGGCCATCATCCCCGCGCCGGTGCGGTCGCGGAGAGCCTTGACGTCTGAAGCGGTGATGGCGCTCATGCGGCCTCCTCGGGAGTGCTGTCGTCGGTCGTCGTGGGCTCATCGGCAGCCTCGGGAGCTGCCACCGCCTCAGGGGCGTCGGGCGCGACTTCGGCTTCGGCAGCGACCGGAGCTGCCTCTGCGGCAGGGGCCTCAGCGGATTCCGCAGCAGCTTCGGGCGCAGCGCTCGCGGCTGGCGCCTCAGCGGGCTCCGCGTCGCTGGCGGGGGACTCTGTTTCAGCTGGGTTGGCGGGCTCGGGCGCGGCTTCCTCAGCAGGTGCCTCAGGCGCGGCTTCCTCAGCAGGTGCCTCAGGCGCAGCGGCCTCAGCAGGTGCCTCAGGCGCAGCGGCCTCAGCGGGTGCCTCAGGCGCAGCGGGCTGGGTCGGAGCGGCAGGCGGAGCCGCTTGAGCGGCAGCCTGTGCCTCGGCGGCTGCCTTTGCCTGTGCCTCAGCGGCCGCCTGTGCATCCGCGGCGGCCTTGGCCTCAGCTTCGGCGGCAGCCTCGGCGCGGGCCTTCTCCTCGGCCTCGCGGCGCGCGGCGTCCTCGGCCTCGCGCCTGGCGCGCTCCTCGGCCTCCTTGCGCTCGCGCTCGAGCCGTGCGCGCTCCTCCTCGGCGCGGAACACACCGTGCGCTTCGGCGACGACGTCGCCGATCGCTTTGGTGATCGCCGCGCAAGAGCGGATCGCGTCGTCATTGCCCGGGATCACGAAGTCGATCCCCTCGGGGTCGCAGTTGGTGTCGACCAGGCCGATGATCGGGATGCGGAGGCGCTGGGCCTCCTTGACCGCGATCACCTCGGTCTTGAGGTCGATCACGAAGACCGCGTCTGGCTGGCGCTGCATGTTCTTGACGCCACCGAGGTTGGCGCGGAGCTTCGCGAGGTCGGCCTGTGCCGCCATGCGCTCGCGCGTCGGCAGCAACTGCAGCTGACCGTCAGTCTCATAGCGCTCGAGGTCGTGCAGGCGCTTGATGCGGAGGGAGATGGTCTGGAAGTTCGTCAGCAGACCGCCGAGCCAGCGATGGTTGACGTACGGCATACCGGCGGCCTCGGCCGTGTCCTTGATCGCGTCGCGCGCCTGCTTCTTGGTGCCGACGAACATGACGGTCCCGCCGCGCCGGGCGATGTCAGCCGCGAACTGCTGGGCCTCCTGGAGCAGCTCGTCAGTCTGCTCGAGGTCGATGATGTAGATGCCGTCACGCTCGCCGAAGATGAAGCGACGCATCTTCGGGTTCCAACGGCGCGTCTGGTGGCCGAAGTGCACGCCGGCCTCCAGCAGCTCTCTCAGGCTTACTTGAGCCACTTGTAACTCCCTTGATCAGGTTTTGAACAGCACGCCGCTGGTCAGAGGTTTGTCGCGACTCCGGGCGTATCCCGAAGCAGGGCGCGACCTGACCGCACGCGGCGGGTAGGTTTTAGGAAACGTCGCTAAGTGTAGGAGATCAGGCCGCTTCAGCTCGCGCGAGCTCAAGGGCCGCCTGGAGATCGGCCGGCAGTGGCGAGCTGACGTCGATCGCATCGCCCGTGAGCGGGTGTGGGAATGCGAGCCGCGCCGCGTGCAGGAACTGGCGTTCGAGTCCGAAGCGCGCCGGTCCGCCATACGCGCTGTCCCCCAGCACCGGGTGCCCGATCGCCCGCATGTGCACGCGGATCTGATGGGTCCGCCCGGTCTCGAGCGAGACCCGGAGCAATGCCTCGTGTCGCAACGGCTCGAGCAGCTCGAAGTGGGTGCGCGCCTCGCGCGGGGCGTCCGTGTCGATCGAATGCAGAAGTCGCTCGCGGCGGTCGCGGCCGATCGGCGCGTCGATCGTTCCCGAGTGCGCCGGCGGGATGCCGTCGACCAGCGTCAGGTACTCCCGGCTCAGCAGCCGTGCCTGCAGCAGGTCTTTGAGCGCGCGGTGCACGGCATCGCTCTTGGCGATCACCAGCAGCCCCGACGTGTCACGGTCGAGGCGGTGCACGATCCCGGCGCGGTATGGGTCCTCACCGCCGGCGGCGCGGCCCGCAAGCGCCTGCGCGAGCGTCCCGCCCTCGTGCCCGCGCGCCGGATGTACGACCACCCCGGCCGGCTTGTCGACGACGATCAGCGCGTCGTCCTCGTATGCCACCGTGAAGTCTGCAGATGACGGGTGGGCGGGATCGGATTCCGGCATCTGCCCCAGCGTCTCGGCGGTCACCACCACCTGCTCGCCGACGTTCACGAGCCGCCGCTTCTGGACCGTGCGGCCGTCGAGCCGCACGAGTCCGGCCCCGATCAGCCGCGCCGCACGCGCCCGCGAGCCCAGCGGCTCCGCCAGGAACTGATCCAGGCGCTGACCGGCGGCGTCGTCGCCGACGGTGCCCTCCCATTCGATCTCAGCCATCTCTGGAACCCCGCTCGATCACGAACACAAGGATGACCACACCGAACGTGATCGCCATGTCGGCGACGTTGAACGCCGGCCAATGCGGCAGCTTGATGAAGTCGATCACCGAGCCACGCGCGACCCGGTCGATCAGGTTGCCCACCGCGCCGCCGACGAGCATCCCGGTCGGTAGCCACAGCAGCCTGCGCCCCGGGCGCATCAGCATGAAGCTGACTAGCCCGACCAGCGCGACCCCGGTGACCACGTACACGAGCGCGCCGGTCCCCGCCAGGAAGCTGAACGCGACGCCGGTGTTGCGTTCGTAGACGAGTTTGAGCCCTGGAATCACGTGCCGAACCTGGCCCGGACGGATCCATGTGCCGAGCGTGTGTTTGGTCAGCTGGTCGAGTCCGACGACGATTGCGAAGACGACAGCGGCGCGCAACAGCGCTCGGCGCCGGGCGGCGTCAGCCACTGATGAGGTTCACGACGATCGCGCGGACCACGTACAGCACGATCAACGCCAGGATCGGGCTGAGGTCGATGCCGCCCATCGACGGGAGGAAACGCCGGAAGATCCCCAGGAAAGGCTCGCTCACCTCGCGTAGGAAGCCGAGCACGGCGTCGAGCGTCCGCGAATACGCCGGACGCGCCCCGAACGAGAGCACAAGGTTGGCGATGAGGTAGATCAGGAGCAGCGCGATGTAGACGCTGAACAGGTCACCGACGTAATTGCCGATGTCGAGCCGGCTAACGGCGGTGATCAGCACGCTCATACCTTCTTGGGCGGGTTTACGACCGCATCGGCCGCGTCCTGGAAGGCGCTGCGGATGCCGGCGCGCTCGAGCGCGTCGAGTCCGCGAGCGGTCGACCCTCCCGGCGAGGTGACCTCGCGCCTGACCGTCAGCGTGTCGTAGCCCTTCGCCTCGATCAGAGCGGCGGAACCGGTCATCGTCGCCGTCATCAGCTCAGCCGCGAGCTGAGCGCCGAGACCCTGGCGCACCGCTGCATCGATCTGGGCCTCGGCGAGCAGCGCCTGGTAGGCCGGCCCGACGCTTGAGATCGCCGCCGCCGGGCTCAGCAGTCGCTCAGGAACTGTCACGACGCGACCCAGGCGCCCGAAGAGCTCGAGGACCTGGGCCTCCAGCACCGCGTCCACCGGGAAGACACGCTCGTCTGGCACTCCGTACACGACTATGCCCTGGCGAACCTCGACCGGCGTGTTGGGGATCAGCGAGAACACCTGAGCGCCGCTGTACCGAGCCTGCAGGGTTCGCGTGTCGGTGCCGCCGAGGACACTGGCTACGACCTTGGCGGCATCGCCGATCTCCTCGGCAACAGAATCCAGCTGGTAGGGCTTGTGGCAGAGCACCACAAGATCGACGCGCTCGGCCAGCTCCCGGTTGGATGCCACGCGCTCTCCGCCCAACTCGTCGACGAGCGCCTGCGCGCTGCCCGAGCCGCTGTCGGTGCAGAGCACGGGCTCACCCCAGCCGCGCGCCATCGCGCGCGCCATGTTCCCTGAACCGATCAGGCCGATCTTCATGAAGTGAGCGTACCGTGGTCGTGCTGGCCCGCTGGCCAGCACGAGCGGCCCGCCGCGCCAGCGGGCGCGCGGGCCCAGCCGAACGTCAGGACTGGTTGAAGAAGCCCTTCTCGATCAGCCGTGCGCGTTCCTCGGCCGAGACCTCGACGTTCTGTGGCGTCAGCAGGAACACCTTGTCGGCGATCCGCTGCATGCCGCCGTCGAGCGCGTAGGTGAGGCCGCTCGCGAAGTCGATCAGGCGCTTGGAAAGGTCGGAGTCGGCGCCCTGGAGGTTCAGGATCACCGGGATCGTGTCCTTGAACTTGTCGGCTACGTCCTGGGCGTCGTTGAAGTTCTTCGGCGCTACGAAGTGGACGCGGACGTCACCGGTGTTGCCACGGCCGTTTGGTCGGCTCGAAACCGGGCGCAGGACCGTGGTGTGACGGTCGTCATCGTCGCTGAAGATGTCGTCGAACTCATCGCGCCGGCGGCGCTGACGCGTGTCGAGTCGACGCACCGTCGGGCGATCCCGATAGCTGTCCTGCATCTGGACCTCCGGTTCCGAATAGGGCTCGAAGTCGTCGTCATAGGCCTCGTCCTCGGCGAGGCCGAAGTAGACGAGCGTTCGATGCCATGTGTCGCGAAAAGCCATATCGGTGGGAGGTTCGGGTTTCCGTCTGAATTCCCTGCTAGTTCCGATTATGCCGTGCTCGGACGGTAAAGGAGCGATCCGAGCCGAATGATCGTCGCGCCCTCCTCCGCGGCGACCGCGTAATCCTGGCTGGTGCCCATCGACAGCTCGCGCAGCGCGTGGGTCTCGGCAAGCTCGCGCAGGGCGGCGAAGTGGCGCCGGCTCGCCTCCGGCTCGGCAGCGAGCGGCGGCATCGTCATCAGGCCCACGACCGGTACTGCACACCGCTCGAGGAACCCCGGCAGCTCGGTCGGTGCGACCCCCGCCTTGCCCGGGTCGCCGGCGATGTTGACCTCGACCAGGATGCGCGTTGCCTCGCCGCCGTGCTTAGCGAGCTGGGCCAAGGCCGAGTCGGTGGCAACCGAATGGATATAGCGGACATGTGGCAGCAGCATGGCCACCTTGCGGCTCTGCAAGGAGCCGATGAAGTCCCAGGTGAAGCCCGGGTGGGAGGCGGCCTTGGCGATCAGATCCTGCGCGCGGTTCTCGCCGACCAGCTTGATCCCGCCCGCGGCGAGTGCGTCGAGCTCCTCGCTGGGCAGGTATTTCACCGCCGCGAGGATCTGGACCTCCCCCGGCTTGCGGCCCGCTTGCGCGAGGCGCTCGCGGACCACAGCGAGGTTTGCCTGCACACCGTCGGCGGTGAGCCCGCGGATCAGGTCAACCACGCGATCGCCCCCTGACGGCCGGTGCTCGCGCCGTCGCGGCGGTATGAGAAGAACAGCGCCGGATTCGAGCAGATGGTGCAAATGCCGGTGTCGTGGACCGTGGCGACGCCGGCTTCGACGAGCTGGGCGCGAGCGATCGCCTTCAGGTCCAGGTTCGGGCCGGTGCCGAAGCCGGGAAAGCGCTCATGCATCTCGGAGCCGACCCGATAGCAGCAGGCTCCCGCGGCCGGACCGACCGCGGCCGTCAGCTGCGCGTCACCGACGAGCGCACCGATCGCGGCGACACCGTTGGCGATCACGCCGGCCTCGAGCCCCCGCCAGCCGGCATGCAGGGTCGCGACAGCACTCGGTGCCGCCACCACGATCGGAACGCAATCGGCGGCGAGAATCGTCGGCGCCAACCCTTCAGTTGCGGTTGCGATCCCATCGGCGTCGGTGTCGACGCTCAGGCTGTCCCGTGCCTCCACGATCGTGATGACCCTGGCGCCGTGCACCTGCCGGGCCTTCACGATGCGGGCGGTCAGGCGCTCGGCTACCTCGAGCCAGGTCTCGCGCAGGTCACCCCATGAGCTCGTCGTGAACACCGCCCGGGCGCCTGGGAGGTCGACGGCGATCTGACCGTCGAGCTCGTAGAAGGGGGCCGACAGCATCCGCCCGAGGCTACCCGGCCGCCTTCAGGGCGACCCGGAGCTGTGCGTCGCGGTCCGGTGCGACGCCGTCCATCAGGGCGTCGTTCGCTGCCTGCAGCGCCAGGCCGATTCGTGGTCCCTCTGGGATGCCGTTGGCTTTGATGTCGTCGCCAGTGATCTTCAGGCGAAGGTGGCGTAGATCCTGCAGCCACGTCAGGGATTGAGACGGTGAACCCTGGGCTGACGCGAGGGCCACCGTCTCGATCCCTGACGTGCCCACAGCGCGGGCGATTTCCGCGGCGGAGGTGGTGTTGGCCAAGCGCTTCGCCAGAGCCGGAGCTTCCGTGACGGCCTCGACGATCGCGTCGCGATCGGGGGCGGTGAAGCCGAGGCGGTCGAGCTCCGTCGCAAGCTGGGCTTTCGGTCGGTGCTGGAGCGTGAACACGCAGGCGAGGGTGACAAGGTCGCGGCGGCCGTCTGGAGGCACTGCTGCGAGCGCGGCCCGGGCCAGCTTTCCGGCGATCGCCCACCTGAGCCCCAGTGCGGCCACCATCTCGAAGGCGGCGACGGGGTCGGGCTCGGACGCGAGTAGGCGCAGCTCGTTGCCGATACGGGTGCCGCTGATCGTGTCGAGCGCGGCATTGCGGATCGCCTGGTCCGCGAGGGCACGTGTGTGGGGGGAGACGTCGAAGCCGAGTCGCGCCGAGTAGCGGGCAAGGCGCAGCAGTCGCGTCGGGTCGTCCTCGAAGCTGCGGTCGTGCAGGACCACCAGGCGCCGGGCGGCGAGGTCCTCGTGTGCGTTGTCCACGGCGATCAGCTCACCGGCCTGCGGGCCGGTGAGTCCGAGCGCGAGCGCGTTCACCGTGAAGTCGCGGCGGGTGAGGTCGTCGTCGATCCGTGCGGGCTCAACCTCCGGCAGCGCTCCGGGATGGGAGTAACGCTCGGCGCGCGTGCGCGCCAGGTCGTAACGCACCCCGTCCCGGGCAACCCGCAGCGTGCCGAACCGCGACTCGGTGCCCTCGGGCACACCGATCGCGCACGCCAACTTCAGCGCGTCGCCGTCGACCGCGAGGTCAACATCTAGAAACCGGCGTCCGAGAATGAGGTCACGGAGCATCCCGCCCACGAGATAGACGCCGCCACCGCCTAGATCCGCGGCCTCTTCGAGGATCGTCGCGACGGGCGTCAGCGTCCGAACGCGGTCGAACAGCTCGGTCTCAGTCCGGCTCTGCACGCGTCCATCTTCGCCGATGGCTACCCTGCTTGACCGATGCGCTTCCTCAGGCTGCCCAGCTCCAACCGCAAGATGTGGCTTTTTGCGGCGGCGTCGGTTCTCCTTGCCGTGGTCGTGGCGGGGGTCGCGATATACGAGCTCGGAAAGCCGAAGAACACGTTGAACCCGAATGCACCGTTCGTCGCTACGACGCCGACCACCAAGACCCGGACCAAGCACGTGGCGTTCACGTGGCCGATCTACGGCTACACCGCCACACGCATACGCGACTTCACGGGTGATCCAAACCTGAACCCGCCGTTCCGTAAGGCGTGGTCGTTCGGCGGCAATGCGCTTCTCGAGTTCCCGGCGTCGATCCATGGCGCCGCCCTCTACTTCCTCGACGACGGCGCCACGGCCAAGAAGGTCAACGTCAATTCGCACAAGCTGGTCTGGCTGACGCATGTGGGCAAGCAGTCGGCGGCCACGCCGACACTCGACCCCAGAACGCACCAGTTGTTCGTTCCCGTCCTCTCGACGACCAGCGCCGTGATCAACGCCAGAGGCGGCGAGTTCGCGGCGCTGTCGATGAAGAGCGGCAAGATCCTGTGGAAGTACCCAGTGCCGAGCGGCACCGAGTCCTCCCCGATCGTTGTCGGCAACTCCGTTTACTTCGGCGATCAGGGCGGCACCGAGTACTCGCTGAACATCAAGACCGGGCATGAGAACTGGTCTGTCGCAACCGACGGGGCGATCAAGGCCGGCGCCGACTATTTTGACGGAAACATCTACTTCGGCACCTACGGCGGCAGCTTCTATGCCCTGAACGCCAAGACCGGCAAGCAGGTGTGGAAGCAGAGCCCCGGCGGTGAGTTCTACTCGACGCCGGCGATCGCGTACGGTCGCGTCTACGTGGGCAACAACAACGGCGCCGCGTACTCGTATGTGGCCTCCAACGGCACTCCGGCCTGGACGCGTGTTATCGGCAACTACGCGTACTCCGGCCCGGCGGTGGCGGACATCCCCGGCCTCGGCCGTACCGTGTTCATCGGCTCCTACGAGGGTCACAGCGGGTCTCTCTACGCGCTCAACGCCAAGACCGGCGCGACCGAGTGGAGCTACCCCGCCGGCGATGCGATCTCGGGATCCGCGACCGTGATCAACAACACCGTGTACTTCTCGACCGTCTACAGCAAGGGCAGCTACGGGTTGAACGCGAAGACCGGCAAGAAGGTCTGGTTCTACCCGGACGGCTCCTACACGCCCGTGGTCGCGACGCCCGACGCGATCTTCCTGATGGGCAAGTACGTGATCTACAAGTTCGTGCCCAAGAAGTAGGGCGGTGCCGCGGGTGATCCCGGCGGTCAACCAAGACTGACGAGGTCGTGTCTACCCTGCTTGCGGATGCGCTTCCCCAGATCAAATCGCAAGCTGTGGATCGTGGTCGGCGTGCTCGTTGTCGTCGCGGCAGCAGTAGCCGTGATCGCTATCGTGGCCGGCGGTAAGACACCGAAAAAGGCTGCATTGGTTCCGACCACCACGACGGCGGCGAAGACGCCCACGACCACCACTGCCACCACCCCAACGCCGCCCAAGCACAGGGTCAACAACTTCACGGTGCCGTTCTACGGCAACAAGGCGACCCGCACACGCGACTTCACGGCGATCCGTTCGCTGCACGCGCCGTTCAAGCTCGCCTGGAAGTTTGGCGGCAACGCGCTGCTCGAGTTCCCGGCGACGATCTGGGGCAACAACCTCTATCTGCTCGACGACGGCGCCACTGTGAAGCGGATCAACATCAAGACCGGCAAGCAGATCTGGAAGCGGCACATGGGCACGTGCAAGGGGTGCGGCCTGTCGGCGTCGAGCCCGGCACTCGACGTGGCGCACAAGGAGCTATTCGTCTCGGTCCTGTCACTGACGGGCAGCACGATCGGGGCCGTCGGCGGTGAGCTGGCGGCAGTCTCCATGAGGAGCGGCAAGACCCTGTGGAGGTTCCCGGTGTCGAGCGGCACCGAGTCCTCCCCGATGGTCGTCGGCAACTCGGTCTACTTCGGCGATCAGGGGGGCACCGAGTACTCGCTGAACATCAGGACGGGCCACGAAAACTGGTCTTTCGGCACCGACGGCTCGATCAAGGCCGGCGCCGCCTACCACGACGGCGACCTGTTCTTCGGCACCTACGGCGGAAGCTTTTACGCGGTCAACGCCAAGAGCGGCAAGGAGGTTTGGTCCGCCAGCCCGGGCGGTGAGTTCTACTCGACGCCTGCGATCGCCTACGGGCATGTCTACGTCGGCAACAACGACGGTGATGCCTACGCGTTCGATCTCGGCAACGGCGCGATCGCCTGGAGCCGCGGCCTCGGCAGATACGTCTATTCGGGGCCTGCAGTCGCGGACACTCCCGGTCTGGGCCCAACCGTCTACATCGGATCCTATGGCGGCGGCCTCTTCGCGCTCAGCGCCAGCACCGGCGCCACCGAGTGGACCGCCAACGTTGGCGATATCTCAGGATCGGCCACGGTGGTCAACAACACCGTCTACGTCTCGACGGTCTATTCGCCCGGCAGCTACGGATTCGACGCCCGCACCGGCGCGCAGGTCTTCTCCTTCCCGGACGGCTCCTACACAACTGTGGTGGCAGACAGAAACGCGCTGTTCCTGATGGGCAAGTACACGCTCTACAAGTTCGTACCGCGCAAGAAGTAAGCGACGCGGAGCGACTTCAGCCGTCAGCCGGTTTGCGCATCGCGCCGACGACGAGCTCGCGTCGCTCGAAGCCGACGGACTCGTAGATTCCGATCGCGTGGTAAGCCGGGTCGGCAGCCATCACGAAGTGGTCGATTGGGTGGCGGGAGGCGGCATCCGCCGCGGCGTCGGCGACCAGCCGAGTCGCTATCCCCCGACCCCGATGCGACTCGGCTGTGTGGACGTCCTGGTAGCGCGCGCGTGCGCCGGTCACGACGATGCCGAGTGAGCCGACGATCTCGTCTCCCAGCAGGGCCGCGTACCACGCGCCGCGACCGTCCTCGAACAGGCTTCGCAGCTCCGCTTGGCGGCGCCGCAGAAAGGTCAGGTGATAGTCGTCGTCGGCGCCCTCAGGCGCCTGCGACATCTGCCGCCGGAGTACCTGGTCCCAGAGATCCGCTTCGGCGCCGGGCCGCGGGTCGAGCGCCCGCACCGTGACGTCGGTGTTGGCGCGCGCGTGTGTAACGATTCGTTCCGGTGCGGCGATCAGCCCGGCCGTCCATTCGAGCTCGTAGCCGCGCTCTACGAACTCGCGCTCGGCTTCGCCGGCCTCACCGTCGGTGCGATCCCATGCGAACGTGCGGTGCGTCACCTCGCTGCGAGCCGAGTACTCGGCCTCGAACAGCGCCTCCCAGCGTTCTCCATCCCCTGCACCCGGCGACTCGTCAAAGAGCAGGAAGTTGCCCCACCAGAACGTCGGGTTCGTGGGCGAGTGAACCGCCCAGTAGCCGTCGCGGCGCTCGAGCACTCGGTCGCGCCCGAGAACATCGATATCGGTGGCCCACACGAGGCTCTTGATCGACCCGGTCATGAGCTCCTCTGAGGGCGCGCAGAAGCCCGGTCGTCAGGCGCGATCGGGACGAGCATGATAACGTACTCCGTCTATGCGTTGTCGAAGTGGAAGTCACTGCCAGGAGCCGGCCGTCAAGGGTCGCCGCTTCTGTGCCATGCATGCGGCCGAACTGGACCGCATGCGTGAAGAGCTGAAGGACGCCGCCGCCGCCCGCATTGGCCGGGGTCGGCCCAAGCGGTCGTCCACCTGCTGCCGTCCGGGCTGTTATGAGCCCCGAGTGCCTCCCGCCGCGTACTGCGATGCTTGCGCCGCGGCCGGTTATGTAGAAGAAGCCGCTTAGCGGCTCTCCGAACAGGTTCCTAGGTCTGCGCCACCTCGCGCACGGCAATGCCGGCGTCTGCGAGGTGGTGCTTGACCTCGCCCACGGTGTGCTGCCCGTAGTGGAAGATCGAGGCGCAGAGCACCGCATCCGCCCCGGCCTTCAACGCCTCCACCAGGTGCTCCAGCGTGCCCGCGCCTCCCGACGCGATCACCGGCACGCCGACGGTCTCGGCCACAGCGGCGGTCAGCGGGAGGTCATACCCGGCTTCAGAGCCGTCCCTGTCCATGCTCGTCAGCAGGATCTCACCGGCCCCGCGGTCAACGGCCTCCCGCGCCCAGTCGACGGCGTCGCGGCCGGCCGGGGTGCGGCCGCCGGCGACATAGGCCTGCCAGTTCCCGGCGTTGTCATCGCGCTTGGCGTCGATCGCGACGACCACGCACTGAGCGCCGAACTGTGCAGCGAGCTCGTCGATCAGGGCGGGTCTCGCCAGCACCGCCGAGTTCACGGAGACCTTGTCGGCGCCGGCGTCGAGTACCGCCTGCGCGTCGGCGACCGAGCGGATGCCGCCTCCGATCGTGAACGGGATGAAGACGTCGTCGGCGCTGCGCCTGGCAAGATCAACGACGGTGTCGCGCCTGTCTGAGGTTGCGGTGATGTCCAGGAAGACGAGCTCGTCGGCGCCCGCAATGTCGTAGCGGGTCGCGAGCTCGACGGGGTCGCCGGCGTCGCGCAGGTCGACGAAGCCGACGCCCTTGACGACCCGGCCGCCATCGACATCCAGGCAGGGGATCACGCGCTTGTAGTGCATCCCAGGCTTGAGGCTAGTCGGCGAAGCGGTCCAGGATCGCCTGTGCGGCCCCGACGTCGATGCGTCGCTCGTAGATCGCCTTGCCGACGATCACGCCGGCGAGCTTCGCTTGATGCAGCTCTGCGAGCGCCTCGAGATCGGACAGCGTGCCGATCCCTCCCGAGTAGACGAAGCTGTCCTCGATCGCGCTCGCGACCGCGCGCACCCCCTCGAGATCGGGACCGGTCAGCATGCCGTCGCGCTCGATGCTCGAGTAGACGAAGCGGCGCACCCCGCGCGCCTGCAGCTGGCTCAGCGCTTCGCCGACGGTCAGTCTGGTGACCTCCGTCCAACCGGCGGCGGCCACCTGGCCGTCGCGTGCGTCGACGGAGACCACGACCTGCTCCGGGTAGGCGGCCACGGCCGCCTTGAGGAACTCCGGGTCGCGGAATGCGGCGGTGCCGAGGATCAGGCGGGTCGCACCCGCATCCGCGACCGCGCGGATCGCGTCGAGCGTTCGCAGGCCGCCGCCCGCCTGCACCGGCACGCTCAGCGCCGACGCGATCCGCTCGATGTGATTCACGTTGGCAGGCGTGCCCGTGCGGGCGCCGTCGAGATCGACTACGTGCAGCGCGCGCGCGCCGTCGTCGACCCAGCGCTTGGCGGCGTCGAGTGGGTCGGCGTCGTAGTCGGTGCGCTGGGAGAAGTCTCCACGCGCGAGCCGCACTGCCTTGCCGTCGAGGATGTCGATCGCCGGCAGGAGGATCATGCGTACGCCGGACTTGTCCTGGGGGTGTGCGCCAGCCGTACGAAGCCAGCCAGCAGCGTCAGGCCGTCGCGCGAGGACTTCTCGGGATGGAACTGCGTGCCGTAGACCGAGCCGCGCGCAACGATCGTCGCGAACCGCTCGCCGTACTCAGCGGTGCCGATGACGTCGCTCGACTCGCTCGGGTCGACGACGAGCGAGTGCACGTGGTAGAAGGGCGCGCCGCCGGCGGGCAGATCGGCCGTCAGTGGCGAGTCGCGCTCCCACCGCACCTCGTTCCAGCCGATATGGGGAACGCGCCGCCCGTTGGCCGCGAGAGGGCGCACGGTGCCGCCAAGCATGCCAAGGCCGCGAGTGGGCTCGCCCAACTCGGTTGAGGATTCGAACAGCAACTGCATGCCGAGGCAGATCCCCAGCAGCGGCGTGCCTTCGGCAGCCCGCTCGCGCAGCAGCGTGTCGAGACCGAAGCGGCGCAGGTTCGCGATGCCGGTCGGGAACGCGCCCACCCCCGGCAGCACGAGCGCGTCGGCGCCGCGAAGCGTCGCCTCATCGCGCGTGATCGTGGCCTCGGCGCCGACGTGCTGCAGCGCCTTCTCGACCGAGCGACGGTTGCCCATGTCGTAGTCGACGATCGCGATGCGCGGCGACCGCGCGGAGCTCATGTGAGCGTGCCCTTGGTGCTCGGTACGCCGACCTCGGTCGGATCGACCGACGCCGCGGTACGCAGCGCCCGAGCAAAAGCCTTGAAAACGGCCTCGATCATGTGGTGGGCGTTGGTGCCCGCCTCGACCGTGACGTGCAGCGTCAGCTTCGCGTTCGCGGCGAGGGCGCGAAGGAACTCCTCGGTCAACTCGTGATCGTAGTTGCCGATCGCACCCGGGGGGAACTCCGCTTCGAGCACCAGCAGCCCGCGACCGGAGATGTCGATCGCGCAGGCCGCGCGCGCCTCGTCCATCGGCACCGTCGCGTTGCCGTAACGCGTGATCCCCGCGCGATCGCCGAGCGCGCTGTCGAGCGCCTGGCCGATACAAATGCCCACGTCCTCGACCGTGTGATGCGCGCCTGTCTGCAGATCGCCGGTGGCGCTCACCTCCAGGTCGAGCCGCCCGTGGCGGGCGAGCAGATCGAGCATGTGGTCAAGGAAGCCAACGCCGGTCTCGCGCGAGCCCTCGCCCGTGCCGTCTAGTGCCAGCTCGACGCGGACCCGGGTCTCCCCTGTGCGGCGCTCGATTGTGCCCGTGCGGCTCATGTGTCCTGATTGTCGCGGATCCGAATCTCCATCGACTGCGCATGGAACTCGAAGCCCTCTGCGCGCGCGAGCGGAGCGGCGGCGCGCGCAAGCGCATCGTGGTCGGCGATGCGCACCTCCGTGAACACGCGGCGGAAGTGCTGAGGTCCGAGCGCCGAGGCGAAGCGTGCCGCCCCGCTCGTCGGCAGCGTGTGGTTCGAGCCGGCGATGTAGTCGCCGAAAGCGGTGCCGGTACCGACGAAGATGCAGCCCGAGTGGGTGATGCGTGGGGCCAGTTGCTCGGCCAGCGGGCCGAGCAGCTCGAGGTGCTCGGGAGCGAAGGCCTCAGCGAGCTCGAACGCGTACTCCGTCGAGGGGACGTGGACAAGCCGGCAGATCGCCTCGGTGTCCGGCAGGACCTCGGACAGACGCTCGCTCAGCGCCTCGAGCAGCTCCGCGTCGGTCGA
Source organism: Solirubrobacteraceae bacterium (assembly GCA_035531655.1). Lineage (GTDB taxonomy): Bacteria > Actinomycetota > Thermoleophilia > Solirubrobacterales > Solirubrobacteraceae > Palsa-465. Next base: position 44,848 of record DATKSM010000117.1, read on the forward strand.
GACGGCGACTACGGCGGCGCCGGCTCCGTGCTCGGCCTGTGCGATCAGGTCGAGCGCCAGCGGCTCGCGCGGGTAGTCGCCGTCGGAGATCAGTAGCAGGTCGCTTGGGCCGGCGAACGAGTCGATGCCGATGCGTCCGGAGAGCTGGCGCTTGGCCTCCTGGACGTACAGGTTGCCAGGCCCGGCGATCACGTCCACGGCAGCGACGCTCTCGGTTCCATACGCGAGCGCCGCGATCGCGTGGGCGCCGCCCATGCGGTAGACCTCGTCGGCACCCGCAAGCGCACAGGCGCCGAGGATCACTGGGTTGATCTGGCCGTCGAGGCCGGGCGGCGAGCATACGGCGACGCTCTTGACGCCGGCGGCGCGTGCGGTGGCGACGCCCATCACGACCGTGCTCGGGTACGGGGCGCGGCCGCCGGGCACGTACACCGCGGCCCGCGTCACTGGGGCTTCCCGCACGCTGACGCTGTGGTCGCCGAAATCGACTGTGACGTCGCCATGAACAGCCGCCCAGGCGACACGTCCGACGTTGGTCAGGGCGAGCTCGATCGCGGCCGCGACGGCGGGATCCATCTGCGCACGGGCGACAGTCAGCTCGGCCTCGCTGACGCGCAGCGACAGCGGGGCCAAGCCGCGCGTGTCGTGCAGCTTCGTGTAGCGCCGGACCGCGGCGTCCCCCGCGGCCCTGACGTCAGCGACGATCGCGGCAACCGCCGTCGCAACCGAGCCACCGTCAGGAACGAGGCTGCGGAGCTGCGCGGCGACGTCGGCGGCGTCGTCGGTGGCCCTGATGATCTCCAATCGCATTCAGTCAGCGATCCTAGAGACGAGCGCGTCGATCGCGTCTGCCCTGAGCTTGTCCGCAACGGGATTTGCAATCAGCCGCGCCGTGCAGACGGCGATCTCCTCACGCACGACGAGGTTGTTCTCCCGCAGCGTGGTACCGGTCGCTGTCAGGTCGACGATCGCGTCGACGAGCCCTGCGAGAGGCGCAAGCTCGACCGATCCCCTGACCTCGACGATCTCCGCCTGGCGGCCGGTCGCGAGAAAGTGCGTGGTGGCGATGCGCGGGTACTTGGTCGCGATCCGAACGACACCCAGGCGACGCTGTGCGGCGGCGGCGGGATCATCTCCCTCCTCGGAGGCAACGACCATCACGCAGCGGCCGTACCCGAGGTCGGCGAGCTCGTAAACCTCGCGCTCGGACTGCTCCATCAGCACGTCCTTGCCCGTGATGCCCAGGTCGGCGGCGCCGGCCTCGACATAGGTCGGCACGTCGGAGGGACGCATCGTGATGATGCCCGCCTCTTCGAACAGGAGCTTGCGGTTGTTCTCGCGCACCGCCCGGGTGTCGATCCCGAGGCGGTGGAGCAGGTCGAGTGTGTCGGTGAACAAAGCGCCGCGTGGTACGGCGATCCGCAGCCGACGCGTCGCCGCTGAGTCAGGCACGGTCGCGCTCCTCCGCAGTCATCGCGATGTGGACGCGCTCGACGTCGAGTGCGAAGCCGACGGCAGGCAGCGGCCGCCCGAAGCCGGCGAGCAGCTGGTCGTAGCGCCCACCGCTGCCCAGCGGCATGCCATGGGCGGGGTCGTAGACCTGGAACACCGCACCGGTGTAGTAGTCGAGACTATGAACGAGCCCGAAGTCGAAGATCACGCGGGCCGCGACGCGCGGCGCGAGCAGCCCGAGCAACTCGTGCATCCCGGTGCCGGCCTGCTGCAATGGTCCATCGAGGTCGGCGAGCACGTGCGCCCCACCGCGGATCCTCGGCACGCGCAACAACAGTGCGGCGTCGGCGTCGGCGAGCGCCAGGCGCCCGACCTCACGCTCCACGCCGACGAAGTCGCCGGTGGCAAGCTCACCGATGATCCGCGCACGGGTGTCGGCGTCGATCCCGAGCGACTCGAGCAGCGATGGGTAGAGCGTCACGTCACCGACGCCGATGCGGAAACTCTCGAGGCCGGCCGCGTCGAGCGCGGCGCAGAGGATCGTGAGCGCCTCAGCCGTACCCTGCGGGCCGGGGGCGCCGATCAGCTCAACGCCGGCCTGCATGAACTCGCGCGACTGGCCGCGCTGCGGCCTCACGCTGCGGTACGCGTGGGCGAAGTAACAAAAACGGAGCGGCGTGGGCGCGCTCGCGTAGCGGCTGCCGACCAGCCGCGCGATCGGCACCGTCATGTCGGAGCGCAGCACGAGCACGTGCCCGTGCTCGTCGAACAGCCGGTAGGGCGAGCCCACCCGCGCCCCGGGGCGCTCGAACGTGCGCTCGTACTCGAGCGTGGGCGTGTAGACCTCCCCGTAGCCGGCGTGCTCGAACACCGCGCGCATACGCTCGGTGAGCGCGCGCAGCTCGCGCATCTCGTCGGGCAGCACGTCACGGGTTCCGCTGGGCGTCCGGTCGACCATGGGGTCAGAGTGTGTCGAAAACTTGGATACGCGGAGAAGGCGGTGGGACTAGGCCTGGGCCGCGGCGTCCTCGACGCGCTCGATATGGGCCCCGAGCGTACGCAGGCGCTCGTCGATGCGCTCGTAGCCGCGATCGATATGGCGGACGTTCCCGATCTCAGTCGTCCCCTCGGCGCAGAGTGCGGCGAGCAGCATTGCCATCCCGGCGCGGATGTCAGGCGAGTCGACGCGCTGCCCGCGCAGCTTGCGCGGGCCGACGATGATCGCTCGATGCGGGTCGCAGATCGTGATCGCGGCGCCCATCAGCTGCAACTTGTCGGTGAACAGCAGACGGCTCTCGAACATCCATTCGTGGACGATCACCGAGCCCACCGCCTGCGTCGCGAGCGCCACGGCCACGCTCGTGAGGTCGGCCGGGAACGCAGGCCAAGGGCCATCCTGGATCTTCGACGTGAACCCACCCGCGTCGGTCTGAATTTCGAGCTGCTGTCTGCCGGGAACGATCACATCGGTGCCGTCGACCACACTGCGCAGCCCTAGCCGCTCGAACACGAGCCGGATCATGCGCAGGTCGCCGGGAACCGTGTCCTTGACGACCAGCTCGCCGCCTGTCACGCCCGCGAGCGCCATGAACGAACCGACCTCGATGTGATCGGGCGCGATCGCGTATGTGCAGCCTTCCAGCCGCTCCTGCCCGTGAACGGTCATCACGTTCGAGCCGATGCCGTCGATCACAGCGCCCATCGCGACGAGCATTCGAGCCAAATCCTGCACGTGCGGCTCCGAGGCCGCGTTGCGGATGGTGGTCGTGCCCGGCGTCAAAGCCGCCGCCATCAGTGCGTTCTCGGTCGCCATCACCGACGGCTCGTCCATCAGGAAGTCGCATGGCGTCAGGCCGCGGGCCGGAGCCGTCAGCTCGATCTCGGTCGCGTGCTCGATCGTGGCGCCGAGCGCACGCATCGCGTCGAAGTGCGGGTCCAGCCGGCGTCGGCCGATGATGTCGCCGCCGGGTGGTGGCATGACCGCGTGGCCAAAGCGGGCGAGCAGCGGCCCGGCGAGCAGGAACGATGCGCGGATTTGCTCGCCGAGCTCACGGTCGACGTGCGTGTGGCTCACGCCCGAGGCGTTGACCTGCACCTCACCGGCCGCATTCCAGGTGACCGACGCGCCGAGCGACGCGAGCAGCGCAAGCATCGCGTCCACATCGCTGATACGCGGCACGTTGCGCAGCGTCACCTCCTGGTCGGTGAGCAGGCAGGCGGCCAGGATCGGCAGCGCGCCGTTCTTGTTGCCGGCCGGGACGACGGTCCCAGAGAGCGGCACACCGCCCTCGATGACGAACTTCTCCATAGGTCTTTAGTTAAGGTAACGGCATGAGCGTCGGAACTTCGCGCAGCGACGCGTGGGAGCTCGTCTGCGAATGGACGCAGAGCGGTTCCCTGCGCCGCCACATGCTCGCCGTGGAGGCCGCGATGCGTGCCTATGCGCCTCGGTTTGACGGCGATGTCGAGCTCTGGGGGCTGGCGGGCTTGCTCCACGACCTCGACTACGAGCGCTATCCGGATCTCACGACCGGCCATCCGCGTATTGCGATGGCTGAGCTGCGCGAACGCGGCTATCCCGAGGAACTGATCCGTGCCGTCGGCTCGCACGCTGATTTCCTCGAGATCTCACGCGAGACGCCAATGGAAAGGGCGTTGTTCGCGGTCGACGAGCTCTGTGGGTTCGTGCTGGCAGTCGCTTATGTTCGGCCGGAGGGCCTCTCCGGGATGACCGCCAAGTCCGTCAAGAAGAAGATGAAGCAGCCGCGCTTCGCCGCGGCGGTGAACCGTGACGAACTGCTCGCCGGCGCGACGGGACTCGGCGTCGAATTCGACGACCACGTCGAAACGGTGATCGCGGCCCTGGCCGCGTCCGCCGACGAGCTGCTGCCCGCCGGCTGACCGGGAAAGCCTTCCCGGTCTAAGGCGGATCTCGGGTCACGTCGAATCTCAGGTCGCGTCGGATATCGGGTCGCGTCGGATATCGGGTCGCGTCGGATATCGTCAGGCCCGGATGTCCGACGCAATCAAAATCGTCGTGTTGGACGGCGACGAAACCGGTCAGGAGCTGCTCGAGGAGTCGCTGCGCGTACTGGACTCCGACCTTCTCGGGTTCGAGGTCGAGCTCGAGCACTTCGACCTCTCACTCGAGAATCGTCGCGTCACGCACAACGATGTCGTGCACGAGTCCGCCGCCGCGATGAGGGCCGCGGGACTGGGGATCAAGGCGGCCACGATCACCCCAGAGGGCAAGGAGGACGTCGGCACCCCGAACGCAATCGTCCGCGAGGGGATTGGTGGCAAGGTGATCGTCCGTACGGGCCGGCGCCTGCCGGGAATCGCACCGATGGCGGGCGTCCACTACCCGATCTCGATCGTGCGGATGGCAGTCGAGGACGCCTACGGCGCCAAGCAGTGGCGCGAGGGCGAACCCGGCGCCGCCTACGAGGTCGCCTACCGTGAGGAGCACATCACCCGCTCCACCTGCCACGCCGTCTCAGAGTACGCCTTCCGCACCGCCGCGCGACTTGAGGCGCGGGTTTACGGCGGTCCGAAGTGGACCGTATCGGCGATCTACGAGGGCATGCTCAAGGAGGAGATGGACGCCGCGGCTGCGCGCCACCCCGAGGTCGAGTATCAGCCGGTGCTGATCGACGCGACCTACGCGGGGTTGGTGTCGGGGGCCACGGACAAGACGCTCGTGATCCCGGCGCTGAACCGTGACGGCGACTGCCTGTCGGACCTGGTGCTGCCGATGTTCGGCTCGATCGCCGGCGCCGAGTCGATCCTGCTGGCCTTCGACGAGAACTACAGCACGACCGTCGCGATGGCTGAGGCCCCGCACGGCACCGCACCCGCACTGCAGGGCAAGAACGTCGCCAACCCGCTTGCGATGATCCTCGCCTGCGGAGCCGTCATGCACCATGCCGCCGACCACCACGGCGCGTCGCCGGAGCGCGCGTCGCGCGCGATCTACGAGGCGGCGCTCGAAACCGTTGCCTCGGGCGTCAAGACCTTCGACCTCGGCGGCTCCGCCGGCACCACGGACTTCACGACTGCCGTCATCGATCGCATCCGCACCAAGCTCGAGGTCTGGTCAGCGCTCGGCTGAACGGGCCATTCACAAGCCACAGAGCGACGGGCGCGGAATGGGTTGCAACGGAAGTTGCAGCAAAAACGGGTGTTCCGTCCGACCCCAGACGTACTCTACGAACATATGTTCCGTTCAGCCATTCGATTCGCAGCCCTCATGAGCGAGCTCATCGACGACATGCTCGTGGGCGACTTCGACTACATC
>DATKSM010000118.1:0-4867 GCA_035531655.1 Solirubrobacteraceae bacterium
TCGCGCTGAGCGACACTCACGGGTGCGAGCCCGTGAATGCCGTAGAGTGGGCTGGTCAGACTGAGAAGGCAACCGCAGGGCGAGAACCTTCAGTACGAACTTCCCCCAGCAAACACCGCCTGACTTCTGATGCCCTGAGGCCCGCGCGAGCGGGTCTTCGGCTTTTCTGAACCCACCGCTCGCGCCCGCGGCCGCTGTCGAGCTTCGCGCGAAGCGACAACGTCGCACTTGCGACCCGCGTTCCGCCGCGCGTGGCATCGCATCGTGTTCGGAGATCGCGTTCAGCCGATCTTCCAGGTCCGCGAGCCCCCCGAACTCCTCCTGACGAAGAGGGGGAACGAGCGTGGTGTCACTTCTCGTTGCGGATCAGCTTGCCGATCGCGTCGCCGTTCGTGGCGGTGAGCGTCGCGACGGTGTCTGTGTTGACCTGAGCCACGATGATCTGGCCGATCTCGTTGCTGACGGTCGAGTAGATGCCCCAGTCCTTCATGCGCTTGCACTGGTGGCTGTTGTCCTCGGTTGGCGCGACGTAGTGCGCCGCGTTGGCCTTGAAGCGGTTGAAGAGGTACAGGTGCACCAGTGTCATCAGCCGCTTCTGACGCAGGGAGGTGTCGAAGGTGTTCTGGTCGCGCACCGAGAGGATGACTTGGCCCTTGCGATCCTGGATCGGTGCGAAGACGACGTTGGCCTTCTTATCGCCGTTGTCGCCGAGCACCTCGAGCTCGAGCAGGTCGGCGCCCTCGCGGCTGGGGCGCAGGCGCACCGAGAGCCGCTCGTCGATGCCGTTGAACTCGCTCCACGTGGCCAGCCAGTCCTCGAGCACCTTCTTCGGGAGCTCCGTCTGAACCAAGTGCTGAACCTGCGTCGAGCCCTTGCCCATCGCCTTCGTGGTCGCTGTCCGCGCCGATGACGCCGCGAGCGCGGCATCAAGGCGCGGGCCTCCGACGTGGGTCTGAGGCGTGCGATAGGGCGAATCCAACAGACGGAGCTTCCGCTGCACCTGTGCCAGCGCGAGCATGCCGTCGTGGAGCAGTGCCGAAGCGAACTCCTCTGCCGCGACGCCGTCGATCTGGTGGCCCCCGTAGGTGATGAAGTTGAACACGAATCCGGCGTCGGCGATCTGCTGCGGGAATGCCCGCATGTCGTCGTCGCTCATGCCGGTGGAGTCCCAGTTGAACGAGGGCGAGAGGTTGTACGCCAGCATCTGGTCCGGGAACTCGGCGTGGATCGCCTCGGCGAACTCCTGGGCCTCGTGGATGTCAGCCGATGCCGTCTCCATCCAAATCAGGTCGGCGTACGGCGCGACCGACAGCGACTTGCGGATGGCGTACTCCAGGCCGCCGCGCACCTGGTAGAAGCCCTCCGGGGTGCGCGCGACGTCGGCGTCCCAGAGGAAGTCGATGCCGAGTTCCCGCGCCTTCTCGCGCACGCCCCAGAATGACGCTGTCTTGGCGAACTCGCTCCATTCCATGGCGCTGATCTGGGGCTCATTGCCGTCCTCCTCCTGCACCTTCAGCGCGGCCAGCACGGCCTGGCCGATGGACATCAGACCCGCGTCGGCCTCCCACCGCTCGACCATCGTGCTGACGACCCTGTCGTAGACCTCGTCGATGGCCGGCTCCGCGGCGCCCTTCAGGTCCGCTGCGACCTCCTCGGCCTGCTGCTTGAGCCCGGTGCTCGCAAGCCAGGTGTCGGCGGCGGAGTACTCGGCGTCGGTGACCTTGTACAGCTGGAAGCCGTTGAGCACCTCGACGCCGGCGTTGTAGAACAATCGCAGCAGCGCCAGCGCGGTGAGCTTGTACGACGGCATGCTGGCCGTCGTCGCGCCCAGGATGAACGGGTGGTCGCGCTCGTCGCCGCTGTTGTCGAGGAGGTTCGCCGCCGCCGCGTCGGTGCGAGCGACGAGGATCCCCGGCACGCCCATGATGTCGAGCTGGAAACGCGCCGCATTCAGGCGCTTGATCTGCTCATCGACACCTACGAGAACCTTGCCGCCCTGATGGCCGCACTTCTTCGCGCCGGGACGCTGATCCTCGATGTGGTAGCCAGTGACACCGACCTCGACGAACCGCCGGATCAGGTTGCGCACGTGTGCGTCGCCGCCGTGGCCGGTGTCGGCGTCGGCGATGATGAACGGGCGGTAGTCAACCGGGGCCGGAGCGGCTTCGAGCTCCTCGGGCTTCATGCGAGACCGCAGGTAGGTCTGGTTCCGGTCGGCTGTGAGCAGCGCACGAACGATCGCCGCCGCTTCGTCGGGCACCTGCGAGAGCGGGTAGCTCGCCAGATCGGCGCCCGGGTCCTCGGTGATGCTGCCCTTCGCGGACGTGGCCCAGCCGCCCAGGTAGATCCCCTCGATGCCCACGCGCTTCATCGTCACGGCCTGGCTGGGGGAGTAGGGGCCAAACGTCGTGATCGCCTTCCGCTCAGCGAACAGCTCGCGCAGCCGCGCGTAAAATGCCGCAGCGTTCTCCCGCGCGATGCGGTAGTCGGTTGCGATCGAGCCCTGCTGCTCGGCGACCTGTCGGGCTGAGTACAGTCGAGTTACGCCGGCGAAGCGCTCGCTGTCCATGTACTTCTGGGCGGAGGTGACCACGTCGTCAAGCGTCATGGGGATCCTTCCGTGTCGTAGGTGAGTCGGGGTTGCGGGTGATGCAGCTGCCGTCGTGTCCGAACGCGTCGGGGTAGTCGCGGATACGTTGCTCGCCGCCCTCGAGGTCGATGACCTCGAGGGCGCGGCGCGGCCTAGTCGCCCCGCTCCCCAACGCCCGGCCGCGCCGAGCCGCGGTCCGCGCCTCCCCGATAGCACGCCCACCCTCCGGCGCCTCAGGCAAGTCCTCAGCGCTCATCGTCCCCCGGATGCTACCTGCGCCCGGCATACCCCCCGAGGCACTCCGCTCACCCCAGCCGAGCGTCACAGCCGCGTGATGTCAGCGCACGCCCGAGTGTGTTGGTCGTCGCACCATGCGGCACAGCGCGTTCCAGCACAGACGACGCGACCGCAGGGGCGCTCAGGCGCTTCCGGCCGCCCTCTCGCCCACTGGCGGCGAGGGTCTATGGCCGCTGATGATCATGAGCCGGTCGCGGACCGCCTTGCCCTCTAGTTCTGGGAACCACATCCGCTCGCCGCTGTCGAGTTCGACGAGGGTTCGGCCCCCGCCAACCGCGGCCACTACAGCATTGCCCTGGACCTGGTTGTCTCTTTACGTTGTCCACGAGCCAGAGTGTCGCATCCGCGTGAAAGCACCACTCTCGACGACGACGGTGGCGCGCCCGCATCGGCGATCACAGCGGTCGTCCGGGACGACAGTGCCCGGGGCTGCCGCCGCCCTCCGGCTCCCTATCTCCCGTTCGCGCGCGTCCCGACCTCGACCTCATCCTCGATACCGGTCTCGGCTCCGACGATCGCCGAGAGCTTCGCAGCCGCGTCGTGCCGCGGGACGTGGTGCACGTAGATCATCGTCGTCTGGATGTCCGAGTGGCCCATGTAGGCCTTGACGTCTGACAGTGGAAACGCCTGGACCGCGAGCGTCCCGAATGTGTGGCGCAGATCGTGGAAGGTGATCGGCTCCGTCTTCGTGCGCATCGCCCCGAGGTCGGCGCGCTCGAGGGCCGCGTAGAAGCGCTTGCGCAGGGCAGAGCCATCAAGGTGTCCGCCTGCGATGCCCGCGAAGATGAGATCGTCGCGCGCGGTGAAGTACTTGCGGCGGCTCAGGCGGTCGAGTGGCCTCATCGCCTGATCGATCATGGGCACCGAGCGGACGTGCCCGGACTTCGGTGGTCCTGACTGGCCAAGCGTGTAGCTGGCGCGTACGTGGACGAGCCGCTTGGCGAAGTCGACGTCGGCCCAGCGCAGTGCGAGCAACTCACCGAGGCGCAGACCGGTGAACGCCGCGACGGTGTAGAGCGCGCCGTCTTGATCGCTGTCGGCAGCGCGCGCGACCGCGGCGACCTGCACCGGCGTGAGCACGTTGAACTCGCCGGAACGCTTCACGCTCACCCGTTCGGCGTCGTCGACGGGGTTGACCGTGATCCAGCCCCGGCGCTTCGCGCGCCGCATGACGCCGCCGAGGAGCGTCAGCTGCTTCTGGATCGAGCGGCGCGAGAGCTGTCCATCGGCGAGCAGCCGCGCGCGCCACTCGTCGATCGCAGCCGTGTCGATACGGCCGAGCGGCGTCTCGGCGCCGAAGCCGGGCAGCAGACCGGCGCGCACGGTGCTGCGGTAGTCCGCGAGCGTCGACGGCGAGCGTTTGCGCTCGTGCTCGATGTAGCGCAGCCACTCATCGCACGCCTCGCAGAACGTGACCGCTCCGCGTGTCCGCTCCCCCGCAGCCGCCGGTCGCTTGGGGGCCACTGAGAGCAGCTCGCGGAGCGCCTCGGCAGCGGTGGCCGGCGTGAGGTGCTCGGGGCCCGGCAGAGAGCCGTCACCGGCGCGCCAGACGATCGCGCCGCGCGGCGTACGGCGTCCGGAGTCCTTCACGTGTGCCGGGCCTAGCAGGCGCTGGTGGCGTCCGTCAGCGTCGCGCCAGAGCGCGTAGTAGCGGCGGTTGCCCGCGCTGCCCTTGACCTGCACGTGTCCTGTGGCCCGCACCGCTCCGACCATCTCGCACTGCCTCCGTCCTCAGCGCCAGCGACGAACCACGGCCGCTGGGGAACACGATTGGGAACACGAGCAAGATACCAGGCCGACCAGCAAACGCAAAAGAGCCATATTTACTGGGCTTTTCCCATGCCCCCGGCAGGATTCGAACCTGCGACCCTCGGATTAGAAGTCCGACGCTCTGTCCAGCTGAGCTACGGGGGCTCGCCGACATCTTCGCGAACCGCGGCGACGACCGGTGCATGCGGCGTTCGCCGGGACGACAAGGCT
>DATKSM010000119.1:0-22096 GCA_035531655.1 Solirubrobacteraceae bacterium
TGTCGATCGTCGTGCTGATGCCGCTCGCCTACCTGAAGCGCGACACGGCGACGCGCCTGGCGAGCCACGCGCTCAAGGGCGATAGCACGCTGAGCGCGATCGGGGCGAGCACCGCGGTGCTGGCGCTGCTCGGCCTGGCGCTGAACGACCTGTTCGGATGGTGGTGGTCTGACCGTGCGGTTGCGCTCGTGATCGCGGCGGTCGCCGTGCTCGAGGCGCGCACGCTGCTCACGGCCGAGCATGCGGGCGACTGAAGTTTGCGACAGTCTCTCTCCTGAGCATTTGAAACGAACCAAAGGAGGTCGGCGATGCCACGCGCGGTCAGGTTCGAGGAGTACGGTGGAGTCGATGTGCTCGAGCTGGTCGAGGTCGAGCCTCCGGAGCTCGGTGACGGGCAGTTGCTGGTGCGCGTCAGGGCGGCCGGTATCAATCCCTTCGAGGCCAAGCTCCGCAGCGGTCTGCTGCGGGACGACATCCCGGTCAGCTTCCCCGCTGCGCAGGGCACCGACGTGGCTGGGGTTGTCGAGCGGGTAGCTCCCGATGTGAGCGACTTTGCTGCCGGCGACGAGGTCCTTGGAACGACCAGCAAGCGCGGCAGTCAGGCTGAGCTCGCCGTCCTCTCGCAGGCGCGGGCGCTGGCGCGTCCTGAAGCGCTCCCGTGGGAGGTGGCCGGCGGACTCTGGACGGTCGGGACAACCGCGTACGGCGCTGTTGGTGCAGTTGGCCCGAACCCCGGCGACGTCGTCGTCGTCGCGGGCGCTGCCGGAGGCGTCGGCGGACTTGCAGCACAGCTGGCACGCAACTTCGGGGCGACGGTGATTGGCGTGGCTGCAGAGGCCAGCCACGACTGGCTGCGCTCGCGGGACGTGCTTCCGGTTGCCTACGGCGACGGGCTCGCCGAGCGGCTAAAGGCGACCGCTGCCGACGCCGGCGGCAAGCTCACCGCTCTGATCGACACCGTCGGGCAGGGTTACGTGCCGCTGGCGATCGAGCTCGGGATATCGCCCGAGCGCATCGACACGATCGTCGACTTCGAAGCCGGCCCCCGCTATGGGGTACACACCGACGGCGCCGGCGCAGCGTCGACCGTAGAGACAGTCGAGCAGCTGGTCCAGCTGATCGTCGACGGCAAGGTTGAGCTCCCGATCGCGCGCACGTTCGGACTCGACCAGGTCCGCGACGCCTACGCGCTGCTCGAGGGCGGCCACCCGCCGGGGAAGATCGTGCTGATTCCATGAGCGCCGTGTTCCCGTGAGCGCCCCCGCCGGCACGACCCGCCCTGCCGGCAGGACGGTCCTCGCCAGCCGCTCGTTCAGGGAGGCCGGGCGCTTCGACCGCGCAAAGGTCTCGGGCCGCGCGGGGGCGATCGCCGCGATCCCGGTCGTGGCGATGCTCGCGCTCGGAACTGCGATCGGCTCCCCCTCGGACGCTGTGACGATGGGCGTCGGCGCGCTGCTCACCGGCGTCGCCTGGCGTGCGGGCGACGGGCCGCTGGTGCCGCCGATCGGAACGATGGCGGGCGCCGCGACGGCGCTCGCGGCGGCGACGCTGGCCGGCACGCTCAGCGGACGCTGGGCCTGGCTGCACCTGCTGCTGCTCGTGGTCTTCTGCCTGGTGGCCGGCAGCGCCGCCTCGCTCGGCCGGCGCGGCCTGGTTATCGGAACCCAGTCGGTGATCGCGTTCATCATCTTCGGGCGCTTTCCCGAGAACGTGCCGCACGGGCTCGGCCTGACAGCGCTGGTGCTCGCCGGTGGCGCCGCGCAGACGCTGTTCGCGGCCACAGTGGCGGTGCCGTTCGCCTGGCGCCGCCAGCGAAGCGCGCTGGCAGCGGCATACCGCGCGCTGGCCGCATTCACCGCCGGCGTCACGCCGTCGTCGATCCCGGTTGCGACGGCGCTCGACGACGCCGATCAGGTGCTCGCCGCGCCGGCGTTGTTCGCCGATCCCGACCGCAACGCGCTCGCCGGACTCGTCGGCGAGGGCCGCCGCATCCGGCTCGAGCTGATCGGCTTCAGCGCGTTGTTGGCGCACGAGCGCCGCACCGATCCGGCGGTTGCCCAGAACTCGGCGCAGGACGTCGCCGATGCGCTCGCGCGCATCCGCGAGCTGCTGGCGCTGACGGTCGCAGCGATCGAGGGTGACGCGCCGGCGCTGGCCGAGTTGCCGGCGGAGGCAGCCGAACTGAGCGAGTGGGGCTCCGCGCGCGAGCCGCTGTCATCGTCGGCACGCGACAAACGTCTGGCGGCGCTGATCGGGCAGGTGACGGCAGCAGCCCGCTTGGCCGCCGCCCTGCGCGCACCGGGTCGAGGTGGCCCCGTGTCCCTGGTTGGCCGACCCACGCGCGGCACCCAGAGGATCGGCGGCCAGCTCGCCCTCGACATCGACCGGATGCGTGCCGGCGCGAGCCTGCATACGGCGGCTGGACGCCACGCGCTGCGGCTAGCGGTCGTGGTCGCGCTGACGGAGCTGTTGGTCCAGCGCGTTGCGCTGCCGCGCGCGTACTGGGCGGTGGTGGCCGCTTCCACCGTGCTGCGCCCAGGCTTCGGCGCCACCTTCACGCGCGGTGCCGAGCGGATGCTCGGGACCCTTGTCGGGGTGGTGATCGCGACGCTGATCGCCGTCGCGATCAACCCCGGCGGCTGGGGTGTCGTCGCGGTCGTGGCGATCCTTGCGTACTGCACGTACGCAGTTTTCCCCGCGAGCTTCGCTGCCGGCACAGCGCTGCTCACCGCGGTCATCGTGTTCCTGCTACACGCGGTGGCGCCCGACTCGGTACAGACCGCCCTCGATCGCGGGATCGACACCGCGATCGGCGGCGCCATCGGCCTGGTCGCATATGCGCTATGGCCCACGTGGTCGGCGCTCTCGGCCGGCCCGCTGCTGGCCAAGCTGGTGGATGCCCAGCACACCTATCTCGACGCCGTGCTGACCGGGCTGACCACCGGCCGGCGACTACCGGAGACGCAGCTGCGAACGCTCGCGCGCGAGGCGCGTGTCGCGTTCATGGACGCCGAAGCGGCGATCGGGCTGGCACGCAGCGAGCCGCACCGCGGTGACACCGACCTCGAGACGGCGGCCACCACGCTCGCCGCGCTGCGGCGCGTCGTCCGCGGCGCGCACGTCCTGCGCCTGGACACCTCGACGATGCCCGATCCACGCCCGCTGGCGCCGCTCGCGCCACTGCAGGCCGGTCTCGGTGAGGCGCTGTCTTCGCTGACGGCCGCGCTGCGGGACGACGAGCAGCGACCGTTCCCACCGCTGCGCACGCTCAACCGCGAGCTTGCGCGGGCGCGGCCGCAGCTGCTCAGCCGGGCGCTGTGGGCAGCGCTCGACGAGCTGGTGGACGCGACCGACACCGCGGCGGCGGCAGCCGGCCTTGCGGTACCTTAAGTCGCTGGCGCAACCTTTTACGGTTCCGCGGGTTTCAGTCCCAACAAGCCGCGGGTGGCGGCCGTCGTTCTGCACGCTTTGCTGCCGAATCCGCCATTTCGGCTGCTAGAACTACGCACTTCTTGCTGTCGATGAGCTCAAAACTGATAGGCCCGACCCGGGCGCTCCCACTGCTGGCGGTGCTCGTCGCGTGCATGTCGCTGCCGGCGTTCGCGAGCGCCGCCACGTCCTACTCGATGAAGTGGACCAGGTCCGCTCTGCTGGAGAACCCGAGCAAGGGCGGCGCACTGTTGTCGGTCGCCTGCGCACCCACGGGCACCACGACCACTGGCACAACCACCACGGGCACGAAGCCCACGAGCAAAAGCAAGGCGCTTCTGTGCGTCGCCGGCGACCCCAAGGGGAACGTCTGGGTGACGGCGCATCCCTCGCGCCCCGCGAAGGGATGGCGCCGGGGGACGATCGACGCCGGCAACGCGATCACCTCGATCGCGTGCCCGTCGACGAGCATGTGCGTCGCCGTCGACGCCTCCGGTCACGTGATGCACGCGACCAAGCCGCTCAGCGGTGTCAAGGGCTGGAGCAAACCGGTGCGGGTGGACACGGCGATGCAGCCTGGCGGCGGGTACGCCGGCTTCTCCGCGGTCGCGTGCCCGACGACCAAGCTGTGTATCGCCGTCGACAACGCCGCGAACGGGCAGGTCGCCTACACGACCGACCCCACAGGCCCGGCCAGCGCTTGGACGCTCGCGACCGTGGCCAACGGCGTGACGCTCGTTTCGGCCGCATGCGCCTCGGCGACTCTCTGCGTGATCGGCGGTAGTGAGCGCTTCTATTCAATCGACCCGACGGGCGGCACCAGCGCCTGGAAGGCGGCGGGTTCGCTCAGCGGCAGCGTTGCCGTGATGGCAGCACTCACCTGCAACGGCTTGAAGCTCTGCATCGGCGTCGGTTACGGCAACGCCGGTGCCGGTCTTGCCAGCGCGTCATCGAGCCCGGCGCTGGGCGCCAGCGCCTGGATCGGCTCGGCGATCGGCTCCGACCCGCCGGAGCAGGGCGCCGGACTGGTCGATGGCGTCAGCTGTCCGGAGCGCAACTTCTGCGTGGCCGTCGACAGCGCCTCGAACGCGTACACGAGTTCGACGCCGGTGCGTGGTGGCTGGAGCGTGGCGAAGCCTCTGAAGAAGGCATCGCAGGCGACGATCAGCCAGATCGCCTGCAACACGAAGCTCTGTGTCGAGGTTGACAACCGCGGCACCGTGACCTACGGGGTCGTCAAGGCTGCGTCCAGCACGTCCACGAAGACGACGACCACCACGACGACAAAGCCGACGACCACCAAGACCACGTCGACGAAGACGCCGATCCCCAGCGGCACCGGCTGACGCGGGCGCGGGTGTCTCGCGTCGGCGCCCGCCGAAAAGTTGTGACCGCGCGGCCCGGGCTGACACCCGATAACTTGGCCCCATGAAGTCGATTCTGCCCAGCGAGGAGTTGCGCGCGCAGGCGCAGCGGCTCGCCGGCCGACTCGGCAACGAAGCGTATTACCTCGGCTATTGCTTTCGCCGTGGCATGATCGGGATCGAGCCGCCGCGTCGACTGGCGCAGCTCGTCAGGGCGTTCAACGACTACGGGATGCTGGGCGCCAGCGTCGCTATCGCGGCGATTCGCCATCCAGAGCAGCCGGCGGTCATCGACGAGCACGGTGAGCTGACATACCGCGAGCTCGACGACAGCGTGAACGCGATTGCGACCGCATGGCTCGAGCGTGGACTGAAGCCCGGTGACGGCGTCGCGATCATGGCCCGCAACCATCGTGGATTCCTCCAGGCGCTGTTCGCCGCGGCCAGATGCGGTGCGCGGATCGTCCTGATGAACACGGGCTTCTCGGGCCCGCAGGTGCGCGAGGTGGCAAGCCGAGAGGGCGTGGACCTGTTCGTCTACGACGAGGAGTTCGAACCGCTGATGGCCGACCTCGAACTGCCTCGCGGGCGCTTCCGCGCGTGGCTCGACAGCCGTCAAGACGAAAGCGACACGCTCGACGCGCTGATCGCCTCGACGCCCGCCCGCCTGCCGCCGAAGCCCGCCCGAGCCCCGCGCCTTGTGATCCTCACGAGCGGCACCACCGGCACGCCGAAGGGCGCCGGTCGCGATGTGCCGTTCTCGCTATCGCCGATCGGGGGTCCGCTCAGTAAGGTTCCGTTTCGCTCCGGCGACGTCGCCCAGATCTCGGCGCCGATGTTCCATGCGCTTGGCTTCACGCAGGGCCTATTGCAGGTCGGGCTTGGCGCGACGCTCGTGCTGCAGCGCCGCTTCGCGCCCGCCGAAACGCTCGACAGCCTCGCCCGGAACCGGGTGACGACCTGGGTGATCGTGCCGGTGATGTTGCAGCGCGTGCTCGCGCTCACACCCGAGCCGTGGGGCAGCCGCGACCTCTCGCACCTGCGGATCATCTACCTGAGCGGCTCGCAGCTCGGCAGCGATCTGGCCCGCCGCGCGCAAGCCGCCTTCGGTCCGGTGCTCTACAACCTCTACGGCTCCACCGAGATCGCGTACGCGACGATTGCGACCCCGGCTGACCTCGAGGCGGCGCCCGCGTCCGTCGGCCGCGTGGTACGCGGCGCGGTCGTCAAGATCCTCGGAACGGAGGGGGAGGAGCTTGCGACCGGTGAGACCGGACGCATCTTCGTCGGCCACATGATCGAGTTCGAGGGCTACACCGGCGGCGGTGACAAGGAGCGGATCCGCGGGCTCATCTCATCCGGTGATGTCGGCCATTTCGACACGGAGGCGCGGCTGTTCATCGACGGCCGTGACGACGAGATGATCATCTCCGGCGGCGAGAACGTGTTTCCGCGAGAGGTCGAGGACCTCCTGCACTCACACCCGGGGGTGCTCGAGGCGGCCGCCGTCGGAGTTCCCGATGAGAAGTTCGGCCAGCGCCTGAGCGTCTTCGTCGTGCGACGCGCGGGTATCGAGCTGACCGAGGAGGAAGTCAAGCAATACGTGCGAGACAACCTCGCTCGCTACAAGGTTCCGCGTGAGGTCGAGTTCATCGACGAGCTGCCGCGCAACCCCACCGGCAAAGTGCTCAAGCGGGAACTCGCGGGCCGCTGAGCGATGAGCCTGACGATCGTCAACCGCTCCCGCGGCGACAGTGTTTTGTGTGGGCGAACCGAGGTGGCCGACACGCTTTGGCGCCGCATGCGCGGCCTGCTGGGCCGCGCCTCCCTGTCCGCGGGAAGCGGGATGCTGTTGCGCGGTGAGTCATCAATTCACAGTGCCTTTATGCGCTTCGAGTTCGATGCAGTGTTCATGGACAGGGATCTGCGGGTAGTGGGCTTGGCCGAGCGGATCCCGCCATGGCGGGCGCGTGCCGCCAAGGGGTCTCGCAACATCCTCGAGCTGGCGGCCGGAGAAATTTCACGTACAGGAGTTGCAATCGGCGACCAACTCGCCGAGATTGAAAGTCGCGATGCCGCGCCAGCCATCGACACGCCAGCCACCTGACGGCCCTCCGGTCCCGTCGCTGCAGATCCTGCCGCAGCTTCGGCCTGCCTCCGGCGGCGCCCGCGCGTGGGTCGGCTTCGCGACCTGGCCGGGCCTGCGCGTCGGCCTGATCGCGCTCGCCGTCGCGGTCTTGGTCGCGGTGCCGGCGTTCGCCCTCACCCGCGATTCGGGCCATCACGCCGTGGCGTTGAACGTGCCGGCGGTGGCGCTGAGCGCCCCATCCCGGGTCCGGTCGCGCACGATCCCGACGCTCACAGGCGCCGGTTCCGCCGTCACGCACACCGGTGTGCGGCTGACCGTCGCCGGCGGTGGCAGCGCGATCGTCCTGCGGCGCGTGCATGCCGACGTTGCCCGGGCTCCGCACTCCTCCGCGCACGAATTCACGCCCGCCCAGGTCACGCAGGTCGCCGACGGGAGCTCCCCGTACGTGCCACCGACCTATCTGGCTGCTCTGTATCGGAGATTGGGCAACCGCTATTCGATCCCGTGGCCGATGCTGGCAGCGCTCGAGTACATCCAGGGCAGCTACACGAACGCGTTCGCGGGCGCATCGGCGCCGGCTGCCCGGACCGCCACTGCGGCTGCGGGTGTTGACGGCCAGCGGGCCGTCAACAGCAACGTGCTCTCGAGTGCGCTCGTCGCCGCTTCACAGCCCAGCGCGACACTGGTCTCGGACGCGAGGCAGCTCGTGGCCGACGGTGTCGCCCAGAGCCCTGCCGCGGCCGTCTACAAGTACATGGGGGACGCCGCCGCTTCAGAGCAGGCGGTGCTGACGCTCGCGCAGTCAATCGGCAGCTCCGCGGTTACTCCAACCGCCGGGCCGATGGTCAAGCTCGTTGCCATGCGCGCCGAGGCGCATCTGCTCAACGGCATCCCCTACCTGTGGGGCGGCGGCCACGGAAGTCCCGCATGGGTCGTCGGATCCGGGTACGACTGCTCCGGCTTCGTGTCGGAGGTGCTCCACGCTGCCGGCTACCTCGGCGGTCCGCAGACGACCCAGACGTTGCCGGGGCTCGCCGGGATCGCCAATGGCCGCGGTAAGTACGTCACGATCTACGACCGCACCATCGCCACCGTCAGGGTCTGGGTCAAGAAGAAGAAGATCATCACGATCAAGCAGGCGAAGAACCCTGACGCCGCCGGCGTGCACGTGGTCAGGGGGAGGCAGGCCAACGCGAACACAGTTTCGATTCAGCTGCCGAGGTGGGTCGGGCAGTGGACGACGGTGCACCTCACCAAGCTGGTCCCCAGCGCCGACACCACCAATAACGACGAGCACGTGATCATCGACCTCGACGGTCAGTGGTGGGAGAGCGGCGGCAGCACGGCCAACGGCGGTGGCGCCGACGTTCACCAGATCATGGACCCCAACCGCGGCTACCTGAAGACGTTCAACCGGATCCTCCACCCGACCGGGCTGTAGGCCCTGCTCGGTTGACTTCGCGAGCGTGAGCGACTCGCAGTTGCACGCCGACGCGATCGTCGTCGGCGGCGGGTTGGCGGGATTGGTGGCCACGGCCGAGCTCGTGGCCGCCGGCAAGCGTGTGCTGCTGCTCGAGCAGGAGCCGGAGGCATCATTCGGCGGGCAGGCGTTCTGGTCGCTCGGCGGTCTGTTTTTGGTGGACTCGCCGGAGCAGCGAAGGGCACGAATCCATGACTCGTTCGAACTGGCTTGGTCGGACTGGTTGGGGAGTGCCGGCTTCGACCGGCCCGAGGATGAGCACTGCCGGCGGTTCGCGCGCGCATACGTCGAGTTCGCCACGGTCGAGAAGCGCGATTGGCTGCGCTCGCTGGGACTGCGCGTGATGCCCAGTCCCGGATGGGCCGAGCGCGGTGGCGGCGATGCGCTCGCTCACGGCAACTCGGTGCCTCGCTTCCACCTGACCTGGGGCACTGGTCCGGCGGTCGTCGAGCCGTTCGAGCGCAGCGTGCGCATGGCTGTCGAACGGGGGCTCGTGCAGCTCGCCTTTCGCCACCGCGTGGACGAGCTGCTGGTCGAGCACGGTCACGTTGTCGGCGTGAGCGGCGCCGTCCTGGCGCGGTCGCTCGCCGGGCGGGGTCAGGCGAGCTCGCGGGAGGTCGTCGGACGCTTCCGGGCGCGGGCCGGTGCGGTGCTCGTCTCAAGCGGCGGCATCGGCGGCAACCTCGAACTGGTACGCAGGTACTGGCCGGAGCGGCTCGGCTCGCCGCCGCGCGACATGGTCGCGGGTGTGCCCGCGAGCACCGACGGACGGATGCTCGAGATCTCCGAGCGCGCCGGCGCCAGCTGGATCGGCCGCGACCGCATGTGGCACTACACCGAGGGCATCCGCAACTGGGACCCGGTGTGGGAGAACCACGGGATCCGGATCCTGCCGGCGCCGTCCTCGATGTGGTTCGACGCTACCGGCAGGCGCCTGCCGGCGCCGCTGTTTCCGGGCTTTGACACGGTCGCCACGCTCGCCCACATCGGGCGCACCGGTTACGACCACACCTGGTTCGTGCTCAACCGCCGGATCATCGCGCGCGAGTTCGCGTTGTCGGGCTCGGAGCAGAACCCCGACATCACCGGCAAGGACGTCGAGGCGACCGTGCGCTCGCGGCTATTGCCGGATGTGCCCGGGCCGGTCCAGGCCTTTCTGGACCACGGCGAGGACTTCGTCGTTGCCGACAACCTGCGCGAGCTGGTGACGGGCATGAACCGGTTGACCGAGGAGCCGCTGCTCCGGTACGAGGAGCTCGAGCGCCAGCTCGTCGCGCGCGATCGTCAGGTCGCCAACCCCTACGGCAAGGACCTGCAGGTGATGGCGATTCGCGCAGCGCGCCGCTATCTGCCCGACCGTGTGAGCCGCGTCGTCGCGCCGCATCGGATCCTCGATCCCGCGGCCGGACCGCTGATCGCCGTCAAGCTCCACATCCTGACGCGCAAGACGCTCGGCGGTCTGGCGACCGACCTCGAGGCGCGCGCGCTCGACGCCGACGGCGAGCCGCTCGCCGGGCTCTGGGCGGCGGGCGAGACCGCCGGTTTCGGCGGCGGCGGCATGCATGGGTACAACGCCCTGGAGGGAACGTTCCTCGGCGGGTGCCTGTTCAGCGGCCGGCAAGCGGGCCGGTCGATGGTTGCGCGGCTCTGACGCGTGCGCGAGTTTGTCTCAGTCGCGGGCGAACTTCCGACGTACAGGGCGCAGGACGGTCACCGTACGTCGAAAGTTCGGGTCAGCGACCCAGGAACTTCGTGATCGCGGCGGCGATCGCCGCCGCCGCCCGCTTCTGGAACGACGAGCTGACCAGCAGCTTTGCGTCCGTTGCGTTGCGCATGTTCCCGCACTCGATTAGGACCTTGGGGACGGTCGTCAGGTTGAGCCCGGCGAGGTCGTTGCGCGGCTGCAGGCCGTCGACGCCGTCGTAGGTGGAGACCGGCATCGCGGTGCCTGATTCGAAGCGGGAGCGCAGGATCCGCGCAAACCGATCCGATGCCGCGATGACTTTCGCGTTGGTCTTGTCGGCCACAGGCTCGAGGATCGCGAACCCGCGCCCGGACGGCGGCCCGCCGTCGGCGTGGATGTCGACCGCCACATTCGCGTGCGCCCTGTCGATGATGCGGGCGCGCGTGTTCACACAGGGCCCGACACCGTCATTGCTGTGCCGCGTCAGCACGACCTTCGCGCCCTCAGCCTCAAGATCAGCGGTCAGGTAACCCGCCACGTTCCAGTTGAACTGCGCCTCGGTGTAGCCCCCGTCGGTTTCCGTCCCGGTTGTGTCACAGGTCTCGAGCTCGCGGCCGTTCCAGATCAGGTGGTTGATGAAGGTCGGATCGCTGTAGCTACGGCCGTTGTGCCCGGGATCGATCCCGACGATGGCGCCCGTCAGCGGACGGGCGCCGGAAGCATGCACGATTGGCTGTGTGAGCGCGAGCATCGGAGCTTGATTATTCCCCGCGAGCTAACGTCCCGCTTAGCTATGAAAATTATCTACACCTACACCGACGAGGCGCCGGCGCTTGCGACCGCGTCGCTGCTGCCGATCGTCAGCGCCTTCGCGGCTGCCGCGGACATCGATATCGAAACCCGTGACATCTCGCTGGCGGGCCGCATCCTCGCTCTGTTTCCCGAGGGGCTGGAGCCTGAGCAGTTCACCGCCGACGCCCTCACAGAGCTCGCCGAGCTCGCCAAGACGCCCGAGGCCAACATCATCAAGCTTCCGAACATCAGCGCCTCGGTCCCGCAGCTGAAGGCGGCGATCAGGGAGCTCCAGGAGCAGGGCTACGCGGTCCCTGACTACCCGGATGATCCCGCGACCGACCAGCAGCGCTACGTCCGCGCCCGCTACGACAGGGTCAAGGGCAGCGCTGTGAACCCGGTCTTGCGCGAGGGCAACTCGGACCGTCGCGCTCCGGCGTCGGTGAAGGCCTATGCCCGCAAGCACCCGCACTCGATGGGCGCCTGGTCGACTGATTCCTCCTCGCACGTGGCGACGATGAACGACGGGGACTTCCGCTCGACCGAGCTGGCGGTGACCGTCGCCGCGCCCACGACCGTGCGGATCGAGCACGTCGCCGAGGACGGATCGGTGACCGTGCTGAAGCCGGACTTCCCGCTGCTCGCGGGGGAGGTCCTCGACGGTGCCGTGATGCGCGCCGCGGCGCTCGACGCCTTCCTGGCCGAGCAGATTGCCGACGCGAAGGCGAAGGACGTCCTGTTTTCGGTGCACCTGAAGGCGACGATGATGAAGGTGTCCGACCCGATCCTGTTCGGGCACGCGGTCAGGGCGTTCTTCCCGGGCCTGAGCGCACCGGGCTGGAACCCCAACGACGGGCTCGGCGCGTTGCCGGAGGGGACCGAGATCACCTACCCGGTGGATGGCCCCGGCCTGGCGATGGTCGACTCCGACCGCGGGATCACGAACCTACATGTGCCCAGCGACGTGATCATCGATGCGTCGCTGCCGGCCGCGATCCGCGCGTCCGGACAGATGTGGAACTCGCGCGGTGAGCAGCAGGACACCAAGTACGTGATCCCCGACCACACCTACGCTTCCCTATACGCCGAGACGCTCGACGACTGTCGGCTGCACGGCGCCTTTGACCCGGTGACGATGGGCACGACGCCCAACGTCGGTCTGATGGCGCAGGCGGCCGAGGAGTACGGCTCGCACGACAAGACATTCGAAGTCGAGGGCTCCGGACGGGTGCGCATCGTCGATGTAGCGGACCCCACCCACCCCGTGCTGATCGAGCATGAGGTGGCTCCGGGTGACATCTGGCGCGCCTGCCAGGTCAAGGACTCAGCCGTACAGGATTGGGTCCGCCTCGCCGTGGCGCGCGCTCGGGCCACCGGTGCGCCTTCCGTATTCTGGCTGGACGAGACCCGCGCGCACGATGCCGAGCTGCTCAAGAAGGTTCGCCCCGCGCTCGACGCGCTCGACACCGAGGGGCTCGAGATCGAGATCCTGCCGGTGGCCGAGGCGACCCGCTTCACGCTGGCCCGTGCTCGCGCGGGTTTGGACACGATCGCCGTCACCGGCAACATCCTGCGCGATTACCTGACGGACCTGTTCCCGATCCTCGAACTCGGCACCAGCGCAAAGATGCTCTCGATCGTGCCTTTGATGGACGGGGGCGGCCTGTTCGAGACGGGCGCCGGCGGATCCGCCCCCAAGCATGTGCAGCAGTTCGTCAGGGAGAACCACCTGCGCTGGGACTCGCTCGGAGAGTTCCTGGCGTTGGCGGTGTCGTTCGAGCTGCTGGCGGAGAAGACCGGCGACGCCCGCGCGAAGGTGCTCGCGGCCACGCTCGATCGTGCGACTGGCAGTGTGCTCGAGGAGAGCAGGTCGCCGATGCGCGGAGTCGGTGAGCTCGACAACCGCGGCGGTCACTTCTATCTCGCCCTTTACTGGGCGCGGGAGCTGGTGGCGCAGACTGATGATCCCGAGTTGGCTGAGCGCTTCAAGCCGCTCGCCGAGCGACTCGCGACCGACGAACAGCAGATCGTCGCCGAGCTGGCCGAGGTCCAGGGGCAGCCGGTCGAGATCGGTGGCTATTACCACCCTGATTTGAATCTCGTTGCGGCGGCAATGCGGCCATCGGCGACGCTCAATGCCGCGATCGATCGCCTGAACTCGGCGGTTGGTTGATCAGCGAAGCAAGGCGGTTGATCAGCGAAGCAGGCGGTTGATCTCGGCGAGCAGCGCATCGCTCGATGGCAGTGGCTCATTGCTGTGGTGCAGGAGCATCTGCCGTCGGGCGGCTCGGCCGAAGGCGGCGTCGATCACGAGCAGGGCGATCGCGTCCGGGTCGGCGTGAGGGTTGACACGGCCCGCAGCCTGCTCTGCCCGCAGGTATGCGCCCAGCATCTGCACGCCCTTGTGCGGACCGAGGTCCTTGGCCTCGACGTAGCCGGCGAGCGCGGCGCGCAACTCAGGGTCGGCTTGGGCGGCGAGCAGAACGGGAAGGACCTCATCGAAAAAGCGTTCGAGGGCGCCGGATGCGCCGCGGAGCACCGTTGGCGGATCCATCGTCTCGGAGTCCAACCCGAACATGAACTTGAGCGGCTTCATGCCGTGCTCGAAGACCGCCTGCAGGAGCCCGGCTCGGTCGCCGAAGTGGTAGTAGACACTCGCGTCCGAAACGCCCGCACGCGCCGCGACCTCGCGGCTCGTCAGGTTGGCGATGCCGTGCTCACGCAAAATCGCGAGGGTGGCCTCGAGGATGGCTTCGTGGGCGCCTGATGCCGGGCGCCCTCTACGTCTGGGTGGTTCTTCGGTAGCTGTCATCTCGAGGTTGGCAAGCGTAGCCTCTGAGGGCAAGAAATTCTTGAGCGCATACTCAGTAACCATGATATTCTGAGCGCGCACTCAATAATACTCGGACCCGTAGAGGTGACCATGGCCCGCAAATGGTGGACGCTGATGGCGGTGTGCACAGGTGTCTTCATGCTGTTGCTCGACGTCACGATCGTGAACGTGGCGCTACCGCAGATAGAGCGCGCCTTCAATGCGAACCTCTCCGATCTGCAGTGGGTGATCGACGCCTACGCGCTGACCCTGGCGGCGTTGCTGCTCACCGCCGGCTCGATCGCGGATCTAGCAGGCCGGCGCCGGGTGTTCGCGACCGGGATCGTCGTGTTCACGCTCGGCTCGGCCCTATGCGGTGTCGCGCAGAGCTCAGTCTTCCTGTCACTGTCGCGAGCGCTCCAGGGAGTGGGCGGCGCGATCATGTTCGCGACGGCGCTCGCGCTGCTGGCACAGGCGTTCCCACCGCGCGAGCGCGGGGTCCCATTCGGGGTGTTCGGCGCCATCACCGGTGTTGCGATCGCCGTGGGTCCGGTGCTAGGCGGCGCGATCACAAGCGGCCTGAGCTGGCGCTGGATCTTCTTCGTCAATGTGCCGATCGGCGTGTTTGCGCTGGCGGTCACGCTGCGCCGCGTCGACGAATCGAAGCTGCCGGGTGCTCCGCGCCCCGATATGGCGGGCTTCATCAGCTTCAGCCTCGCGCTCGCGGGGCTCGTGTTCGGCCTGATCCGCAGTCAGGCGGAGGGCTGGGGTTCGGTGCAGGTCCTGGGATCGCTGATTGCGGCCGCCGTGCTGATGGTTACCTTCGTGGTGATCGAGCTGCGCGTGCGCGAGCCGATGCTCGACCTCAAGCTGCTGCGAGTTCCGGCCTTCAACGGCGGCCTGGTAGCCGCCTGGGCCGTGTCGGCCTCCATCTTCTCGCTGCTGACCTATCTGATCATCTACTTCCAGAACCTGCTCGGCTACTCGGCGCTGGCTGCGGGCCTGCGCTTCCTGCCGTTGACCGGCGCCATATTCCTGATCGCCGGCGTCGCGGGGCGGCTGACGACCAAAGTGCCGATCCGGGCGCTGATCGGAGTCGGCTTCGCGTTCGTGGTCGCCGGGCTGATGCTGATGCGCGGGCTGACCGCGACGGACCACTGGACGCACTTCCTCCCGGGCTTCATCCTCGCCGGCATCGGCTCCGGGCTGATCAACGTCCCGCTGGCCTCGACGGCGGTCGCGGTGGTTCCACCCGAGCGCGCCGGCATGGCCTCGGGCATCAACTCCACCCTACGTCAGGTCGGGATCGCCACTGGCGTCGCGAGCCTCGGCACGATCCTCATCAGCAGGATCAGGTCAGAGGTGGTGGCGCACCTCAGCGGCACCCCACTGGCCGCGCACTCCCATGCACTCGCGGTTGCGATCGGCGCCGGCGGGCTGCGCGGTGCCGTCGGCCGCGTGCCCGCAAGTACACGGGGGTTGTTGATCGGCGCCGCCAAGGTCAGCTATGTCGACGCGCTCAACACGATCCTGCTCGTCGGTGCCGGTATCGCCTTTGTGGGCATGGTGATCGCGTTCACGACGATCCGGCAGCGTGACTTCCACGATTCGCCGATGGCGGCCGGGGCACCCATGTCCGAGCAACCGCACGAAGCGGGCATCGCGGTTTGATCCACCGGCCTGCTAAGATGCTTGCTGGCAAGCAAGTATCAACAGGCAGGCAAATGGCGGCAGGGCTCGACACGGAGACGACACAGCGATTGCGGATCGTCTTCGGGCGCCTTGCTCGTGTGCTGCGCACGACTGAGGCCGGTCTCGCGGCCGACCTCACCCCGACCCGCGTGGCCGTGCTGCTCAACACGGTCCGCAATGGACCGATACGCCTGTCGGATGTTGCCGAGCAGGAGGGGCTGAACCCGACGCTGCTGTCGCGCACGGTCGCCAACCTCGCACAGGATGGCCTGGTGACGCGCACAGCGGACGACCTTGACCGCCGCTCGGCCTGGCTCGACGCCACCGCCGCGGGTCGCGAGCTGGCCGCGGAGATTCGCGCGCAGCGGACGCGGGCCGTGGAGGCGGCGCTCGCGCGACTCCCGAACGAGGATCGCAAGCTGATCGAGGAGGCGCTGCCGGCGCTCGAGCAGTTCGCTGAGCACCTCCGTCGGCGCGGCACGTGAGCCCGCTGATACGGCGCGTCTCCAGCACCACCTTCGCGGCGCTCGAGGTTCTCAACTACCGGCTCTACCTCGGCGGGCAGGCGACCTCTCTGGTCGGCACCTGGATGCAGATGGCCGCCCAGTCGTGGCTGGTGCTGACGCTCACACACTCCGCACCGATGCTCGGCGTCATCGTCGCGCTGCAGACGCTGCCGGTGCTGGTGCTCGGACCGTACGGCGGCGTCATCGCCGACCGCGTCGACAAGCGCAGGGTGATGATCGCCCTTCAGGCGTTGATGGGCGTGCAGGCGCTGATTCTCGGACTGCTCACGGTCACGCATCTCGTGCACGTCTGGGAGATCGGCGTGCTCGCGTTCATGCTCGGAATCAACAACGCGTTCGAGAACCCAGCACGCCAGTCGTTCATGCTCGAGCTCGTCGGTCCCGAGCACCTGCGCAACGCGGTCAGCCTCAACGCGACGATGGTCAATGTGGCACGGGTCGTGGGCCCCGCCATCGGAGGCCTGACGATCGCCGCGGTAGGAACTGGTTGGTGCTTCCTCTTCAACGCAGTCAGCTTCCTCGCCGTGATCAGCTCGCTGACGCGGATGGACAGGACGGCGCTCAGTCCTGTGACGCCCACGCTGCGCGCCAAGGGCCAGCTCCGTGACGGTCTCCGTTACGTCCGCCACGAGCCCGGGCTGGCGCTGCCGCTGGTGATGGCGGCGCTCGTCGGTTGCCTTGCTTATGAGTTTCAGGTGTCGCTCCCGTACATGGCCTCGCAAGGACTGCACGTCGGCTCTGCCGGCTACGGCTTCATGACGGCGGCGATGGGCGCGGGCGCGGTGGTCGGCGGGCTGGCTGTCGCGACCCGGGGCAAGGTCGGCGCGCTGCCGCTGATCCTGGCCGCGTTCGCCTTTGGCATCGCGATGACACTGAGCGCGATCGCCCCCAATCTCGCGCTCGAGCTGGTCGCGCTGGGGCTTGTCGGCGGCGCGAGCGTCGCCTTCATGTCGCAGACGAATGCCACCCTGCAGTTGCGTTCAGCGCCCGAGATGCGCGGCCGCGTCATGGCACTCTGGTTCGTCTCCTTCCAGGGCTCGACGCCGATCGGAGGCCCGATCGTCGGCGCCGTGATGGCCGCGTACGGCGCTCGCGCGGGGCTCGGGGTCGGAGCGGTCGCCTGCTTTGTCGTCGCGGCGGCGGGCATGATGGCTGTGCGCACGCTCCGCGCCCGGGCCGAGGCGGCTGCCTCGCTGGCGGATGTCACGCCGCCGGACGACGCGCTCGTGGTGCAGTAGCCGCGACGCTGCGTTCGAACTCGCGAGCTGCGTCGGCTGCGGAGACGGTCAGGCCGGAACGGGTCAGGCGGAACGGGTCAGGCCCGAACGGCCGGCGTCTGCACCGACACGATCCGCCACGGCTCGTCAGTCTCGCCGGTGACGGCGAGCGTCCAGCGCTCCGTGAAGCCGACAGGCCGGACAGAGCTGCCGGACAGCACCCGGGTGGTGTCGCGGTCCTCGATGTAACGGCGGCCGCGAAGGTCGACGTCGACCGTCATCGTCGCCGGATCTGCGCCGGCGTCGAGTGCGACGATGCGGATGCGCTGGACCTGCGCGCCCCGCACGACCACGCGCGTGTGGCCGCTGGGGTCGCCTGGATGGAGCAGCTCCTGGATCGCGTCGGGGGTGGCGACCTTGCGCAACTCAGCGTCGGAGCCGTCGACAGCCTCGGTCCAGGCGGCCACTGCGCGGCGCGCCGCGACCTCGAGGATGTCCGGCCCGAAGCGCGCATCGGCGAGGCTCAGGTCCAGTGCCGCCGCACGAGCGTCGCCGCTGAACTGCAGATCCGCGAGCTGTGCGACCTTGAAGCCTGCGGGCGCGGCGTCTGCGACCGCGCCCTCGACCAGCGCATCGTCACGCATCGCCTGCTCGTCGGACCAGTGGGTCTGGACGATCTTGTCCTTGAGCGCGTGCTCGCCTTCGGCGCCCGACTCGATCGAGGCCAGCACCCAATGTTCGCCTCGGCGCTCGAGCGTCCAGTACTCGCGCATCCGCATCGACTCCGTGAACTGGCCGTCGCGCTTAATGTGCCGGCCGCTGGAGTCGACGACGTAATCCCGCACCTTTGCCTCGATTCGCACCACGACCCGGTCCAAGTCGTCGTCGCCGCGCTCGCGGCGCAGGATGCCGACGTACTCGACCTTGGGCGGTCCGACGGGCTCGACCATGTTGCGCCAGCCCTTGCGTTCGAAGTCGTCCAGGCGCCGCTCCCACTCGACCAGTAACTCCGGTGTGATAAGCCCGCGCAGGGTAACGCGATTGTCGGCCGACCAGGCGCTTTGGATGTCCGCGAAGAGTTGCGTGGCCCCGTCCCGCACTGCTGCGGGTCCGAAGATCGGGTTCTCGTCCTCGGCCTCGGCGGCAGCCAGCTCGACGCGACGCTCGCGTTTGCGGCTTTCGCGGCGGTGCGCGCGACCCTGCTGTTCGTGCGCTCTCCAGAACATCAGGAAGGTTGGGACACCGCGTTTCGCGATCCACCAGGCGGCGAACAACCCGATCAACACAAGCAGGAAGATGCCGTGCGTCGCAATCGTCAGAACGATGATTTCGCGGAAAATG
This sequence comes from Solirubrobacteraceae bacterium, assembly GCA_035531655.1. Lineage (GTDB taxonomy): Bacteria > Actinomycetota > Thermoleophilia > Solirubrobacterales > Solirubrobacteraceae > Palsa-465. Next base: position 18,428 of record DATKSM010000119.1, read on the forward strand.
AGGAACAGGAAGAACGCTTTCCCGCCTCCGCCACCACCGCCGCCGGAACCACCGCCACCACCGCTGAAGCCCGCAGTGCCGCCGCCCGCGGCCGACGCTGCGGGGACGAAAACGAGTAGCGCCAGCGCGACGAGCACCAGTGCGATCAGGAATGTGCGGCGGCGTGGTCTCATGGCTCGTCCGCGATCAGCCGGCCGCGGCCGCCCTCAGCGGCCCGACGCCGGGTTCGTTCTGGGCAACGTGTTGGTCTGCGTGGTAGCTCGAGCGCACCAGCGGACCGGCCGCAACGTGCTCGAAACCAAGCTCGTAGGCTGCCTCTTCGAGCGCGCGGAACTCGTCCGGGTGCCAGTAGCGCACGATCGGCAGGTGGTCCGCGGTCGGTCGCAGGTACTGGCCGATCGTGACGACCTGGACGCGGTTGGCGCGCAGCGTGCCGAGCGCGTCGAGCATCTCCTCGAAGCTCTCACCGAGTCCGACCATCAGCCCGGACTTGGTCACCACCTCGTTGCCGCCCATGTCCTTGGCGTTGCGCAGCACGCGGTTCGAGCGCTCCCAGGTCGAGCCGCGGCGCGCGACTGTGTACAGGCGCGGGACGACCTCGACGTTGTGGTTGAAGACATCGGGACGCTCGGCAATGACCTTCGCCAGCGGCATCTCCTGGCCGCGGAAGTCCGGGGTAAGCACCTCGATCTTCGTCTGCGGCGACTGCCGGCGGATCTGACGGATGACACCGACGAACGCATGCGCGCCGTAGTCGTACATGTCGTCGCGGTCAACGCTGGTGATGACCGCGTGGCGCAGGCCCATGCGCGCGACCGACCGACCGACGCGCGCCGGTTCGAGTGGGTCGTTCCAGGTCGGCTTGCCGCTGCGGACGTTGCAGAAGCCGCAGCGCCTCGTGCAGGTGTCGCCAAGGATCATGAACGTGGCGGTGCCGCGCTGCCAGCACTCGCCGATGTTCGGGCATGCGGCCTCCTGGCAGACAGTGTTGAGGTTCTCGGCCTCGATCATCGACTGCAGCTCGCGGTAACGCGGACCGCCTGGGGCAAGCACCTTGAACCAAGGCGGCTTGCGACCCCTATAAGGCTCGACCTCTGGACCGAGCACCGTCAGGACGTCGGCGATCCCGCCTGGGTTCGAGCGTGATCGGGTGGCACTCATCTACTCGACAAGGGTACTGACGCTGTACGCGGCGGTGAGGTGCTGTTCGAGTTCGGCCGGCTCGACCGACCGCGGTGCGTGCCCGAGCGCGGTGGCCAGGGCGTCTGAGACCAATCGCGCATAGCCGCTCAGCGAGACGTCATGATCCCCGCGCTCGCTCTCGATCGAGGTCATCTGCACCTCCGGTAGGCCGCAGGCCACCACCCAGGTGAACGGTTCGAGCGAGCGCGCCTCGACGTTGGCGGCGAAGCCGTGCGTGGTCACGCCGCGCGAGACGTGCACGCCAATCGATGCGAGCTTGCGGTTCTCGACCCAGACGCCGGTGTAGTCGGGCCCCTCCCGATCACGGGCGCGGGCGTCGATCCCCGCCCGCGCGAGCGCGGCGACCAAGGTCTGCTCGAGCAGGCGCACGTACGCGACCACGTCGTCGACACGCACGATCGGGTAACCCACCAACTGGCCAGGCCCGTGGTAGGTGACCTTGCCGCCGCGGTTGGTGTCGATGATCTCGATCCCGCGCTCGGCGTACCAGGCTGCGCCCATCGTCAGCTCGCCCGGAGCGGAGCGGCGTCCGCGCGTGTAGACGGCGGGGTCGTGCTCGAGCAGCAGCAGCGTGTCGGGGACCAACTCCTGCTGGCGCGCGGCGCGCAGGCGCTGCTGCAGCGCGAGCGCGGAGCGATAGTCGATCGTGCCCAGGTCACAGACCCACATCTCAGTCGCAGGCATGGCTTGATCGTAGACCGCGGAGCGAGGGGCCAAAACCACACCCCAGTGTGGTTTTGGCCCCTCGCTCGCAGCGTCCGGGGCGTGCCGCAGTTCGCTTCGGCCCGTCGCGCGTACGCTTCAAGGATGGACGCGGCACGTCCACTGGTCCGTCTGCGCTGGCGCCTGCGCGGCGCCTGGCTGTGGCCGACCTTCGTCGTGCTGACGCTCGCCGACGCGGTGATCGTCCACGCCCTGCCGCTCACCGGCGACAGCGCCTCGCTTGTCGGATCCTGGCTGCTGGGCGTGGTCGTCAGCCTGCTGGCGATCGTCGCGCTCGCCCCCCCACTCGGGTTCGCGGTCCGCCGGCTGCGTCCTGACATGCCCCGGCTCGTCGCCCGCAACTACGCGGGCGCAGTGACAACGCTCACGGTCTCGATTGTGCTATTGGCGGCCGGGCTGGCGCACCGCGACGTGATCAAAGCCGACCTCGCCGCCCTCCAGGATGCGAGCGCGCGCGCGGAGGCGTACATCGGTGCCCACGCGTCGGCCGAGTTCCAGCACGACCTGCTGCACCTCGACACCTACGAGGTTCAGCCGCCGGAGGTCTATCGCAGCTGCGCCGCCAATCCGACCGGGACGCGCTTCTACTGCGTGGTTGTCAAGCGTTACCTACCGTTCGGCAAGAGCGTCCACTACGACGGCTCTGAGCCGAACGCCGTCCTCTCTCAGGGCACCGGCTAGCGCCGGGCGGATCTGGCGCCGTTCGGGATAGAGTCGGGCCGTGCCCTACGTCGCGCTCATCACCGGCGCCTCGAGCGGGATCGGCGAGGCCACGGCCCGCCGGCTCGCACGTGAGCCGGACACGCAGCTGATCCTCGTCGCCCGGCGTGAGGATCGCCTGGCGGCGCTCGCCGACGAACTCGGAAACGATCACGCGCTCGTGTGCCCCGCCGATCTCACCGACCCGCACGCGGCCGCCGCGATCGCCGGGCTGGTCGAGCAGCGGTTTGGTGCCCTCAACCTGCTCGTCAACAACGCCGGCGCGCGCTGGTCGATCGACTTCGCCGACGGCGGCTGGGCCAACGTCGAGCAGCACATGCGTGTCAACTTCGAAGCGCCCGTGCGGCTCGTCGAAGCCCTGCTGCCGCTGCTGCGTAGTACGGCTGCCGGTACTGGGGTGGTCGCGGGGCGGGCGGGTGGGAGCGAATCCAGTACCGGCGCCCACGCTGGTCAGCAGGCCACCTTCGCGGGTCGACCACTGAAGGCCCCGGTCGCGATCGTCAACGTCACCAGCACCGCCGCGAGGATCGCGCGGCTCGGCACGGGCGGCTACAGCGCCAGCAAGAACGCGCTCGCGGCCTGGAGCGACTCTCTGTATCTGGAGGAGCGGAGACACGGCGTCCACGTCGGCAACGTGCTGCCCGGCTTCATCAGTACCGAGGGCTTTCCCCAGGCCGAGCTGCGGGCGCGCACGCTGACCCGCTCGCTCGTCTCCGAGCCAGGGATCGTGGCCGAGGCGATCCTCGATGCCGGACCGGGCGGCAGGCCCGAGCGCTACGTGCCGCGCTACTACTGGGTGGCGGCGCTGCTGCGGCTGATCGCACCAGACCTGGTGCGCCACTGGGCGTCGAGCGACGTCGTCTCGACCAACACCAAGAGCGCCTGACGGCGGGGCGGGGGCTCCCGACTACCGACCGCCGTCTATGGTGGTACGGCGATGACCACTTTTACCGAGCTTGGACTGTCCGGGCCGATCCTCGACGCAATCCATGACATCGGCTACCAGGAGCCGAGCCCGATCCA